>JALRIN010000025.1 GCA_023255415.1 Cypionkella sp. | reverse complement strand
GCCATCAACCGCGATGCCACAGTTCGAGCCATCGAACAGCGAGACGTGGGTTTCGGACACGCCCTTCGGCAGGGTCTGGCTATCAACCGTGAAGCCGTGGTTCATCGAGGTGATTTCGACCTTGCCGGTTTCTTTGTCCTTCACGGGGTGGTTGGCCCCGTGGTGACCGTGGTTCATCTTGATCGTCTTTGCACCGAGCGCGAGCGCGAGCATCTGGTGTCCAAGGCAGATCCCGAAGACTGGAAGGTCGGTCTTGTCTAGCACGCCCTTGATCATCGGAACTGCATATTCGCCGGTTGCCGCCGGATCACCGGGGCCGTTCGAGAGGAAGACGCCATCGGGATTGTGGGCGAGCACGTCTTCGACCGTCGCAGTTGCGGGAAGAACGGTCACATCACAGCCGACCGAAGCAAGGCAGCGCAGAATGTTGCGCTTGGCACCAAAGTCCACGGCGACAACCTTGTACTTCGGGTTTTCGATGGCGGTATAGCCTTCGGGCCATGCCCAACGCTTTTCGTCCCACTTGTAGGACTGGGCGCAGGTGACGTCCTTGGCAAGATCGAGACCGACAAGGCCCTTGAAACCGCGGGCAGCGGCGACGAGCTTTTCTACGTCGAAGTTGCCTTGGGGGTCATGCGCGATGGCGACGTGCGGAGCACCTTGCTGACGGATCGCACGAGTGAGGCGGCGGGTGTCGATGCCGCCGACACCGATGCGGCCACGCTTGGCGAGCCAAGCGGTGAGCTCTTCGGTCGAGCGCCAGTTGGACGGCTCGGTCGGGTCCCATTTGACCACCATGCCGGCGGCAACAGGATCGCGCGTTTCGTCATCCTCGGGGGTTACGCCAGTGTTGCCGATATGGGGGAAGGTGAAGGTTACGACCTGACCCGCGTAAGAGGGGTCGGTCATGATTTCCTGATAGCCCGTCATAGCGGTGTTAAAGCAGAGTTCTGCCTCGGTCTGGCCCGTTGCGCCGAAGCCTTTGCCATAGAAAAGGGTTCCATCCGCAAGTGCGATACAAGCGGTCGGTTTTTCCTGAATGCTGTTCGGCATGGCAACGACTCCCAAGTGGTTAAACAGCCGCGTAACTAAGGGTGAGACAGGCCGCGGTCAAGGCAAGTTTGACCCAAAGTTACGCTGCGCCGCGAATGGTTGAAAGGGACTGTGCTTCGGGGTATGACGTGCCTCGTGTTATCGCTCCCAACAAGGACAGATATATGGATATGCGCAGCCGCATCAGTGCCAGCCTCAAAGAGGCGATGAAGGCCAAAGATGCCGACCGCCTTTCGACCCTCCGTTTGATCAATGCCGCTATCAAGGACCGTGAAATCTCGGCCCGTGGTGATGGCGATGAAAACGAGATTGGGGATGATGTTGTTCTCGCCATCCTTGGAAAGATGGTCAAACAACGTCAGGAAAGTGCCCGCCAATATGAAGAAGGCGGCCGTCTTGAGCTTGCTGAAAAAGAACTCGCCGAAATTCGGGTGATCGAGGATTTCCTTCCCCGTCAGCTCGATGCCGAGGAAACAGCCGCCGCCATCGACGAGGCCATTGCTTCGACCGGTGCCGAATCTATTCGGGACATGGGCAAAGTGATGGGGGCTCTCAAGGACAAATACACAGGCCAAATGGACTTTGGCGCCGTGGGACCGATGGTGAAGGCCAAGCTCGGCTAACCCCCAGCTCCATGAAAAATCAAAGGCCGCCTCGATGGGGCGGCCTTTTTTATGCGGATTTGATTGCGTCGATCAATTCGCCATAGAGCTGTTGGCGTTCAGGCGGCGTAAGGAATGCGCCGATCTCGACGACACGCGCGCCGCCACTCAGAGTGAGATAGTTTTCTACGGGACCGCCTTTGGGGTGCATTTCGACCCTGATCCAATAGGGGTTGGCCTCCCAATCGCGTTTGCGTCCATTGGGATCATGGCGCGTGAGATTGACCGTTTCGCTCTGGATCACAAGCTCTTCAAGGATTTCACCGTCACGGTAGCTTCGGTTGAGCGCAGCCCAGAGCGCCCAGACAGCGAGAGCGAGAAACGGCAACAGCCCCCAAAGCACCGCAGTTCCGATTACGGCAAAGAGCGGCACAGAGATGGTGACGATCGTGCCGCCGACAAACCAGACGAAGCCTTTTTTCGGCAAAGACCGATAGGGCCAAAGGTGGAGTTCCTTTGCACGGCGGCCGTCTTCGTTTTGGGTTTCAAGCCATTCGTAGGGCATTTTCGTCTATGTTCCGTTGAGACTCCGAGGGAAACATAGTCGGGCAAGTGGTCTCAGCAAGTCGCGCCTATGTCGCAGGTCGGGAGCCAAGGGATTCAAATGGCCGTAAGCGATATCCGTCGGGATCTGCAAAAACACATTGGTAATTGCCGACCTCTTCATCGCGGCGTCGACACCACTTGTGTTCGGGTGGCAAAATCCAGTCGGTGCCGTGCGTCTCAAGGCGCGAAATGATCGGGGCGAGGGCAGGGACTTCAAATTGGATGTTGAACCCTGGTGGTTGGCTGATGGGTCCATCTTGCAGGCCGAAGGTCCGCCCAAGGCCGATCTGGTCTAGCATAAGATATGCCCCACCAAGCCTTAGCATGGCAAAGCCTTCTTCGGGGCGCTGATAATCGACGCCGAAGCCAATCACCTCGCAATAGAAGTGCAGCGATGTTTTGAAATCGGTAACGCCGAGTTCGGGGATGAGCGCTGGATACATACTTTCACCTCGTGATCTGTCGGCAATCTAACAGCTCCAAAAGAAAAAGCCCCGCACAGAGCGAGGCTTTTCCTGATTTTCTGAAGAGCGTGCCTTAGTGGGCGTGGCTCTTGTCCCAATCGGACTGCTTGGGCAGCTGCTCGAAGGTGTGTTCGGGCGGCGGCGAGGGCAGGGTCCACTCGAGGGTGTCAGCGTATTCGTTCCACGGGTTCGGCTCGGTCACGCGGCGGCCTGCAAGCAGGGTGTAGGCGAGAACACCGATGAAGAACACGAAGGACGCGAAGGCAATGAACGCACCGATCGACGAGATGTAATTCCAGTGCGCAAAGGCCTCCGGATAGTCGATATAGCGGCGCGGCATACCCTGACGGCCAAGGAAGTGCTGCGGGAAGAAGGTCAGGTTTGCACCGATGAACATCATCCAGAAGTGCAGCTTGGCGGCCCACTCGGGAGCAGCGCGGCCCGACATCTTAGGCAGGTAGAAGTAGATACCTGCAAAGATCGCGAACACGGCGCCGAGCGACATCACATAGTGGAAGTGCGCAATCACGTAGTAGGTGTCGTGGTAGGCACGGTCCACACCAGCCTGCGACAGAACGATACCGGTCACGCCGCCTACGGTGAAGAGGAAGAGGAAGCCGAACGCCCAAACCATCGGAGATTTGAACTCGACCGAACCACCCCACATCGTCGCGATCCACGAGAAGATCTTAACGCCCGTGGGCACTGCGATCACCATGGTGGCGAGCATGAAGTAGGACTGCTGGGTCAGCGACATACCAACGGTATACATGTGGTGCGCCCAGACGACGAAGCCCAGAACTCCGATTGCAACCATTGCGTAAACCATCGGCAGGTAGCCAAAGATCGGCTTGCGTGAGAAGGTGGCAATGATGTGGCTGATGATGCCAAAGCCCGGAATGATGATGATATAAACTTCGGGGTGCCCAAAGAACCACAGGATGTGCTGATAGAGGATCGGATCGCCACCGCCCGAAGGATCGAAGAATGTGGTGCCGAAGTTGCGATCCATCAGAAGCATGGTGATCGCGCCAGCCAGAACCGGAAGTGCGAGCAAGATCAGCCATGCGGTGATGAAGATCGACCAGCCGAACAGCGGCACTTTGTGCAGGGTCATGCCCGGGGTGCGCATGTTCAGGAAGGTGGTGATCATGTTGATCGCGCCAAGAATCGACGAGGCCCCCGACAAGTGCACCGCAAAGATCGCAAGGTCCATCGAATAGCCGCCTTCACGCACCGACAGCGGTGGGTAAAGCACCCAGCCGACGCCCGAACCCAGCTGGTCATCGCCACCAGGCGACAAAAGCGAGGCCACAGCAAGCGAGGTGCCCGCGACATACATCCAGTAGGACAGGTTGTTCATCCGCGGGAAGGCCATATCTGGCGCGCCGATTTGCAGCGGCATGAAGTAGTTGCCAAAGCCGCCAAACAGCGCCGGAATAACCACAAAGAACATCATCAAGATGCCATGTGCGGTAACAGTGGTGTTCCAGAAGTGGCCGTTCGGGGTGCATTCGCGCGTGGCGTCTGCGACAAAGCGCATCCCCTCCATGCACATGTATTGCACGCCGGGTTCCATCAGCTCCATCCGCATATACACGGTGAAGACCACCGAGATAAAGCCGACTAGCGCCGAGGTGAACAGGTACAGAATCCCGATATCTTTATGGTTCGTCGACATGAACCAGCGGGTGAAGAACCCGCGTGTGTCATGATCGTGGCCATGGATGGCTGCGTCGGCCATTGGCATCTCCCGTTATCATTGCATCTTCTCCGCGCATGGCGACGCCATAACGGATTACAAGACCTGTTTAGTTTGCAGGCGGGGCTAGGGCAATGTCTGACTTTGATCCAGATCAATTTTTCAGGCCGATTTTGAAAGATTTTTATGCGGTTCCGGCAGCTTGGCCTTGCCTGAGGCGCAATGTCGCACAGAAGGATCTGCGTCGCTTTGCCGCCTGGGCAGAAAAAAACCGGCCGCGTGCTTTCACGCGGGCCGGTGGTTTGTGCGGCTTTGCCGGGCTTATTGCGCGGGTTTGACCGAAGCCAGATAGGCCGCCATGTCTTCGCCGCCCGAGGTCAGCTTGAACGCCATTTTCGATTTTGCCTTGGCATCGCCGGTTTTCTCTTTCAGCCAAGCAGTAGGGTCTGCAACATAGATCGCAAGTCTTGCTTCATCCCAGACCGAGCCATCCGCGCCTGCGGCTTTGATCGAATCGCCGTAGTTGAAGCCGTCAAGGCTGCCGATCTGACGGCCAATCACACCGTAAAGATTCGGGCCGACTTTGCCGCCTTTGACAATTGCGGTGCCGTCATCGGCCACGATCGAATGGCAAGCTTTGCATTTCTTGAAATCAGATTCGCCCTTGGCCGCATCGCCTGCAAAAGCAGGGGCAGCAAGCAGCGTAAGCGCGAGGGCGGGAATCAGGCTGTGTTTGGTCATAATGTCCTCATCAAGCAGGTGGCGGGGCGTTGTCCATCATAGCGGTCACAGCCCTTGGCGAACTGGTATCCTGCACTGCCTTAGGTGGAAATGCAAAGGGCGGATGGTCGCATCGCGGACCTTAAGGAAAAAAGCGGGGAAATGTCGTCATCAGCGCCGCATCCAGATCGGCGAGGGTGACAGGCAGGCCCAGATCAACCAGCGACGTGACGCCATGTTCGCGGATGCCGCAAGGCACAATGCCCGAGAAATGCGACAAATCCGGTTCGACATTGATCGAAATGCCGTGAAAGCTGACCCACTTGTGCAGCTTGACCCCGATTGCGGCGATTTTGTCTTCGCGCAGGCTGCCATCGGGATTGGGGGCAAGATCGTGGCGCACCACCCAGACGCCGACACGGCCGCTGCGACGCTCGCCGCGCACATTGAACTCGGCCAAAGTGGCGATAACCCAGTTTTCCAGGGCGCAGACAAATTGGCGCACATCGCGGCCCCGGGTGTTCAGGTTCAACATCGTATAGGCCACCCGCTGGCCGGGGCCATGGTAGGTATATTGGCCGCCGCGCCCGGCCACAAAGACCGGAAAGCGGTCGGGGTCTGTCAGATCCGCGGCCTGCGCCGAGGTGCCTGCGGTATAAAGTGGCGGATGTTCCAGCAACCAAATCGCCTCGGCGGCGGTGCCTGCGGCAATTTCGGCAACACGTGCCTCCATCGCGGCCAGGGTTTCGACGTAGGGGGCAAGCCCTGCCAGATGCCGCCATTCGACCCGATCTTGTGCCATTTTGTCCCGCCTTTTGCTGCCGCGCTGTCAGAAATGGCCCGCCTTGGTGGCGAATGCAACCATGGTGGGGCGCAGAGTTTGAAGCATATGCAGAATCCCTCTTTTCATCGGCAGGATCTGTCGCTAGATAGCCCCCATCCTAGCCGGATCTAAGTGCGGATGTGGCGGAATTGGTAGACGCGCAGCGTTGAGGTCGCTGTTCTTTAATCGGAGTGAAGGTTCGAGTCCTTTCATCCGCACCAATCCGGCAGGGATTTAAACAGAATCATGGCCTTGACTGCGACCTTGGCGCGACGGTTCTGCATCCACCCTCAGAAAATCAACGATCCAGTGGCGCAAAGACGGCTTTGCCTTGCTGCTTTGGGGTTCTCTTTTCGGTGCAGGCGCGTCAGGCTTGTGCAGAACCTGATTGTGCACATGGGGGCCCAGATGCCGCAGCTTTACAGCCTGACCGCAACCGAAATGCGCGCAGCCCTTGGCGCGGGGGAAACCTCGGCGCGCGCCCTTGTGGCTTCGGCCTTGGCGCGGATTGATGCGGTGAACCCGCGACTGAACGCCATTGTGCAGCGCTGCGACGAAGAGGCCTTGGCCCAAGCCGATGCGCAGGACCGCGCCTTTGCCGCAGGCCAAGCGCTGGGGCCGATGGCGGGAGTTCCGGTGACGATCAAGGTGATCACCGATCAGGCGGGATTTGCCACCACCAATGGTTTGCGCCTGCAAAAGGGGTTGATGGCGACCCAAGACAGCCCCGTGGTTGCCAATCTGCGCCGCGCGGGGGCGATCATCATTGGCCGCAGCAATACGCCTGCGTTTTCCCTGCGCTGGTTTACCCGCAACTCTTTGCATGGGGCGACGATCAACCCGCGCAATCCAGATCTGACCCCCGGCGGATCTTCGGGTGGGGCTGCGGCTGCGGTGGCCAGCGGCATGGGGCCGATTGGGCATGGCACCGATATTGCGGGATCGGTGCGCTATCCGGCCTATGCCTGTGGCGTGCATGGCCTGCGCCCCTCGCTGGGGCGGGTGCCGGCCTTCAATGCCACGGGGGCGGATCGCTTGATTGGAGCGCAGTTGATGGCGGTTTCGGGGCCGATTGCGCGCTCGATTGCCGATTTGCGGCTGGCGCTGACGGCGATGGCGGTGCCCGACAGCCGCGATCCTTGGTCAATGCCGATGCCGCTGATAGGCCCTGCCGCGTCGCGCCGTTTGGCACTTTGTATCGCGCCCGAAGGCATGGTGGTGGACCCTGCCATTCGCGCAGCGCTGCGCCAAGCCGCTGACAAGGCCGAAGCTGCGGGCTGGCAGGTAGAGGAGGTGCAACCGCCGCCCTTGCGCGAAGCCGTGGCGGTGCAGCTGCGCCTATGGCTGGCCGAGATGCGCCGCACCGGCGGGGCTGCGATCTATGCCGAGGGCGATCCTGACGCGATTTTTGTCTATGAAAACCTGTGCCGTCACGCGCCCGAACCCGATCTGAACGGCTTTATGGACCTGTTTGCCACCCGCTCGCGCTTGGTGCGGCAATGGCGGGCGTTTTTTGCCGACTACCCCGTGCTGTTGTGCCCGGTTTCGGGCGAATTGCCCTTTGCTGATCACCGTGATGTCGCCTCGCAAAGCGATTTTGATGCAGTGATCGAGGCGCAAACCCTGCAAATCGGCCTGCCTCTGATGGGGCTGCCGGGGCTGACAGTGACCACGGGCGCGGTTGGAGAGACGCCTGTCGGAGTGCAATTGGTGGCTGATCTGTTCCGCGAAGATCTGCTGCTGGATCTGGGCGATCTTCTTGGCGCAGCCATTCCGGTGGTGGGCTAGGCCTGCCGCAAGATATCGCACAGCGACCCGCCGATCTGCAGCTTTTCACGCAGATCAAGGTTGGCTAACAGGTCCACCAGATGGCCCTTCATCAGATCTTCCGCCCGCGCGCCGTCATGTGCAGCAATGGCGTCAGTCAGCGCGTGATGCACATGGCTTTCGCACAGCGCCTGCGGGCGACGCCAATAGAGCG
Organism: Cypionkella sp.; assembly: GCA_023255415.1. GTDB lineage: Bacteria > Pseudomonadota > Alphaproteobacteria > Rhodobacterales > Rhodobacteraceae > Cypionkella. Next base: position 37,054 of record JALRIN010000025.1, on the reverse strand, counting down.
CCACAATCAAAGACGAGCGCGCCACAAGCGTCGAGATCATCGCCGCGATGGTGGCTTGATCCGCCAGATCAGCAATCGCCATGTGATAAAGCCCCGAGAGATAGACCGCCTTGCCCAGATCGCCCGCCTGCAGGGCCTGATGCTCTGCCGCGATATGTTTGTGCAACAGCTTGACCGCGGCAGGCGTGGCACGCTCTGCCGCCGAACGTGCAGTGCGGGGTTCCAGCAGGGCGCGGGCTTCAAAGACTTCACGCGCCTCGCGCACCCCCGGGTCTGCGACAAAGGCACCGCGATTGCGGATGATCGTCACCAAGCCCTCATGCGCCAAAGCCTGCAGAGCGGTGCGCGCAATCGAACGGCCCACGCCAAACACATCGCTGACCTCGTCTTCGACCAATTTCGACCCCGGCGCCACGCGATGCGCCAGGATGGCCCGCCGCAGCGACCCGACGATATCGTCTGAACTGGGGTTAAGCGGAAGATCGGATTGCAGAAGCATGGGTCTAAATCAACTTTGGCATGGCTCTGTCCTAAGATGATTTCCTTCAAAAGCCAACAGCCGCGCCTTGTCGGCATTTTTATGATAAATTGTAGACAATTTTAGATTGCTTTGCGGGCAATATGAAAAGTTAGTGCCGCGCAAATAGGCGGACAAGGTTTCCAGCCAAGCAAGATGGGCGCAGGCTTGCCATGGCCAAGGCTGGCACCGCCATGATCATCCCAAGACCTTAGCTTGGGGGTTAGGTGTGCGCACTTTGCTTGATTTGGAACTTGTGGCTCTGACCAAACGCTATGGCAGCACGGTAGCTGTCGACGCGGTCAGCCATCTGTTTCCAAGCGGCAGCTATGTCTGCCTGCTGGGGCCCTCGGGCTGCGGCAAATCCTCGACGCTGCGGATGATTGCAGGGCATGAAGCGGTCAGCGATGGCGCGATCATTCTGGCGGGCAAGGATATCTCGAAGCTGCTGCCCGCCCAGCGTGGCACCGCGATGATGTTTCAAAACTATGCGCTGTTTCCGCATCTGAGCCTGATCGACAATGTTGCCTTCAGCCTAAAAATGAAGGGCGTCGATAGACCCGAGCGGCACCGCGCTGCGGCTGAAATGCTGGAACTGGTGGATATGGCGGCGCTGGCGCAGCGGATGCCGGCGCAGCTGTCGGGCGGCCAACAACAGCGCATTGCGTGGGCCCGCGCGCTGATCACCAAACCGCAGGTGCTGCTGCTGGACGAGCCTTTGTCGGCCCTGAACCCCTTCCTGCGCATTCGGATGCGGGCCGAGCTGAAGCGGTTGCAGCGCGAGTTGGGCATCACCTTTTTGCATGTCACCCATGGCCAGGACGAGGCCTTGGCTCCGGCCGATCAGGTGGTGGTGATGAACAATGCGGTGATCGAACAAGCGGGCTCGGCACGCGATGTGTTCAACGCCCCCAATACCGAATTTGTTGCGCGCTTTATGGGCGGGCACAATGTGCTGAACCCTGAATTCAAGGGCAAGGCCTCGATCCTTGATATTTCGTCGATCGGGATCATGGATATGGCGATGGTCTGCGAGGCCATGGGCGAGATCAAATACGCCGACAAAGGCAATATGACCACGATGAAATCGACAAGACCATCGCGATCTTTACCGAGGCGAAAAAGGCTGGCCAGTTCCGCGCCTTCTGGAAATCCTTTGACGAAAGCGTCAACCTGATGGCTTCGGGCGAGGTGGTTATTCAGTCGATGTGGTCGCCGGCAATCACCGCGGTGAAATCTCAGGGCATTGCTTGCGTCTATCAGCCGCTGAAGGAAGGTTATCGCAGCTGGGGCGGCGGTTTGGGTCTGTCGGGCAACCTTTCGAGCATATCGCCCCGACGCGCGAGGCGAAGCTTCAAATACAAATCCACGACTAAAATCTCCTGCTCTCCCTGCAACCAGCAAGGGCCAAAGTGGCAACATTTTACGCTGCCCGCAGCGAGATTATCACGCCACTTCCATCGCTCACTTTTGCACTGCCATTCTCGACGCAATGAAAACCAGCTTTTTCATTCCAGGCCATAGCCTTGAAACCTTTCCGAAAGAGATGGAGATGATTGTCAAAGCCGGTCACGAAATCGGCGTGCATGGCTATTTGCACGAAAACCCGGTGGCGATGACGCCCAGCCAAGAAGAAGATGTGCTGGTCAAATCCATCGAGTTGATCGACGCGCTGACAGGGCAAAAGCCGCGCGGCTATGTGGCGCCTTGGTGGGAGATCTCGGCCTCAACAGCAGCGTTTTTGCTGAAATACGGCTTTGACTATGATCACAGCCAAGGCTACCGCGATTTTCTGCCGTTTTATGCGCGGGTGGGCGATGCGTGGAACGTGATCGATTATTCCAAACGCGCGGCTGATTGGATGCATCCCCTAAAGCATGGTCATGAGATCGACCTGGTTGGCATTGCAGCCAATTGGTATGTCGACGATCTTCCGCCGATGATGTTTATCAAGGGCGCGCCGAACAGCCATGGCTTTGTAAACCCCCGCGACATCGAACAAATGTGGCGCGATCAGTTCGATTGGGTTTACCGAGAGATGGACTATGGCATCTTCCCGATCACCATTCATCCCGATGTTTCTGGCCGCCCGCAGATGTTGCTGATGCTGGAGAGGTTGATCGACTATATCAACAGCCATGCCGGCATCGAATGGGTGCCCTTCGAGACCATGGCCAGCGATTTTCGGGCCCGCTTTCCCTTTGAGGGCGCTGCCCGCCCGCCACTGATCTGATGTGTTCGGGTTGCGGTGCGCCGCCACTTGCGGGTCATTGGACAGATGCAGGCGGGGCGAATGCGGGGGGCCGTTTGCGTATCAGGGCGGCCCGCGTGCAGGTTTTGGCGCGGGTTTTGGTCCCGCATGGTCTTGGGGTGCGCGATGGGCTTTTGGTGCCGGGGCTGACGCTGCTGGCTTCGGGCGGGCGGCAGGCTTTGGTGGCCGATCTGGATGCACTTTGGGCGGCGGCGGCGCGGCTGAACGGGCAGGGCGTTGATCCATTGGCGGGGCCGGTGGATGGCTGATCTGATGCGCCTGACGATTTTGGCAGGGTTTTTGGGGGCGGGTAAGACCACATGGCTGCGCCATCAGCGCCATATCGGGGCCTTTGCCGACTGTCATTTCATCGTCAACGAGGCCGCTGACCAAGCGATTGACGATCTGCTGTTGCAAGATGCCGCCCGTCTTAGCCTGATCGCGGGTGGCTGTGTCTGCTGCGATGGCCGCGATCGGTTGAAACGGGTGTTGCGCCAGATCTGCGATGCCCAAAGCACGGGGCAGGGGCCAAGTGAGATTTTGCTGGAAACAAGCGGCTTGGCAGAGCCTGCGGCGATTGTGGCGATGCTGGCGGCAGATCCGATCTTGCAGCGCCACATTCGGCTGCAAGAGGTGATTGTGCTTGTTGATGCGCGCGAAGCGCCTGCCCAGATTGGCCACGAACCGCTGTGCCGGGCGCAAATTGGCGCCGCAGATCGGATCATCCTGACCAAGATCGATCAGAGGCCGCAGCCCTTGCATGCGCTGCGTCTTGGTCTTGCAGGGCTTGCGCCAGCGGCCAAGGTTACCGCAGCGGTGCAGGGCGTCGCCGTGGATTTGCCAGCGCTTGACCGCAAGCTAAAGCCCTTGCACTGGCCGCAGGCGAACCCCGAACCGATCATCGCGCATTCGCTTGATCTGACGGGGATTGATTGGCCCAGCCTATCGGTCTGGCTCTCGGCTTTGGTGCATCATCACGGAGAAAATATCTTGCGGATCAAGGGGATCGTTGACAGCCCCGCAGGCAATCTTTTGCTGCAATCGGTAGGCCGCAGCATTCAGCCCCCCGAGCCGCGCCGCGACCCGCCGGGGCGGTTGGTGGTGATTGGACGTGGCACCAGCCTTTGCGCGCTGACAGCCTCGTTGCGCCAGTGGGCGGGGCTGGCGGCCCCTGAATGAGCGCGGAGCCTATTTCTTGCTGCGGGCTGATTTCTCTTCCTTGGTCAACTTATTATTCCAAGCGTTGTTGCTAAGCCCCAATTCGCGCGGCAGCGGTTTTGTCTTGCCGATACTGACCGCACCGCCCTTTTTCAGAAACTCCTGAATAAGCGCGTCATCGGTGGTTTCTTTTGGCACATGTTTCATCGTCACACCCCTTCGCTGCAAAGGCGCGATGGTCGCGCGCCATATTCGGTGACCGAAGTCCCCCGCACGCCCAGACTATGGCGCAGAGCGGCGGTCGCGTCCATGGCCTAAGCCCGCCCGCTAGGGGGCGAGCCATTGGCCCTGCCACAGGGTTTCGCGTGCAAAGCGGGCGCGGCGGTGCTCTGGCCCCAGATAGACGGCGTCAATCGCCCAAACTGTGCAGCGCAGCACGGCAAAGCTTTCTGCATCGGGGCGCTTTTCATAGGCCAAATCCGTTGCAATCGGCTGGCCGGGGCGGGGCATCGTGCCATAGCTTTGCCGCGAAGGATCGGGCACCCGTGCCCAGATTGCCGCCACCTCGGGGCCAGACAGCACCTGCACCTGCACCGACAGGCGGCTTTGCAGCTGCATCTCGGCGTCCCAAATATGCAGGGCAGCGCGCGCGCAGTGGCGCAGGGCGGCAACCTTTGCCGAATAAAGGTCGGTGTGCAGATCCAGCGTTCCAGCCACAGGATCAGCGGCGCGCAAGACCACGGTGCGGGCCTCGGGCCAGCCATCTGGCGACAGCGTCGCCAAGGTGGGATGGCGGGCAGGGGCCTGACGATCGGCCACCCCGTGTAACAGCCGCGCCCAAACCTGCGCATGCAGGCCGGTCAGATCGGCCGCCCAAGCCTGCGGATCACTTGTCATCATAGCCCGTCATCTCCAAATACCCCACGCCGCTGTGGCTGCCCGTGATGGTGATCGGCCCCTCCCAATAGGGCACCGAGGTGGTCATCCACGCATTGGGGTTCAGCGCGTCAATCGTCACGTCTACTCCGTGGTCGGGCAGGCGCAGCTGCCATTTGGTCGGCAGATCGCGCCCCGCGATGCGCTGGTGCGCCAAAGGCTTGGCGGTAAAGGCGCCATCGGGCAGGGCGATCGCCGTGCCATCGGCGGCAATCCATGTGGCCGAGGTGTAGTCGCTTGCGCCGCGCAGCACAAAGCCCATCAACTTGTCGCCGCTGTCAAAAGACAGCGAAAACCAATCCCAGCCGCGCTGATCTGCGGCCAAGGGCTGCGACGACCATTCGCGGTCAAGCCAAGCCGTGCCGGTGACCGCGACCCGCCCTTCGGGCAGGGTGATCTTGCCTGCGACGTGAAAGAAGGGCTGCGAATAATACTGGCTTGCCTGCCCCGCGGCCGATTTCACCGAATAGCCGTTTTGCCCGTGCAGCACCAATGGCCCTTTGGCGTCAAGCTGCAGATCATAGTCGAAATCGCTGCCGCTGGCTCGCATCTGCAAGTGATTGAAATCGGGCCCCTGCAAGGCCCAATCGTCGATCCAAGCGGCGAAGGGGGCGGCCGCTACCCCCGCTTGAGCAATGCCGCCGCGCCCCAAACGCTCGGCCACGAAATGCGCGTTTGGCGTGGTTAGGGCGGCATGGCCCATCCAGATCTGCGGGCTGGCAAAGCCCTGCGCCTCGAACGGGGCAAGGGCGGTGCGAAACAATGTCCATTGCGCGCCATAAGCCCTGCCATCGGCGCCGGTCAGATTGGCGGTGACATACCACCATTCGATGCGAAAGCTGGGGTGGGCGGCGTGATCGGCGGGAAACTGCAACCTTGTGTCAAGCGAAGGCTGCGCAAAATCGCCCGCCGTAGCGCCAAGCCCGGCAAAGCCCTGCGCCAAGGCTTGGCAGGGCAGCAAGATCGCCACTAGAAACGCCCTAACGTTCATTGCGAAACACCCCCAAAAGCGCGACAGGCGGCATCCGCCACAGCCGCCACGCGGGCCAAGCTGCCGCCACCGCCGCCGCTGTCAGCGCAAAGCCTGCCAGCCGCAGATAGTCCAGCGGGAACAGATACATCGGCAACCGCCAGCCAAAGGCCTCGACATTGACAAAGGCAAGCAGGGCCCAAGCCAGCGCCAGACCCAAGGGCAGGGCCAGTGCGCCGGTCAGCGCCGCCAGCACCACGGCGCGCAAAAGATCCAGCAGCGCCAGTTTGCGCCGCGTCATCCCCAAGGCCCAGACCGGCGCAAGCTGTGGCAAGCGCAGGGCTGCCAGCGTCAAAAGGCTCATCAGGATCGCAAAACTCGCCACCGCCAGCGTCAGAATGTTCAGTGCCGTGGTCACCACAAAGGTGCGCTCGAACACCGCCAAGGACAGCGCCTTGATCGCGGCCTGATCGACAATCGCAGGGCTGGCAAGCCCCAGATCGGCCTGAAGGCTGGCGCGCAAGGCGGGGATTTTCGCAGGCTTAAGCCGCAGACCAAAGCGCAGGGCAGTAACGGCGGGGAACTGCTGGCGAAACAGCGGTTCGGTCAGAATGACTTGGCCAATCGGGTTGCCATAATCGCCGTAAATCCCCAGCACTGGCAGGCTAATCCCCGCGCCAAGCGGCACCAATGCCCCCAGCTCAAGGCCCGCGCGGCGGTAAAGCTGTTCGTTGATCAACACGCCCTCGCCGCGTGCCAAGGCCTGCCAGACGTCGGGCGAGGCGCGCAAAAACCGCCAATTGTCGCGGTAGGTGGCATGATCACGCGCGCCGTAAATCTGTGCAGGCAGCCCCGCCACGGTTTGCAAGGAGGATAAGATCGGCAAGACCGCATCGACGCGGCCTTCGCGCTCAAGCGCCTGAATGGCTTGGGCTTGGACGGCATCTTGTGCGGTGACATAAAGCTCGGAGGCCAAGCGCTGATCCAGAAAGCCAATGAAGGTCAGCCGAAACGACGAGACCATGGTCGAAACCCCAACATTGGCCGCCATCGCCAGCAAAAGCGCCATCAGCGCCAGCGACAGTCCGGGCAGCTGTTGACGGCTGTCGGCCCAAAACCACTGCGCCACGGGGCCGCGCGCCAGTGCCTCGCCCCAAGCAATCACCCGCGCCAACAGGGGCGGCAGGGCCAATGCGCCGCCAATCAACAAGGCCGCCAGCATCGCAAATCCGGCCAACAAGCCTTGACCCCAAAGCGCAATCGCCGCCGCCAGCGTCAAAAGCCCAAAGGCCGCTGCCGCCAACAGCGGGCGGCGCTGCACGTTTGCCCAAGCCTGCGGTTGCGCGCTGGCCAGCAGCGGCATCCGCGCCAGTGACCACAGCGCCCCGGTCCCCGCGATGGCGGTGCCGCCCAAGGCAATCGCCAGACCCGAAAGCCACCAGATTGGCTGCAGCGACAGCTGCCCCGAGACATCGGCGCCATAAAGCCCGCGCAGCGTCGCCGCCACATCGGGCAGCAAGGTCACCGCAATCACCAGCCCAAGTGCGACGCCGATGCTGCCGCCTATCAGGGCCAAGCCTGCCAGTTCCACCGCCATCAGCGCAATCAACCGCTGCAACGGTGCGCCCAAGGCCCGCAGGCTGCGCAACATCGCGCGGCGCTGCTCAAACGCCAAACCAATCGCGCCATGCACGATGAACAGGCCCACCGCAAAAGACAGCAAGCCAAAGGCTGTCAGGTTTAAATGAAAGCTGTCAGTCAGCTTGGCCATATCGCTTTCGGCTTGCGGCGGGGTCAGCGTCAGCGCAGGCGCGATGCGTGCCAAAGGCTGACGGCTCAGCGGCTGGTCGGGGGACAGGATCAGACGGTCGATTTGGCCTTCGCGGCCCAACAGGCGCTGGGCGATGCCAATGTCGGTTACAGCGGTATTCGGGGCCAGATCTGGCGTAATGATGGTTTGCGCGCCGGTTTCAGGCAGCTGTGCCAGCGTGTCTTGGCGGGCAAAGATCTGGCCGTTTTCTGCGAAAAACGCTGCGACATCGCCGCCCACGATCACGCCTGCAGCGCCCATGCCTGCGGGCGCGGTCAGCGGGTCGATGCCGATCAGCCGCACCGCGCCAAAATCGCCCTCGACTACCGGCGAGACCAACCAGCCCGCACGCCGCAAGGCGACATAGCTTTGCAGCGTGATCGGCTGGCCGGTTTTCGCGGTGATCTGGGCAAAGCGCGTCTCGCCAAGGCTTGTGGCTGCGGCGTCATAGCTGGCGCGGGCCTCGGCATTGATCGCCTGCACTCCAGACCATAGCGCCGTCCCCAAGGCCAGCCCCGCAAGCAGGGTAAACAGCTGCAAGGGGTTGCGCCGCCAATGGCCCAGCAGAGCCGAGAGAATCGCCCTGTTCACGAAATCTGCCCCGCGCGCAGATGCAGCCTGCGCTCCAGCCGTGCCGCCAGGCGCTGCGAATGGGTGACAAGCACCAGCCCCGCGCCGGTCTCGGCGACCAATTCGCACAAAACATCAAAAACCGTGTCGGCGGTGGCCTCGTCCAGATTGCCCGTCGGTTCGTCGGCCAGCACCAGCGCTGGTTTGGGGGCAAGCGTGCGGGCAATCGCGACGCGCTGCTGTTGGCCGCCTGAAAGCTGTTCGGGGTATTTGTGCAGATAATCCTGCAAGCCCAAGCGCAAGGCCAAGGCCTCGGCCAGATCGGGGTCAAAACAGCCCGAAAGCCGGGCTTGAAAAGCGATATTGGCGGCAACACTTAGCGAAGGGATCAGGTTGAACTGCTGAAAAATCACCCCAACCGTGCCACGCCGCAGGCCCGCGCGGCCTGCGTCATCAAGACCGGTCAGATCGGTGCCATTGATCGCAACCACACCGCTGTCGGCACTGTCGAGCCCACCCGCCAGATGCAAAAGCGTGCTTTTGCCCGAGCCAGATTCGCCGGTCAGCGCCAACATCTCGCCCGCGGCCATGTCAAAAGACACCCCGCGCAGCACGGCTGTTTCGGCCTTTGGGTAGGTTTTGGTGACGTTTTGCAAGCGCAGAAGCATATCGGTTTCCTTTGCAGCAAAGCTAGCCTGCAACTTCCCGCGGGAAAGCCCTGCGCGTGGATGATCTTTACGCTTTTCTGTAGGCGCAGACCAACACTTGCCCCAAACTGGCCGCGCGCAGGACTTGGCAGACCGACACTGCCGAGCCGAGGCCTTAGGGAAAATCGCCTTGCGGGGGAATCAAACCGGCAGTCTGGCGACCTCTTGCCAAGCAGAGGCGGAAACTGAACGTTGCCGTAAGGGAAATTGCGCAGCCGAATGGTCTGCAAAATGCTTCTAAATTGGCGTTCTGGACTAAGAAGACGGCGTTATTTGCCCAATCGGTCGGCAATCCGCATGCGATTGATGGCACGCGCATTCGGGAATTGCCTTTGTCGATCCGGATGCTTAGCCTAAGACCAAGCGCAGGAAAACTGCCGGACACATAGGGAGATTGGCGTGGTTGCATCCAGCCCGAACGACGCTTTCGTCGCTTTTGAACACGTTCAGAAAAGCTATGACGGCGTTCAGCTTGTCGTAAAAGATTTGAACCTTGCTATCGGCAAGGGCGAGTTTCTGACAATGCTTGGGCCATCAGGCTCTGGGAAGACGACTTGCCTGATGATGCTGGCGGGCTTTGAAACCGCCACCAATGGCGAGATCAAGTTGGATGGCGTCAATATCAACGAGGTGCCTCCGCACAAGCGCGGCATCGGCATGGTGTTTCAGAACTACGCGCTGTTCCCGCATATGACTGTGGGCGAAAATCTTGCCTTTCCTTTGGAAGTGCGCGGCATGGGCAAATCCGAGCGCGACGCTAAGGTAAAGCGTGCGCTGGACATGGTGCAGATGGGCGAATTCGCCAACCGGCGGCCCGCACAGCTTTCAGGGGGGCAGCAGCAGCGGATCGCTTTGGCGCGGGCCTTGGTGTTTGATCCTTCGCTGGTTTTGATGGACGAACCTTTGGGTGCTTTGGACAAACAGCTGCGCGAGCACATGCAGTATGAAATCAAGCGTCTGCACGAAAGCCTGGGCATTACCGTGGTTTACGTGACCCACGATCAAGGCGAAGCCTTGACGATGAGCGACCGTGTCGCGGTTTTCAACGATGGCCGCATCCAGCAGCTTGCTTCGCCGTCTGATTTGTATGAGCGTCCCGAAAACAGCTTTGTCGCGCAGTTCATCGGCGAGAATAACAAGCTGCCAGGCACGATTGAATCGATTAACGGCGACAATTGCACCGTGCGTCTGGCCAATGGCGAAGTGATTGACGCCACGCCGGTGAACGTGTCTGAAAAAGGCGCGCGGACGCTGGTTTCGATCCGCCCCGAGCGGGTGGAATTCAAAACCGAGATGATGCCAGAAGGCGCGCATACCATCGACGCCGAGGTGATGGAGTTCATCTATATGGGCGATCTGTTCCGCACCCGTCTTCGGGTTGCAGGTTCGGACGAATTCGTGATTAAATCGCGCAATACCATGGGGCAGCGCATGCTGCGTCCTGGTGAAAAGATCAAGATCGGTTGGGCCCCGCAAGATGCCCGCGCGCTTGATCCAATGTAAGTCCCCGTCTTTGGGGTGTGCTGCAAGGGACGCAGCCTGAAATATCGTCCTACACAACTATGGGAGCTACCGAATGAAAAAACTTCTCGTTCTGTCCACTGCCCTGACTGCTGTTTCGTTTGCCGCTCAGGCTGACGTCACCGTGATGTCTTGGGGTGGTGCTTATACCAAGAGCCAGGTCGAGGCTTATCACAAGCCCTTCACCGCGGCGACTGGCATCAATGTGATCTCCGTTGACAGCGACAACCCAGCACCACAGATCAAAACCCAGGTCGAAGCCGGCAACGTTTCGATCGACGTGGGCGACGTGGAATATGCTGACGCAATCCGCCTGTGCGACGAAGGCATGCTCGAGCCAATCGGCGTGGACGCGCTGCCAGCGGGTGCTGATGGCACGCCAGCGGCAGACGACTTCCTGCCCGGCGCTGTGACCGATTGCGCTGTTGCAACCATCGTGTTCTCGACCGTTTACGGCTATGACAACACCAAATTCCCCGACGCCAAGCCAACCACCATGGCGGATTTCTTCGACACCACGAAGTTCCCCGGCAAGCGTGGCCTGCGTAAGGGCGCAAAAGCAAACCTCGAGATGGCTTTGATGGCTGACGGCGTTCCTGCCGCTGACGTCTATGCAACCTTGGGCACCCCAGAGGGCGTTGATCGCGCTTTCGCCAAGCTCGACACCATCAAGAGCGACGTGATCTGGTGGGAAGCTGGTGCACAGCCACCACAGCTGTTGGCTGACGGCGAAGTCATGATGTCGACCGCCTATAACGGCCGTCTGTTCGCGGCGGCAGTGGCAGAGGGCAAGCCCTTTACCACCGTTTGGGATGGCCAGGTTTACGAATACGACTTGTTCGTTATTCCAAAGGGCGCGCCAAACAAGGACGCGGCTATGGAGTTCGTGAAGTTCGCGACCTCGACCCAAGCTTTGGCTGATCAGGCTAAGTGGATCGCTTATGGCCCAGCACGTAAATCTTCGGGCGCTTTGGTTGGCATGTACAACGACGGCAAAACCGAAATGGCACCCTATATGCCAACTTCGGCTGCAAACCTGGGCAACGCTCTGGCGTCTTCCTATGAATTCTGGGTCGACCATGACGGCGAGTTGAACGACCGCTTCAACGCATGGCTTGCCTCGAACTAATGTGAAAACGGGCGCGGGGGACACTTCGCGCCCGAATTCTATCAAGCACGTCGAATTTCGAAGGATGGATGATGGCCGATCTTGCTGCCAATGACCCTGTATTGCTGACAACCTCGGACGGGAGACCGTTGAAAGAGGCCTTGGCGCAGGCGCAATCAAAAGCCAAATGGCGGGCCTTTATGCTGGTCGCACCGCTTTTGGCCTTTATCATGATCACCTTCGTGTCGCCGATTGTGCAGGTCTTGCATCAATCGATCTATAACCCGAAATTTTCTGAAAACATGCCGCAGATTTCGGCCTGGTTTGATCAGCACCCGAATGGCACCGAACCAGACGAGGCCGCCTATACCGCGCTGGTGGCCGATCTGGTCGCCGCTGGGGCTGCAAAAACCGTGGCCGTCGCAGGCGAACGGGTCAACTACGAGATGCCCGGCACCCGGTCTTTGTTCACCAAGGCCGGACGCGAGGCCAAAAAGCTGCAACCGCCCTTTATGGAGTCTTTGCCAAAGCTGGATAAAGACTGGGCCTCGCCCGAGCTTTGGGGCGTGATGCGGCGGGTGTCGCATGCCTATACTGGTGATTTCTATCTGGCTGCTGTCGATCTGGAACGTTCGGCGACGGGGGCTATTCAACAGGTGCCGGAAAACGAGCGGGTCTATGTGAACCTGTTTGTGCGCACGTTTGCGCTGTCGGCGGCGATTACCTTTCTGTGTCTGATCATTGGCTATCCGGTGGCGTTTTTACTGGCGTCGCTGCCGATGCGCTATGCCAGCCTGTTGATGATCATGGTGCTTTTGCCATTCTGGACCTCGCTTTTGGTGCGGACCACTGCTTGGATGGTGTTGTTGCAGGGCCAGGGCGTGGTGAACAGTCTGCTGGTCTGGGCTGGCATCATCACAGAAGATCAGCGTTTGGTGATGATCAACAACCTGATGGGCACGATGATTGCGATGACGCATATTCTGCTGCCCTTTATGATCTTGCCGCTTTATTCGGTGATGAAGCCGATTCCGCCCAGTTATGTGAGGGCTGCCCGCAGCCTTGGTGCCACCTCTTGGACTGCGTTCCGTAGGGTTTATCTGCCGCAAACCATTCCGGGCATTGGCGCGGGTGGGCTCTTGGTGTTCATCCTGTCGGTTGGCTATTACATCACACCGGCTTTGGTCGGTGGTGCGTCGGGGCAGCTGATCTCGAACCTGATCGCCTTCCATGTCAACAAATCAAACAACTGGTCGCTGGCTGCAGCACTGGCGACGATTTTGCTGGCATCTATCCTGCTGCTGTACTGGCTTTATGACAAGCTGGTTGGCATCGACAAATTGAAACTGGGTTAAGGGGCAAACAATGGCACTTCCGATTTACGCCTCTCCGCTGGAACGGGCTTGGTATTATACATTCCGGGTTATTTGCGCGCTGATCTTTCTGTTTTTGATCGCTCCGATCCTGATCGTGATTCCGTTGTCGTTTAACGCAGAGCCCTATTTCACCTTTACCGAAAAGATGCTGTCGCTTGATCCTACGGGCTATTCCTTGCGCTGGTATGATCTTTTGCTGACCCACCCAAATGTGCCCACTGATGTGCCGCGGGATGCGGCTTGGTGGGCGACGGTCTGGCAAGATGCGGCTTGGGTGAATGCGGCGAAAAACTCGGCAATCGTCGGCTTTTTCGCGACCATCACCGCGACTTTTCTGGGCACGCTGGCAGCTCTTGGCCTGTCGCGCCCCGAGATGCCCTACCGTCGCGCCATCATGGCGGTGCTGATCTCGCCGATGATCGTGCCTTTGATCATTATCACGCTGGGTCTGTTCTTTTTCTACTCGAGCATTGGCATCAACAAATGGGGCGTGCCCTATTTGGGCGTGATCATGGCGCACGCCACACTTGGCATTCCCTTTGTCATCATCACTGTGACTGCGACTTTGTCGGGCTTTGACCATTCGCTGACCCGCGCCAGTGCCAGCCTTGGGGCCTCGCCCACCACGACGTTTTTCAAGGTGACGATGCCGCTGATTTTGCCGGGTATGATCTCGGGCGCGCTGTTTGCCTTTGTCACCTCGTTTGACGAAGTTGTGGTGGTGCTGTTTGTCGGCGCGAATGACGAACAAACCATTCCGCGCCAGATGTGGAACGGTATCCGCGAGGCGATTTCGCCGGCGATCTTGTCGGTGGCCACGATTCTTGTGGTGTTTTCGATCGCCTTGCTGGCAACTGTTGAATTGCTGCGCCGGCGTTCAGAGCGTCTGCGCGGGATCTCTCCGCACTAAGGATATATCATGTCAGGGCATGGCTATGAAACGGGGCGGTTGAACCTGCCTTTTGTCGGGATCGCCACCTTTGGTAAGCGCCCCTATGTGCAAGATTGGACCCAGATCGACGCCGATGTGGCGGTGATGGGGGCGCCCTTTGATGCGGGCACGCAGTTTCGTTCCGGTGCGCGCTTTGGGCCGCGCTCGGTGCGCGAGGCTTCGACGCTGTTCAGCTTTGGCCATGCGGGCGCCTATGACCATGAAGACGATTGCACCTATCTGCCCGACTCGGTGCGGATCGTTGATATTGGCGATGCCGATATTGTGCATACCGACACCGCGCGCAGCCATGCCAATATCCGCACAGGGGTAACGGCGATGCTGGCCGCAGGCGCATTGCCGATTGTGATTGGCGGTGATCATTCGGTGAATATCCCGATTATCGAAGCCTTTGAGGGCCAAGGCGATATCCATATCCTGCAGATCGACGCGCATCTGGATTTTGTTGACGAACGCCACGGCGTGCGGGTGGGCCATGGCTCGCCCATGCGGCGGGCGGCGGAAAAGCCTTGGGTGACAGGGCTGACACAAGTCGGCATTCGCAACGTGTCGTCCACCGCGCGCGAAGGCTACGAGGCCGCGCGCGCGATGGGTTCGGACATCTTGTCGGTGCGACAGGCGCGCGGTTTGGGGATGCAGGCGGTGATCGACCGCATTCCGGCAGGTGCGCGGGTCTATGTCACGCTGGATATCGACGGCTTTTGCCCCTCGATTGCACCGGGCACCGGCACCCCCAGCCATGGCGGGTTTCTGTATTACGAGGTGCTGGAAATGCTGCAAACGCTGGCTAAGCGCCACGAGATTGTCGGTATGGATCTGGTCGAAGTCGCGCCCGATTATGATCAAACCCAATCGACCAGCATTCTGGCGGCGCAGATCTTGCTGAACTTCTTGGGCTTTATCTTCGAGGCGCGGGCGTCACGGCAAAAGGTGTAGCCAGCCCCAAGTGGTAAAGATCGACAGCGCCGTGGCGATCAGCACCGAAGAGGCCGCCACCCGTTTGCCGACCCCATACATATGCGCGAACATATAGGCGTTCACCCCCGGCGCCATCGCTGCGGTGACGGTGGCCGAGCGCAGGCTTGCGGTATCCAGACCAAAGCCATAGTGCCCCAAACCATAGGCTATCGCCGGATGGATCAGCAAAGACGAGGCGCAGACCATCGCAATCGTGGCGCGGTCGCCTTCGGGGCGATACCGCCAGAGCACACCACCCAGCCCAAACAGCGCCGCCGGAATGCCCGACCGCGCCATCATTTCGACTGCCGAGGCTGCAAAGTTGGGCACCGCAAGCCCTGACAGGTTGACCACAAAGCCGCACAGAATACCAATGACCAGCGGCTGTTTGATCACGCCCTTGGACACTTGCACCAGCAGGGCAGGCACATTGCTGACCTTGCCGCGCGAGCGCGCCCATTCCATCATCAAGATGCCAAAGCTATATAGGATCGGCGCATGGATCGAAATGATCGCGTAATTGCCCGCAAGCGCCGCCGAGCCATAGGCGCGCTCGGTGATCGGCAGGCCCAGCAGCAGGGTGTTGGAAAACAGGCCCGCAAAGCCAATGGCGACACAATCGGTCAGCGGGCGTTTGAAAATCAGCAAAGCGCCAAAGAAGGCAAAGCCAAAGCCGGCGAAGGCCCCGGCATAAAACGACAGCATCAGTCCCGGATTATAGGCCTGCGTCAGATCCAGCGCCGAGATCGATTTGAACAGCAGCACCGGCAGCGCAAAGCTTTGCGCATAGCGCATCACGCCATCGACATTGCTTTCCGAAAACATGCCCGCGCGGGCGGCGGCATAGCCAAAGCCGATCAGTAGAAACACCGGCAGGATAACGTCCAGCAGCGCGCTCATGGATGATCGAGCGTCAGTTGCAACCCATCATAGGCGGGGGTGATGTGATCGGGCAGTTCGGCCACCAGCGTGGCATAATCCATATCCAGATGCATATTGGTCAAGACCGCCTGCGCGGGGTTCGCCCGCGCGATCCATTCGAGCGACAGCGCCAAATGCGCATGGGTCGGGTGCGGCGTGCGGCGCAGCGCGTCCAAGATCCAGACCTTGAGCCCCATCAGATGCGGCCAAGCCGCTTCGGGGATCGCCACGACATCGGGCAGATAGGCCAGCCCCGCCACCCGAAACCCCAGCGCATTCATCGAGCCGTGATCGACGGTAAAGGGCTGAAAACCGATCGGGCCAGCCGCACCCGAAATCTCGAACGCGCCATGGATCGCATGCAGATCCAGCATCGGCGGATAGGGCGAGCCTTCGGGCTGCACAAAGGCATAGGCAAAGCGCGACAGCAATTGGTCTTGGGTCGGTGCATCGGCCCAGACCGGCAGGCGCGCGCGTTGGTTCATCACGATCTGCCGCAGATCGTCGATGCCATGCACATGATCGGCGTGCGAATGGGTGTAGACCACAGCGTCAAGCGTGCCGATATTGGCGTCCAGCAATTGGTGGTGCATATCGGGGGTGGTGTCGATCAGCACCCGGGTGATCGCCGTGCCCTCGATCCGTTCGACCAGCAAAGAACAACGGCGGCGGCGGTTTTTCGGATTGGCGGGATCGCAATCGCCCCAATGCCCGCCCAAACGCGGCACGCCGCCCGATGATCCGCAGCCAAGCACGGTAAAGCGCATCTGTGCCATCACATCGCCTTTGCGCGGGTAAACAGCCGGTTGAAATTCGCGGTCGTGGCGGCAGCAAAGGCTTCTTCGCTAACACCAAAGACGTCAGCACCGGCTTTGGCTGTAAAGGCGGTGTAGGCGGGCTCGTTGCGCCGGCCGCGATGTGGCGGTGGCGCCAGATAGGGGCTGTCGGTTTCCAACAAAATCCGGTCCAGTGGCGCGCGTGCAAAAATGTCGCGCAGCTCTTGGCTTTTGGGAAAGGCGGTGATGCCCGACATTGACAGATAAAACCCCATGTCCAAAGCAGCGCGGCCCAAAGCCTCGGAAGAGGAAAAGCAATGCATCACGCAAGCATATGGCTTGGCTTCCATCCCCTCGGCCAGAATGCGGGCCATGTCGTCGTCAGCGCCGCGCGCATGGATGATCAGTGGCAGGCCGGTTTCTTGGGCGGCCTGAATGTGAATGCGCAGGCTGGTCTTTTGCACCTCGGCCGATTCGGCGGTGTAGTGATAATCAAGGCCGGTTTCGCCAATGCCGACAAACAGCGGATCTTCTGCCAGCGCCACCAACTCGGCCACCGTCACCGGCGCGTGGTCGGCCACCGACATCGGATGCACGCCCGCCGCATAATAGACGCCGTCATAGCTGCGGGCGATCTCGCGGACGCGGGGCAGGTTTGGCAATTTGGTGCAGATCGTCACCATGCGCGACACGCCAGCGGCGCGGGCGCGGGCGATCACCTCGGGCAGTTCCTCGGCAAAGTCGGGAAAATCAAGGTGGCAGTGGCTGTCTACGATTTCGAATGCCATGCGGTGCCCCCTAGGCCAGCCTGGCCGACGTCTCGTTGATGTGTAAAAGCATATCCATCAGAAGGGCGGCAGGGTCAAGGTTCACTGCCCGCGCTTTGCGCGCGCGCAGGCCAAGATGTTGCGCCGCATCGGCCCATTCGCGGGCGTGATGGGGGCTCGGCGAAAGCCGCGAAATCAGATCGGCTTCGCCGCGCGCGGCCTCGGGTGGCAGCAGCTGCAACGTGCCCGCGCGCGCCAGCCGCGCCAAAAACAGATCCAGCAGCGTAACGCTTAGGTCAAACTGCGCCTCGGCACCCTTGCCTGCCGATTTCTCGGCAAAGTTCAGCGCGCGGGGGCGGTCAAGCCGGGGCAGGGTGGCAAACAGGCTGATCAGAGCCTCGTAATGCTGCAAGCCGTCCAGATTGGTCATCCGAAATGCCTCGCCTACCGATCCGCCGGCCAATTCGGCCAGGGCGGTCGCCTCGGAAGCCGCGACCTCGCCGCCCGCTTGGGTCAGCGCGTTGGACAGATCTTGCGGCGACAAAGCCCCCAGCCGCAGCTCGCGGCAACGCGAACGGATGGTGGGCAACAGTTTGGCCGGCTGATGCGAGATCATCAGGATCGTCACCCGTGCGGGCGGTTCTTCCAGCAGTTTCAACAGCGCATTAGCGGCCGAGACGTTCATCTCGTCGATGCTGTCGATGATCGCAACGCGCCTGCCGCCATCGGCCGCCGAAAGCGCGAAAAAGCTTTTCATCTTGCGCACTTCGTCAACGGTGATGTCTTGCTTTAGCCGCGCGGCTTTTTCGTCATAGGGGCGGCGCAGCAAAAACAGCCGCGATTCCGTCAGGGCGGCAAGCCTGTGGGCGACGGGGTGGCTGTCGGGGATGTCCAAGCTTTGTGGGGCCGGTGCGGCAAACATGCCGCCGTCGTCATCGGGCGTGGCCAACAAAAACCGCGCGATTTTCCACGCCAGCGTGGCTTTGCCGACACCGCGCGGCCCGGTGACCAGCCAGCCATGATGCAGATGCTTGCCATTAAACGCCGCCAGAAACGCTGCCTCGGCTTTGCTCTGGCCGATCAGCTGTGCGGTTTGGCGCGGATGCGGTGCGCCCTCGATGCGGTCGGGTTCGGGATGGCCCTCGCTCATGGCAGATGCGCCAAGGCGGCGGCGGTCACGGCCTGCGCCACATCTTCGGCGGCTCCGGTGCCGTCGATGATGCGAAACCGCTGCGGTGAGGCTGTGGCCAGCGCCAGAAACCCCGCGCGCGCCTTTTCCAAAAAGCCAAGACCCATGCCTTCAAACCGCATCTCGCTGCCCGCGCGGGCAATGGCGCGCCGCAGACCAAGGCCGGGGTCGATGTCGATCAGAAAGGTCAGGTCAGGTTCCACCCCGATCATCAGGTCGTGCAGCGCATCGACCGTTCCCCGCAGATCGCCGCGTGTCAGGCCCTGATATATGCGGCTGCTGTCGGCAAAGCGGTCGCAGATCACCACCTCGCCGCGCGCCAAGGCGGGGCGGATGGTTTTTTCCAGATGATCGCGGCGCGCGGCGGTAAACAGCAACAACTCGGTTTCCGTAGACCAACGGTCGGCAGCGCCCTCCAGCACCAGTCGGCGAATTTCCTCGGCCCCGGCCGAGCCGCCCGGTTCGCGCGTCAGGGTCACGCGCATGCCGCGCGCGCGCAAAGCCTCGGCCAAAAGCCGCGCCTGGGTGGATTTGCCCGAGCCGTCGATGCCTTCAAAGCTTAGAAACATCCCGGCCATCAGCCCGCCGTTGCTGATTTGCCGATATATTCGGCAAAAAGCTTTTGTGCGGCGGCAGTCATCCGCGCCATGAACCCAGCCTGCGCCACATCGGCCTGCGTCAGCAGGGGCACGCGATGTTCGGGCAATCCGGGCACGTCGATGACCAGTTCGGCCACTTTGCTGCCCTTGATGATCGGCGCGGCCAAGGGGCCGTTATAGACCACCTCGGCTTGCAAACCGTCTTGCGCCAAAGCGGGGATCAGCAGGCGAATATCTTCGGCAGGCACCAGACCAACGCTCTGCTCGGCGCCCAAAAACACCTCGGCCTGCGCAATAGGTTCGCCTGCTTTGGCCGCCGTTTTCAATGCGAATTGATGAAAGGCCCAAGTCGAGATCTTTTCGGCCTCGGATGCGCGTTCCGGCGCCGAGCTCAGGCCGGTGATCGCAAAGATCACCCGACGCTCGCCCTGTTTTACCGAACCTACCATGCCAAAGCCTGCCTCTTCGGTATGGCCGGTTTTCAGGCCATCCGCGCCAATGCCCAAGCCCAAAAGCGGGTTGCGGTTGTTGGCATTGGCCGGCGCGCGGTTTTTATAGTTGAAATCGGTTTCTGCAAAGACGGTGTAAAGCTCGGGAAACTCGGTGATCAGGCGCTGTGCCAGCTTGCCCAGATCCTTCATGCTCATGCGCTGACCGGGATCGGGCCAGCCCGAGGAATTGGTGAAATGCGATTGCGTCAGGCCAATCGCTTTGCCGCGCTGCGTCATCTGTTCGGCAAAGGCAGGTTCTGACCCTGCAAGCCCTTCGGCCACCGCCACGCAGGCGTCATTGCCCGAATTGACGATCATGCCGCGGATCAAATCATGCACCGTCGGGCGGTCGCCCTTTTGCAAGAACATGGTCGAGCCACCGGCTTCGGTAAAGCTCATCGCGTGATCCGAGACCCCAAAGGTGGTGTCCATGGTGACGCGCCCATCCTTCAGCGCCTCGAACAGCATATTCACCGTCATCAGTTTCGACATCGATGCCGGAGGCACCGCCACATCGCCGTTTTTGTCCATCAGCACGGTATCGGTGGCCACGTCATAGACCCAAGCCGAGGTGGCGCGGGTCTCGAAAGCCTGCGCGGGGGCACAGATCAGGGTGGTCCAGATCAGAGCGGCGGACAGAAGCCGGAAGGTCATAGCTTAGCCTTTCAGAAAGTAGGCGTCTTTGAAGCCTGCTTTTTTAACTTTGCCCAAGGCAGCCGCGTCGCCACGGGTTGTGACGCTCCAAAAGGGTTTGCCTTGGCTTGTCTCGGGGCGAATATCGGCCGCGATACCTGCAGTTTTCAGCGTGGCCGCCGTGCGTTTGGCATTGGCTTCGACAGAAAAAATGCCAATTTGAATGATGTTGCCGCCGGTTTTGACAGGTTTGACTGCCTCAGGGCGAAGCGTGCCCGCGGGAATGGCTTGGGCGGTGATCACCGGGGCCGTCGCTGGCGCAGTTGGTTTGGCCGGACTTGCGGGCAGTGTTTCTGTCGCCACAGTTTCTGCAGCATCAAGATTGGGTTTGTTGGCATTGGTCACCGCAGGGGCTTCTTCGCGTCGCAGGGCGGTCACAGCGATTTTGGCTGGTTGCCCCGCCAGCAGACCCAACGCACTTGCTGCATCCGACGATATCTGCAGCTTGGGTCCGGGATTTTCGATTTCGCGGCGAAACAGCGCCCCGATCACGAATTTGCCATTGGCCGGATTGCGCAGGATCACCCGCTCGGGGTCTTTGGCATCGGGCGAGGCCACCCATACGCCGCCAAGCGAGGGTCGGCCATCCCAAAGCGCCATATCTGCGGTTTGAAAAACCTGTGGCGCTTCGACATCGCGGTCCACCAACTTCACCGATTTCGCGCCTGTCACTTGCCCGCCTGCAGCGCCACTTGTGGTGGCGGGGGCAGTCAAAAAGCCGCCGCTGCCCTCTTGGCAGGCGGTTAAAAGCGCTGAGGCTGCTACAGCTAGAAATAGATACCGGATAACAGAATTTACCATGCCCACTCCTCTGCGCGAAATTCGCCGCCCCGCGCTTGATGATCCCCACCTTTTTGGTGGCTTAAATGCTGCTTTTTGCCCTTACAGGCCATTTTGACGCAATGATACAGCCAAGGGCGCAGGCTGGGAAGGCTTTGAGTACGAATTGGCCTAAAACCTGCGTGAAGTTGCCTGCCACGTCACAGTTTCAGAACCGCTGCCTCAAAAGCGGCTCGATTGCGGCCGCGTTAACCGTTTCTTTTCCATTTTCTTGCCACAGTGATCAGGCAGGACTGTCAGAATTGCCGCCTTTGGTAGAGATGAGCAGATTTGTCGCCCGCGTCGATTTTGGCATTGGGTCAGAAAGGCATTTGATGAAGCGTATTTTAGCGATTATTTCGTTGATAGCCCTATTTTCAGGGCTGCCTGCCGCGGCGCAGGATCGTGTGACATTGGGCTGGGGGCGACTTTTCAGCAATGACGCCATCGGAGATGGCCATGACCGTTGGCGCACCGGCAGCTATCAGATCAGCCTGCTTCGAGGCATCAGTTTCAACGGCAGTTTGCCAAAAACGCCGGGTGACCTTTTGGAGTTTCGTGTCAGCTCGCAGATTATTGCCCCGACACATCTAAACCGAACCTCTGTCAAGGATCGGCGCTATGTCGGACTAATATCGCTTGGGCTTCATACCGATTTTGACTGGCGCGGCTATGAGGTCAGTCTTGGCGGAGATCTGTTTGTGGTTGGTCCGCAAACGCGGGTCAGCGATTTTCAGCGCTGGGTGCACCGGATGATGAATTTGCCCAATCCAAAGGCGATGTCTCGGCAGATTGGCAATGGCGTTTATCCGAATGTTTTGGTCGAACTGGGGCGTCAGACACGCTTCGCCCCCGATGTGACTTTGCGCCCCTTTGTCGAAGCGCAAGTGGGGGTGGAAAATTTTGTGCGTGTCGGCGGTGATCTGGTGATCGGCACTTTTGGCCAGGATGCCTTCATGGCCCGCGAAACTGTGACAGGCCACCGCTACCGAGTTGTGCGCACCACACAGTCGCAAGGCTATAGCTTTGTTTTTGGTGGCGATTACACCCGGGTTGCAAGCTCGGTGTTCTTGCCCAAGGGCGAGGCCGCCGTGCGCTCGGCTTATCGCAAGCGCTTGCGCGCGGGCCTGCAGTGGCAAGGCGATGATGCGTCCTTATTTTACGGCATCAGCTATCTCAGTCGCGAGTTTAAAGCCCAATCAGAGGGGCAAATTGTTGGCGTGTTAAATTTAAATCTAACATTTTAAGGCGTAAGATTAGCAAATTTGTTGCCTTTTGGTTATAGGAATGATTCTTAAAGTGTGTTAATGATATTCTAAAGAGTAGTTAAAAATAAAAAAATAATCGAGCAGGCAAACAGGCATGGATACAGGGTCTTTGGGGACCTTCGTTATTTCCTGGTGTCAAACAGAAGTAGACGGTCTTAAGGCCGCATCCATGGATATTCTGACCGTCGGCACCGTTTGGCGCTGGTCTGGCTCAGCTGTGCGCGTGGATGCTCCGCAAGAGGTGCTTCGACTGGTTGGCGCTGAAGGGGCAGCGGAGTTAAGAATAAGGGCGGCGCGCATGGTGCGACGCTTAATTGGGACTGCTATCATGGGGCCTGCCCCTTCGGAGCGGCAGGATCATGACGCGGTGCAAAGGATGCCAGATCAATCCTTTGTCGTCACTGATGGCCGTCAAAGTTATACCATTACCATTGTCGCCGTGCCCGATACGGGTGCGCATCTTTTAATGCTGATCGGCGCGCTTCCGCCTGCGGATCAGGATCTTTGGGTCGTGCGCACCTCGATTGACCGCAGCCAGCCTGCTGCGGGCGCCCGCACGGCTGGCGGGGTGATTTGCTTTACCCCTGACACGCGCATTTCAACCCCCGACGGCGCGCGCCAGATCCGCAGCCTTAAGCCGGGGGATCTGATTTTGACCCGCGACAATGGCCCTCAACAGGTGTTGTGGACCGGATTTCGGCGGATGTCGGGGGCAAGGCTTTATGCCATGCCACACCTGCGGCCGATCCGGTTCAAAAAGAGCGCGATGGGTCTGTATCGGCCGGATGAAGATCTGCTGGTCTCGCCGCAACACCGGATGCTGGTGAAAGGCGCTGCGGCGCAGGCCCTGTTCAATACGCCCGAGGTTTTGGTGGCCGCAGAAGATCTGATCAATGACAGCACGATCATGGTCGATCATCAGCTTTTGGATGTGACCTATGTGCATATCTTGTTGGAACAGCACAATGTGGTCTGGGCAAATGGGCTGGAGACAGAAAGTTTTCACCCCTCAAACACCGCGATCGAGACGGTGGATCCTGCCCAGCTGCAAGGTTTGAAACAGATATTGCCGCAGATCGAGGTCAATCCGCACAGCTATGGCGATTATGCGCGGCGCAATCTGTCGGGATCGGAAGCGGCGATTTTGCGCCACGAGTTGGCCTGCTGAAGGTGCCGCGCGCGGGGGGCTGTCTGCCCCCCGACCGCGTGCTTGCGCACGCGTCCCCCCGAGGATATTTTCGCCAAGACGAAAGCAGACAAGAAAGTCTTGGGGCCTTGTTGACTCTGGGGGGAGGGGCTGTATAAGCCGCGTCAGTGCCGGATGAGAATCCGGCGCTTTTCATTGGTGTTGGTGGTCCTTGCAAAAGGAACCCTGTCGGGCTTCGGCCAAAGGACAACGCCCTTCACGACTTAAGAAGGAGATCAGAGATGACAAAACGTACCTCTGCCAAATACAAAATTGACCGCCGTATGGGCGAAAACATCTGGGGCCGTCCTAAATCCCCAGTGAACAAGCGTGAATACGGCCCCGGCCAGCACGGTCAGCGTCGCAAGAACAAGCTTTCGGATTTCGGCACCCAGCTGCGTGCCAAGCAGAAACTGAAGGGCTATTACGGCGATTTGACCGAAAAGCAGTTCCGCAAGATCTATACCGAAGCAGAACGTGTTAAGGGTGATACCGGCGAGATGCTGATCGGTTTGCTGGAGCGTCGTCTGGACGCTGTGGTTTACCGCGCAAAGTTTGTGCCGACTGTTTTCGCAGCACGTCAGTTCGTGAACCACGGCCACGTCACGGTGAACGGTCAGCGCGTCAACATCGCGTCTTACCGCGTCAAGGAAGGCGATGTGATCGCCGTTCGTGAAAAGTCGCGTCAAATGGCTGCGATCGTAGAAGCGATTGCTTTGACCGAGCGTGACGTTCCTGACTATCTGGAAGTTGACAACCAAAAGCTGACCGCGACCTTCGTGCGGACGCCGGGTCTGTCGGATGTGCCTTATCCGGTTCAGATGGAACCAAACCTGGTCGTCGAATATTACGCAAAGAACTAAGATCTGTTGCATCGCAACCCGAAAGGCCCGCTTTGTGCGGGCCTTTTTGGTTTTGCAGCCAAGCTGGTGCGGCTTTGCGCAATTGTAGCTGGCGTTGGCCGGTGGCCAGGGGTAAAACCCCCGACTAAGTGTTTGGGGAATCCGATGAACGATTTTATCCGCCCACAGCCCGGCATCCTGGAGATCGCGCTTTACGAGGGCGGTAAGGCCACGGTTGCGGGTGTGGCCAATGTGCTGAAGCTGTCGTCGAACGAGAACCCTTTTGGGCCCTCTGACAAGGCAAAAGAGGCTTTTGTGCGGTCTGTGCATCAGTTGCACCGCTATCCGTCGACCGATCATCTGGCCTTGCGCAGCGCCATTGCCGATGTGCACCGGCTTGACGCGGGCCGCGTTATCTGTGGCGTTGGATCGGATGAGATCATTCATATGCTGTGCCAAGCCTATGCGGGGCCGGGCGACGAGGTGGTTTTCACTGAGCATGGGTTTTTGATGTATCGCATCTCGACCATGGCGGCGGGGGCTGTGCCTGTCGAAGTTTGTGAGCGTGAACGCACCACCGATGTTGACGCCATTCTGAAGGCCTGCACCCGTCGCACCAAATTGGTGTTTATAGCCAATCCGAACAACCCGACCGGGACGATGATTTCGGCGGCAGAGGTCGAGCATTTGGCCGCAAATCTGCCGCCGCAAGCGATTTTGGTGCTGGACGGGGCCTATGCCGAATATGTCGAGGGCTTTGACGCAGGGCTATCGCTGATTGAGGCGCGCGAGAATGTGGTGATGACGCGGACTTTTTCTAAGATCTACGGGCTTGGTGGGCTGCGCATTGGTTGGGGTTACGGGCCCAAGCATATCGTGGATGTGCTGAACCGCATTCGCGGGCCGTTCAATCTGTCGAACACTCAACTGGAAACTGCCGAGGTTGCAGTGCGCGATCAGGACTATGTCACGCGCTGTCGCGCTGATAATGCGCGGATGCGGCATTGGCTGGCAGAGGCTTTGGCCGAGCATGGCGTGCCTTCGGATACCTCGCTTGCCAATTTCATTCTGGCGCGCTTTGCTTCGGCCGAAGAGGCAGAGGCTTGTGATATTTTCTTGCAATCACAAGGACTTTTGGTGCGGCGGGTCGCAAGTTACAAGCTGCCGCATTGCCTGCGTATCACTATTGGTGACGAATCTGCCTGCCGCCGGATTGCCCATGCCATCGGCCAGTTCAAGGCGCAGGCATGAGCGGGCCGATCTACACCCGTGTCGCGCTGATCGGGCTGGGCCTGATCGCCTCGTCGATGGCGCATGCTATGCGTGCGGGCGGTTTGGCAGGCGAGATTGTCGGTCATGCCAAATCGGCCGAGACGCGGGCAACGGCGCTGGAGATCGGCATTTGTGATCGCGTTTATGCCACCGCAGCCGAGGCTGTGGCGGGGGCTGATCTGGTCGTGCTTGCGGTGCCGGTGGGGGCGATGGCTGCGATTGCCGAAGAGATTGGGCCGCATTTGGCGGCTGGCACGACCGTCACCGATGTGGGGTCGGTGAAACAGGCGGTGATTGCTGCAGTGGCGCCGCATGTGCCTGCGAGCTGTCATTTCATTCCCGGCCATCCGATGGCGGGGACCGAATATTCGGGGCCGCGTTCGGGGTTTGCCACGCTTTACAAAAACCGTTGGTGGCTTTTGACGCCTGATGCCCAGACCGATGCGGCAGCACTTCTGCGCCTGCGTGGCTTGCTCGAGGCGCTGGGGGCCAAGGTTGATAGCATGGATGCGGCGCATCACGATCTGGTTTTGGCCGTGGTCAGCCATACGCCGCATTTGATAGCCTATACGATGGTTGGTGTTGCTGATCACTTGGCACAGGTTTCGAATTCCGAAGTCATCCAATATTCGGCCACGGGGTTTCGCGATTTCACCCGGATCGCTGCCAGCGACCCGGTGATGTGGCGCGACGTGTTTTTAACCAATAAAGACGCGGTGTTGGACGTTTTGGGCCGCTTTACCGAAGAGCTCTTCGTGTTGCAGCGCGCCATTCGTATGGGCGATGGCGATCAGCTGCATGACTATTTCACCCGCACCCGTGCCATTCGACGTGGCATTATCGAGGCGGGGCAAGACACCTCGGCGCCAGATTTTGGCCGCGGTCCTGCGGGCAAGCCAAGCGATCAGGCCTAGGGCCGCGCGCCCATCACTGGCGCCGGCCCCAAGGGCAAGGGGCCAAGCTGCATGCGACCGTTTTTGGCAACAAGCGTCAGGGTTAAATCCTGCGGATCGCCGCTTTGGCTGGCCAAGTTTTGCATCAGCGTGGTGATCGTTTGCTGCATCTGTGGTTGCACCAGTCCAAGGCCCACCAACAGTGGCGGCAGCTTTTGCCAGCCTTGCAGGCTGATCTGAACCTCGCCCGCTGCAAAGCCCATCGCATCGGCGGTCAGCAGACCCTTGGCGGCAAGGTGCAAATCGCCCCAAGTCAGGCGCAACGCATCCAAATCAACCTCGCTTGGGCGCGGCTGGTTTTGTGCTGCGTTGCGATCAAGTGCGGCGGTCAGGCTGACATGGGCGTCGAGATAGAGTTCGTCAATTTTTGCAGGCAGACCCGCCGTAGTCAGGCTTGGGTTGGCCGCCGTGATCGCATCGGTCAATCGCAGGCCAAGCCGATAGCGATGCGCCGCCGTCGGGTCTTCGTGCAAGGAGGCCAACAGGCTTGCGGCGCTGATCTGCCAGCCGGCATCTGAAATCAGCTGCAGATCGCGGCTTTGCGTCACCACCTCGCGCAGGGTCAGGCTGCTGTCAGGATGCAGCATCACATCGCCAATCATCTGGCTGCTGTTCAGGGTAAGATTTTGATCTTGATAGGTAATCTTTTGCCCCGTCGGCAGGGCTGCGATCAAATGCCAGGGCTTCCATGTCATAGCAAAGACCTGCGCAAAGGGCGTTTGCCAGCGCAGCGGCAGATCGGGGCTGCGCAGCGTAAGATCGGTCAGGCTCAGATCAAAGCGGTTCGGAATACCATGCACCTCGACAGCCGCCACGCTGATCTGGTCGTCAGGCTGGGCCGCAATCCAGGCCGAAACGCTGTTTTCAATCGTGGTCGCACCGACCCACCAATAGCCTGTCCAAGCCGCAGTTGCTGCCAAAGCGATCCACAAAAGCGCGCGCATCTCTGCCCCTTTTCATTTTCCGCGCCCAGCACTACACCGCGCCGCAACGGAGGGCTAGGTGGATGGCAAAAGCAATGTGGGTTTTCGGCTATGGCTCTTTGATCTGGAACCCCGAATTTCCCGTGGCAGAACGTCGCATCGCGCGACTTGCTGATTGGCAGCGCTCGTTTTGTATGTGGTCGATCCATCATCGCGGCACTGAAACGGAACCGGGGCTGGTCTTGGCGCTGGATCAGGCGGAGGGCAAGTTTTGCGACGGCGTCGGCTTTCGGGTGCAGCCGGGGGCCGAGGCGGAAACCTTGGTGGCCTTGCGCGCGCGTGAGTTGATCTCGTCGGCCTATCTCGAGCGCGTCTTGCCCTTGGATCTGGCGGGTGGCGATCGGGTGCAGGCCTTGGCCTATGTGATTGACCCCACGCATGTGCAATATTGCGGCGGTATGGCGCTGGCCGCGCAAGCGCAGATCATTGCACAGGCCGTGGGCGGGCGCGGGCCAAACCGCGACTATCTTTACGCCACTGCCCAACATCTTGCCGATTTGGGCATCGAAGATCCCGATCTAAGCTGGCTTGCGGCAGAAGTTCGTAAGATCGGCTAGGGTTTTACTTGGCACGCGGTGCCAGCCTGCTATGGTTTGGCCAAGCAGAACAGACGGATAGCAGCGCCGAAATGGAAAAATCCAAACTTCAGGCCATCTACTTTAGTCAACCGATCCGCCAATTTTTCACCATGTTTCTGGTGGTGATTTTAGTGATGGCGGGGGCGTGGTTGATCCATTCCAAAGTGATTGGCATCGTTAACGCCAACCCTTGGTTGAATGGCGGCATCGGCTTGGTGTTTCTGCTGGGGGTCTTCACCTGTTTCTGGCAGGTCTTCACGCTGGCGCAATCGGTGTCTTGGATTGAACGCTTTGTGCGCCATGACGTCGGCTTTGAAGACGCGAAACCGCCGCAACTGTTGGCGCCTTTGGCGCATTTGCTGCGCACACGTGGCGCGCGGATGCAGATTTCTTCTTCCTCGGCGCGCTCGATCCTGGAATCGGTCGAAAGCCGGATTGACGAGGCGCGCGACATCACGCGCTATCTGACCAACCTCTTGGTTTTCCTTGGTCTTTTGGGCACATTTTACGGGCTTGCCACCACTGTTCCGGCGGTGGTGGAAACCATCCGCTCGCTTGCCCCACAAGAGGGCGAGACTGGGCTCGAGGTGTTTGGCAAGCTGATGTCGGGGCTGGAAAGCCAGCTTGGTGGCATGGGCACGGCGTTTTCCTCGTCACTTTTGGGGCTTGCGGGGTCTTTGGTTGTGGGCCTGCTCGAGCTGTTTGCAGGCCATGGGCAGAACCGTTTCGCGCGGGAATTAGAGGAATGGCTGTCCTCGATCACCCGCGTTGGCTTTGCCGCAGGCGATGGCGATGGCGGCGAGGCCGTGGCGACTTCGGCGGTGTTGGATCATCTGGCCGAACAGGTCGAGGTGATGCAAAGCCTGTTTGCGCAGGTCGAGGCCAATCGTGCAGGCGGCGAGCGTGCTTTGATCGAGTTGGGGCAAGCCTTGGCACAGCTGTCACAAAACCTGAGCGGTGAAACCGGGCAGGCCGAGGCGCTGAACCGCATTGCCGAGGGGCAAGAGCGGCTGATCGCGGCGCTGACCGGGGCAGAAGGTAGTGCGCATTCGGATGCCGAAACCCGGATGCGTCTGCGGTCTATCGACGTGCAACTGCTTAGAATACTTGAAGAAATGGCAGCAGGGCGGCAAGAAAGCCTTGCCGATTTGCGCGCGGATCTGTCGGTGCTGACAGCATCGGTGCGCCAGCTTGCGCGCGGCGTGCCGGGGCGCGGCTAAGATGGCGCTGCGCCGCAAACGCGACAGTTCGATGATCTGGCCGGGCTTTGTGGATGCGGTCACCACGCTGCTGATGGTGCTGATGTTCGTGCTGACGATCTTTACCGTAATGCAATCGGTGCTGCGCGACACCATTACCACCCAATCGACCGAGCTTGATAAGTTGACCGCGCAGATCGCCGGGCTTGCAGATGCCTTGGGGCTGGAACGCGCCAAAGTTTCCGATCTGAACGCGCAGGTCGGCGCGCTGACCAGCAATCTGGATGCCGCCCGCGCCAAAGCTGTGGAACAAACCGCACTGATTGCTACGCTTTCAGGGCAGATTTCGGCAAAAGAGGCCGAGCTTGCAGCGGCGCAGGGGCGGATTGCCAGTTTTGAAGCGCAGGTCGCCTCACTGCTGACCGAACGCGACACGGCGCGCGGGCAGGTGGCCGATTTGCAGGCAGCACAAGACAAGCTGCTGTCAGATCAAGAGATCATGCAGCTTGCCCTCGCCAAAGCCCGCCAAGAGGTTGATAAATCGGCCGAAGAGGCGCGTTTGGCCGCTGCCCGCGCCGATGCTTTGAACGCCTTGGTCAAGGATTTGCAGGCAAAAGACGGCGCCAATCAGACCAAGCTTTCCGAAGCAGAGGCCGCGCGTTTGGTCGATGCGGCGGCCTTGGCGGCGCTGCGCGACAAGCTGAAAGGCTCGGATGCCGAGCTGACAGCCATGACTTTGGCGCTGGAAGAACAGCGCAAACGTGCCGAAGACACCCTGACGCTTTTGGCCGCGGCCCGCAGCCAAGCCGCGTTGGCCGCCACCACCGGTGACAACAAGGCCAAGCTTCTTGCGGTGGCCGAACAGGCACTGACAGCCGAGCAAGAGAAATCCTTGCAAGCCGCGCGGCAGGTCGAGGCGCTGAACCAACAGATCGCGGCGCTGCGGGCGCAACTGGGGCAGCTGCAGGGCATCTTGGACGCATCGGCCGCCAAAGATGCCGATGCAAACGTGCAAATTCAAGCGCTTGGCAGCCAGTTGAACGCAGCTTTGGCGCAGGTCGCGTCAGAACAAAAACGCCGCGCCGAGTTGGAAGAGGCCGAGCGCAAACGGCTAGAGCTGCAAAACGCCGATCTGGAGAAATTTCGCAGCGAGTTTTTTGGCGAGCTTTCACAGCTTTTGGCGGGGCGGCAGGGCGTGCGGGTGGTCGGCGACCGCTTTGTGTTTTCTTCTGAAGTGTTGTTTACCGCAGGCTCTGCGGATCTTTCGTCTGAAGGGCAGGCGCAAATCGCTTCGGTGGTGCAGATTTTGGATGATATCGCGGGAAAAATTCCGCCTTCGATCAATTGGATCATTCGCGTCGATGGCCATACCGACACTGTGCCACTGTCGGGGTCGGGGGTTTTCAAGGACAATTGGCAGCTAAGCCAGGCCCGCGCGCTATCGGTGGTGCGCTTTATGCAAGACAGTCTGGGCTTTCCGCCCGAACGCATGGCGGCGACGGGGTTTGGCGAGTATCAACCGGTGGCATTGGGCGATAGCGCCGACGCGCGGGCGCAAAACCGTCGGATCGAGCTGAAGTTGACAGAACGCTAGGCTCTGCTTGCAAAAAAAGCCCCCGCCGCAGGGGCGAGGGCCAATTTTCGATCTGTTACTGCTTATTCTGCAGTCAGCAGCGGGGTCTTGGTGCTGGAAAGCCGCGGCTTTTGCGGCTCTTCATAGGTCAGCACAAGCGCGTCGTCCTTGACGCCCACATGCACGATCCCACCTTTGACCAGCTTGCCAAACAGCAATTCTTCGGCCAGCGGGCGTTTGATGTGTTCTTGGATCACGCGGCCCAGTGGGCGCGCGCCCATTTTGTCATCATAGCCACGTTCACCCAGCCAAGCGGCAGCCTCTGGCGTCAGATCGATCAGAACATTGCGGTCCATCAGCTGCGCTTCCAATTGCAGCACGAATTTCGTCACCACCTCCATGATGACATCCTTCGACAGCGGCGCGAAGGAAATCACCGCATCCAGACGGTTGCGGAATTCTGGTGTAAAGGTGCGTTCGATCGCGGCGGTGTCTTCGCCGGTGCGGCGCGCGCGGCCAAAGCCGATCGCCTCTTTCGCCTGTTCCGAGGCGCCGGCGTTCGAAGTCATGATCAAGATCACATTGCGGAAATCAACAGTGCGGCCGTTATGGTCGGTCAGCTTGCCGTGATCCATCACCTGCAACAGGATGTTATAGACGTCTGGATGAGCTTTTTCCATTTCGTCCAGCAGCAGCACGCAATGCGGGTCTTGGTCGACGCCGTCGGTCAGCATGCCGCCTTGGTCAAAGCCAACATAGCCGGGTGGCGCGCCGATCAGCCGCGATACCGCGTGTTTCTCCATATATTCCGACATATCGAACCGCAGCAGTTTCAGCCCAAGCGAGCTTGCCAGTTGCTTTGCCACTTCGGTTTTGCCAACGCCTGTGGGGCCTGCAAACAGATAGTTGCCAATCGGTTTTTCAGGTTCACGCAGGCCCGCGCGGGCAAGTTTGATCGCCGAGCAAAGCGATTCAACCGCCTTATCCTGACCAAAGACGACGCGCTTAAGGGTTTTTTCCAGATCGCGCAGGGTTTCTGCATCGTCTTTCGACACCGATTTCGCCGGAATGCGGGCGATTTTGGCAACCACAGCCTCGATCTCTTTGGCACCAAGGGTCTTGCGACGCTTCGAGTCAGACAAAAGATGCTGGGCGGCCCCGGCCTCGTCGATCACGTCGATCGCCGAATCCGGCAGTTTGCGGTCATGGATATAGCGTGCGGCAAGTTCCACCGCCGATTTGATCGCATCATTGGTGTAGCGCAGATCGTGGTGTTCTTCGAAATGCGGTTTTAGACCCATCAGGATCTTGATCGCATCCGGCACAGAGGGTTCGTTGACATCGATCTTTTGGAAGCGCCGCGCCAAGGCCCGGTCTTTTTCAAAATGTTGACGGAATTCTTTATAGGTGGTCGAGCCCATGCAGCGCATTTTGCCGCCCGCAAGCGCTGGTTTCAAAAGGTTCGAGGCATCCATCGCGCCGCCCGAAGTTGCCCCCGCGCCGATCACGGTGTGAATTTCGTCGATGAACAGGATCGCGTCTGGGTGATCCTCTAGTTCTTTCATCACGGCTTTCAGGCGTTCTTCAAAGTCGCCGCGATAGCGGGTTCCGGCCAAAAGCGCCCCCATATCAAGGCTGTAGATCGTGGCATTGGCCAAAATCTCGGGCGTCTCGTGGTTGACGATTTTGCGCGCCAGACCTTCGGCGATTGCGGTTTTGCCAACGCCTGGATCGCCCACCAACAGCGGGTTGTTCTTGCGCCGACGGCACAAGACCTGAATGCACCGCTCGACTTCAGACTCGCGGCCGATCAGCGGGTCGACATCGCCCTTGCGCGCCTTGACGTTCAGATCGACGCAATATTTCGACA
This sequence comes from Cypionkella sp., assembly GCA_023255415.1. Lineage (GTDB taxonomy): Bacteria > Pseudomonadota > Alphaproteobacteria > Rhodobacterales > Rhodobacteraceae > Cypionkella. The sequence goes on along the minus strand of JALRIN010000025.1, from coordinate 4,242 downwards.
GCGCAGATTCCTTAACCTCGCCCGCCTCGGCCTTGGGAGTTTCGTGATGCGGGTCTTCGGCGCCAGTCAGCGGGCGCTGTTCGCCATAAGACGGGTCTTTGGCCACGCCATGGGCGATGAAATTGACCGCGTCATAGCGGGTCATATCCTGTTCTTGCAGGAAAAACGCCGCATTCGATTCGCGTTCAGCAAATATGGCGACCAGCACATTGGCGCCGGTCACTTCCGAGCGGCCCGAGGATTGCACATGGATCGCCGCGCGTTGGATCACGCGCTGGAAGGCCGCGGTTGGCACGGCTTCCGAGCCTTCGACATCGGTCACAAGCGTTGACAGATCATCGTCGATAAAGCTGGCAAGGGTTTTGCGCAACAGCTCCAGATCGACCGAACAGGCCTTCATCACACGGGCCGCGTCGGGTTCGTCGATCAGGGACAATAGCAGATGTTCAAGCGTCGCCAATTCGTGGCGGCGCGAATTGGCAAGCGCCAGGGCGCCGTGAATGGCTTGTTCAAGCGTGGTCGAAAATGATGGCACTGGTTTCGTGCTCCTGTCCTGCGGGTCGAATGGTCCGTGCGGTCCATCTCAACCATGACCTCATACTGTAAAGGATCGGTTTTATTTCCCGATCTTCAAGCCCTAAATCGGCAAGTTTTCGGTTTTTCTCGGTTAAGGTTTAAAAAGTGATCGCTGCGTCGCAGTTTGGGCCTAGAAGCTGTCCTTCATGCTGCGCAAACGCGCAAAGACCTCGGCGTCGCTGGCCAAAGTCATTCCTAACCTTGCTTTGATATAAGGGTCATTGGCGCGAAGAAAAGGGTTGGTCGCCAATTCTCCTGACAGCCGCGAGGGCACGGTGGCGCGTTGTTCGCTGCGGGCTTTGGCAACCTTGGCGATACGGGCCTGCAAGGCCGCATTCTGCGGATCAACCGTTGCAGCAAAAGCAAGATTCGCGGTGGTGTATTCATGCCCCGAACAGATCAATGTCTCGGGCGGCAGAGCGCGCAGCTTGGCAAGGCTTGCGAACATCTGATCTGGGGTGCCTTCAAACAGCCGGCCACAGCCTGCGGCCATCAGGCTGTCGGCGGTAAAGCAAAAGCCCGAAGTTGGCAAATAAAAGGCAATATGGCCAAGGGTGTGGCCTGACACATCCAGCACCTGTGCGGCCTCTGTGCCGATGGCGATGGTGCTGCCCTCAGTCAGCTCGCGCGTCAAAGGCGGTAGGCGGTGCGCATCGGCGGCCGCCCCCAACACGGCGGCCGAGGTGGCTTCAACAATCGCCGTGACGCCGTCGATGTGATCCCAATGATGATGGGTCAGCCAGATAGCATCCAGCCCCCAGCCGCGCTTTTGCAGAACTGCCAAGATCGGGCTTGCCTCTGGCGCGTCAATCAGAACGGTTTCCCCCGAGCCCGCATCGTGCAAAAGATAGGCGTAATTGTCTTTCAGGCAGGGAATGGTCACAAGCTCGAGGGTCATGGGCGGCCTTTCACAGGGGCGGGGATGGCAACGCAGGGTAGCCTTGCGGCGTGGTTTGGGTATGATTAAGCCAGTTTGGCGGGAAAGGTCTGGGTCTGCAATGCATCTTGATGTGCTTGATCTGCGCAACTTTTACTACCGCACCCGTTTGGGGCGAGTGGCGCAGCGGGCGATCCGAGATCAGCTGGTGCGGATCTGGCCGCCTGTCAAAGGCCAGACAGTGGCGGGCTTTGGCTTTGCTGTGCCGCTGCTGCGACCCTATCTTGAAGATGCGCGGCGGGTGATCGGGCTGATGCCGGGGCCACAGGGGGTGATGCCCTGGCCGGCGGGAATGGCCAATGTTTCGGTGCTTTGCGAAGAAACCCAATGGCCGTTGCCGACGGGGCATGTTGACCGGCTTGTGCTGATGCACGGGCTTGAAACCTCGGACAATCCGATGGCGGTCTTGGACGAGGCGCATCGGGTGCTGGGGCCGGGTGGGCGCATTGTGATCGTGGTGCCCAACCGCGCGGGGCTTTGGGCACGCCGAGATGCGACCCCCTTTGGGCAGGGCCGCCCCTATTCCGGCCGCCAGCTGGAAGGCCAGTTGAAAGAGCACGGCTTTCGGGTCGAGCGCAGCATGACGCTTTTGTTTGCGCCGCCATCGGAAAGCCGGTTCTGGCTGCGCACCTCGACGTTTTGGGAAGGCTTTGGTCGCAATTTGCCTTGGCTTGCGGGCGGTGTGCTGCTGGTTGAGGCCAGTAAGCAAGTCTATGCGCCGACGCGTGGCACCTTGGCCAGTGCGGTGCGCCGCCCGTTGCGGGTGCTGGAAGGTGTGGGGGCTGCCGTGCCAAGCGCAAAACGACCGTCCGAAGGTGTTGATCCTTAGCCAATGGATCGGGGGGCGAAAACCCGCTGACCCAAAGAATCAGCCCAATTGATCGTCTGGGCAGGCCTATTCTTGCAAATTTGCCGCAAGGCCATTTTCGGCCAAGATAGCCTGGGTTTGGTCGCCGTGACGAAATTGAATTTTGACCTCACGTCGCGTCAAATATATAAAACTTATTGTGATTGCTTGGATTTTGCCGCGTTGCAGCAAGCCGGTCTGCCGCTTTGCCAAGATCGCGGAGTTTTTCAGACTTTGCCGGGCCTCGTGCGCTTGGGCTATCTGTCGCAGCTTTCAGTGTAAAATGCCGCAGCAACGTGGTTGCGGCATCGTAAAGGCTCTGCTAGAGACGCGGGAAATCGAAAAGACGCATGCCCTAAGTATGCGCCGCAGTCGGGCTGAAATCCGAAGGCGGTTCACGCGAAGGGCCTATACAGCGGAAGGGTTGACGTGTCCGAACCAGCTTCAATCTCCTTGAACATCGCTGCGCGCTACGCGCAGGCCCTGTTCGAGATTGCAAAAGACGAAAACGGCCTAGCGACGCTTGAGGCCGATACCGATGCGCTGGGGGCTGCTTTGACAGCCAGCCCCGAGCTTGCCGGCATGATCGCCTCGCCGGTCGTGACCCGCGAAGATCAATCGCGCGCCATGGCGGCAGTTGTGGCTGCGATGGGGCTTTCGTCGGCAATGGCAAACACCATCGCGCTGATGGCCAGTAAACGCCGCCTGTTCGTGCTGCCGCAATTGGTGGCCAACCTGCGCGCCCGCATCGCCACCGAAAAGGGCGAAGTGACTGCCGAGATCACTTCGGCAGCAGCTTTGTCGCCAGCGCAAGCCACCGCACTGGTCGAAGCCTTGAAAGCCAAGGTCGGCAAGGACGTCAAATTGAACACTACCGTCGATGAAAGCCTCATCGGTGGTCTAATCGTCAAGCTCGGCTCGACCATGATCGACACCTCGGTCAAGGCGAAGCTCGCGGCACTTCAGAATGCAATGAAAGAGGTTGGGTGATGGGAATTCAGGCTGCTGAGATCTCTGCGATCCTTAAGGAGCAGATCAAGAACTTCGGCAAGGACGCTGCTGTGGCAGAAGTCGGCCGTGTGCTGTCCGTAGGGGATGGTATCGCGCGCGTTCACGGCTTGGACAATGTCCAAGCGGGTGAGATGGTGGAATTCCCCGGCGGAATCCGCGGCATGGCGCTGAACCTTGAAGTCGACAACGTTGGTGTTGTTATCTTCGGTTCCGACCGTGACATCAAAGAAGGCGATACGGTCAAGCGCACCAAGTCCATCGTGGACGTTCCGGTTGGCAACGGCCTGTTGGGCCGTGTTGTTGACGGCCTTGGCAACCCGATCGACGGCAAAGGCCCGATCGAGTCGACCGAGCGTCGCATTGCTGACCAAAAAGCACCGGGCATCATTCCGCGTAAGGGTGTGCACGAGCCAATGGCAACCGGCCTTAAGGCTGTTGACGCTATGATCCCGGTTGGCCGTGGCCAGCGCGAATTGATCATCGGTGACCGTCAGACCGGCAAAACCGCCGTGGCTTTGGACACCATTCTGAACCAGAAGTCCTATAACGAGGCTGCTGGCGACGACGAAAACAAAAAGCTGTACTGCATCTATGTGGCTATCGGTCAAAAGCGTTCGACCGTTGCGCAGCTGGTGAAAAAGCTGGAAGAAACCGGCGCGATTGACTATACAATCGTGGTGGCTGCGACCGCCTCCGACCCTGCACCTTTGCAGTTCCTTGCGCCCTATTCGGCAACCGCAATGGCGGAATTCTTCCGCGACAACGGCCGCCATGCGCTGATCATCTATGATGACTTGTCCAAGCAGGCCGTGTCCTACCGTCAGATGTCGCTGTTGCTGCGCCGCCCACCAGGCCGCGAAGCCTATCCTGG
>JALRIN010000024.1:31081-47760 GCA_023255415.1 Cypionkella sp. | reverse complement strand
TTCTTCCACTCATAGGCAAAGCCTACTGTCAGCACGGTCAAAAACACCATCATCGACCAAAAACCCACCATGCTGATCTGTCCAAAGGCCACGGCCCAAGGGAACAGGAAGGCGACCTCTAGGTCAAAGATGATGAAAAGGATCGACACCAGATAGAACCGCACGTCAAACTTCATCCGCGCATCGTCAAAGGCGTTAAAGCCGCACTCATAGGCCGAGACTTTTTCCGGATCGGGATTGCGCACCGCGATCACAGCGGCAGCCAAGATCAGCACAAGGCCAAGGCCAACAGCAATAGCGAGAAGAATCAGGATCGGCAGATACTCACGGAGAAGATGGTCCACGAGAAGCTCCTTCTGCTTACGATTATGCGCCCAAAGCAACATAGCCTCTGCGCTTACTTGCGCTTCGTTTATCCTTCGGCCCGCGCGGGGTCAACTAAAGGTCGCGTGAAAAGATGCAGTTGCAGCAACTGGATTTGTCGAATTCTAGGCTTGTCGTCGGCAAGCGCCGCGCTAGAGCGGGCTTTGTGCCGGACAATCAGGCGTCTGGGCGCGGATTTAGGCGGCGTGCATCTGGGCAAGGCTATTGATCGGTAACAGATTCTTTTCTGCCCGACGCTGCCTCAGACGCGGCTATTGAATAACCGGCAGTTCTGCCGCCTCTGGCTCTGGCCCCTGCCCCACCGCCAGCGCTTCGGCGCGGATGATCTGGGCAATCAGGTCGCAGTCTTGCAGGCTAAAAGTCAAAGGCACCCGCATATCGACCAGCCCCGCCAAGATGCGATCGGTCTGCGGCAGCACTTGGGCGCTGGCATAATGCCAGTGATCATAGCGGCTGGTAAAGGCCACCGGATTTGGCGCGCCAAACCATTTCAACTCGACGCCGCGCGCCAAGGTGCGGGTCAAAAACGCACCGATGCGGGCAGCCGACCAATCGGGCAACAAAAACTGAAACGAGGATCCGACATAGCTTTCCTCGGCAGGCCTTTGCACCAAGCGCAAACCCGCCACGCCCTGCAAGCCTGCCTCGAGCCTTTGATAGCGCGCGTTCCAGCGCGCCACCCGGTCGGCCAGCAGCCGCAGTTGCGGCCGCAAAATCGCCGCGCGCAGATTGTCCATCCGCCCCGAGACATTCGGCACCTGCATGCGCACCCGCTCGAAGACCTCGGCACTGGGGGCGGCGCGATGCGCGCCGTAAAGCATATAAGACCCCGACAACAGCACCGCGCGTGCCATCACCTCGGCATCATCCGAAACCAGCAAGCCGCCCTCGCCTGCATTGAGATGCTTGTAGGTCTGCATCGAATAACAGCCGATCACGCCCTGCCGCCCCGAAGGCACGCCCTTCCAAGCTGCCCCCATGGTATGGGCGCAATCCTCGACGATTTGCAGCCCCAGCCGCGCGCAAAGCGTTCCCAGCGCCTCCATATCACACAGATGCCCGCGCATATGGCTTAGCATCAAGACCCGCGCGCCGCTGGCGACAGCCTTTGCCTCCAGATCGGCGAAATCCAGCACCAAATCTTCGGTTACCTCGACAAAGATCGGCCGCGCGCCCAAGGCCGCAATCGCCCCCGGCACTGGTGCAAGCGTGAAAGCATTGGTCAAAACTGCATCCCCCGCCTGCACCCCCAAGGCGCGCAAGGCACAGCCCAAGGCATAGCCCCCCGAGGCCACCGCAAGGCAATAGCGCGCGCCGGTCTGGGCTGCGAATTCTTCCTCCAACAGCGCAGCCTCTGCCACTTCGCCCGCGACCACATTATAGCGGTGCAAACGGCCATGCTGCAAAACCGCCAAGGCGGCGGCGATGCCTTCCTCGGGGATCGGTTCTTGCTGGGTGAAACTGCCGGTAAAACGGGTTTGGGTCATGGCTTTTTCTCCTCGGATCGCAGCAGCAGCACAAACATTGCCAAAGCTATGGCACAGACGAAGGCGGCCATAAAGAACGGAATATCGGCGGCAAACCTGCCACCTTTGGCGGCAAAATAGCCAAAGCTTTGGCTAAAAAACACCGTGCCGGTCAGCATGGCCACGCTCATGATCGCCGCGATCCCGCCTTGCAATTCGCCTTGGGCATCGGCAGGCACGTTCTTGGTCATCATCGCCACCAGCATCGGATGCACAAAACCTTCGGGCCCGTGCAGCACCATCAAGACCACCACCGGCAGCAATCCCCAAGCAAAGCCGTAACCCAAAAGCCCGAAAACACCGGTGATCAGCCCCAAAAGCACCATCCTGCGCTCGCCAAAGCGCGCCGCCGCAGGCCCGGCCAAACCGCCCTGAAACACCGCCATCACGATGCCAAACAGCGCCAGCGACACCCCCACCATCGCCGTCGACCAGCCGAATTTCGTCATGCCCCAAAACGGCCAGATCGCGGGATAAATCGCGGTGCAGAACATATAGACAAACAGCACCGCACACATCGGCAGCACGCCCTTATAGCTGCGAAACACCGCAAAAGCGCCAAAGGGGTTTGATCTGCGCCAAAGAAAGGCGCGCCGGTTTTCGCGCGCAAGGGTTTCGGGCAGCACAAACCAGCCATAGATCAGATTCAGCCCCGAAATCACCGCCGCAACATAAAACGGCACCCGCGGCCCAAAGGCACCCAAAAGCCCCCCAATCGCCGGACCAATTACAAAGCCTAAGCCAAAACAGGCACCCAAGAGGCCAAAATACTTGGCCCGCGCTTCGGGGGCGGTGACATCGGTGATAAAGGCATTGGCAATCACCCAACTTGACCCGCAAACCCCCGCAATCACCCGCCCCACAAACAGCCAAAACAGGCTGGGGGCCAGCGCTTGCAGCAGATTGTCCAGCCCAAGCCCTGCAATCGCCAACAACAGCAGCGGCCTGCGGCCAAACCGATCACTCAGATTGCCCATCAGCGGGCTGCAGACAAATTGTGCGACCGAAAAGACAAAGAACATCCAGCCGCCAATTTTTGCCGCATCCGCCAGCCCCAGTCCACCGACCTCTTCGATCAACTGCGGCAAGACCGGAATGATCAGGCCAAAGCCCACCACATCCAGCAAAACGCTGATCAGGACAAATGTAATCGCATGGCGCGAAGGGGCTTTCGGATTTGGCACCGCGACCCCGCCAGAGTTCATAGCGCCGCCGCGCCCAAGATCTGCTGCGCAAGATCGGGCAGCGCGTCGTAATGCTCTAGCAGCGCTTCGGGGTTTAGCCGGGTGATCGCGCGGCCCTCGGGGCCAAAGGTCACCAGCGCCACCGGCACCCCCACCGCAAGCCCGGTCTTGCGGTCGGTTTCGGTATCGCCAATCAACATCGACCGCGCCGCCGTGCCACCGACGCGGCGCACGGCCTCTAGGTATGGCGCCGGATCAGGCTTGCGTGTGGGCAGGGTATCGGCACCCACCAACGCGCCAAAAAGATCGGTGATGCCCAGACGGCGCACCAATTCAACCGCCAGAGCCTCGGGCTTATTGGTGCAGATCGCGGTGGCAAAGCCCGCGCGGCGCAGCGTCTCTACCGCCGCCACCACGCCGGGATAAAGCACGGTATGGGTATCGATTGCATCGGCGTAGGCGCGCAGCAGCATCGGGTAATAGCGGCTGATATCGTCTTCTGAAAACGCCACCCCCAGCCGCGCAAGCCCCGTGCGCAGCATCGCCCGCCCACCATGAAAAGCCACCAGCGTGTCGCGCCCATCCAGCACCACGCCGTGACCCATATGTTCAAAGCAGGCATTGGCGGCGGCCAGCAAATCGGCACTGGTGTCTGCCAAGGTGCCGTCCAGATCAAAAACCACTGTGCGCATTCTGTAACCTTGCGTGAAGAACCACCCCTTGCGGCCCAGCCCATACGGGGTAAAACGAGGGCAAAAGAATTGGAAGGGGCTTGCATGCCGGTTTCGTTTATTGTTTTGGCCGCAGGCATGGGCACGCGGATGAATTCCGATCTGCCCAAGGTGTTGCACAAAGTTGCAGCAGCGCCGCTGTTGCACCATGCGCTCGCGGCCGCACGCAGCCTTGATCCGGCGCGCATCGTGGTGGTGACAGGCCACGGCGCGGCAGAGGTCGAGGCCGCCGCCAAAGGCTTTGACGAAGCCTGCGAATGCGTGCTGCAAGACCCGCAACTGGGCACCGCCCATGCGGTCAGCATGGCAGCCCCGCTGCTGGATAAGATGTCGGGCGATGTCATCGTGCTTTACGGCGACACGCCCTTTATTCGCCCCGAAACGCTGGAAGCCATCTTGCACGCGCGGGCGCGTCACTCGGTAGTGGTGCTGGGGTTTCACGCCCGCGATCCGGGCCGTTATGGCCGGCTGATCAGCCAAGGCGAGTGCTTAGAAACGATCGTCGAATATAAGGATGCAACAGATGAAGAACGCGCCGTAACGCTTTGTAATTCTGGCGTTATGTGCGCATCAGCCGAGCTGATGTTCGATCTTTTGACCCGTGTTGAAAACACCAATGCGGCCGGGGAATACTACCTGACCGATCTGCCGCAGCTTGCGCGCGCGCAGGGTCTTTCGGCAGGCGTGGTGATCTGTGACGAGGCCGAGACGCTGGGCATCAACACCCGCCGCGAATTGGCGGCAGCCGAGGCCGCCTTTCAGGCCCGCGCCCGCCTGGAGGCGCTGGAAAATGGCGTCACCCTGACCGCACCCGAGACCGTGTTCTTCGCGCTTGACACCCATATCGGGCGCGATGCGATCATCGGCCCCAATGTGCTTTTCGGCCTTGGTGTCACTATCGAATCCGCCGCCGAAGTGAAGGGATTTTGCCATCTGGAAGGCTGCCATATCTCGCGCGGCGCGCAAGTCGGCCCCTTTGCCCGTCTGCGCTTGGGCGCGGAATTGGCCGAAGATGTGCATGTCGGCAATTTCGTCGAGATCAAGAACGCGATCTTGGATGAGGGCGTGAAGGTCGGCCATCTGACCTATCTGGGCGACGCGGATATTGGCGAATTCAGCAATATCGGCGCGGGCACGGTGACCTGCAACTATGACGGGGTGATGAAACATCGCACCCGCATCGGCAAACGCGCCTTTATCGGATCGTCAACCATGCTGGTAGCCCCTGTCAGTATTGGCAATGATGCGCTGACGGGCTCTGGTTCTGTGATCACAGAAGATGTGCCTGCCGAGGCCGTGGCGCTGGCGCGCGCAAAACAGGTAAATAAGCTGGGTTTGGCGACCAAGCTGATGGCACGGCTAAAAGCCATCAAAGCTGCGAAGGGAAAAGCGTAAATGTGCGGGATTGTTGGGGTTCTTGGTCTTCACGAGGCAGCACCGCTGCTGGTTGAAGCATTAAAGCGGCTGGAATATCGCGGCTATGATTCCGCAGGCATCGCCACGGTGAACGCAGGCAAGCTGGACCGCCGTCGCGCGGTCGGCAAGCTGGTGAACCTGTCAGATCTGTTGGTGCATGAACCCTTGGCGGGCAAATCGGGCATCGGCCACACCCGCTGGGCCACGCATGGTGCTGCCACCACCACCAACGCCCACCCGCATCGCTCGGGCCCTGTTGCCGTGGTGCACAATGGCATCATCGAGAATTTTCGCGAACTGCGCGCCGAGCTGACGGCTGCGGGCCTCAGCTTTGAATCGCAGACCGATACCGAAACCGTGGCCTTGCTGGCGCGTCATTACATCGACCAAGGCGCTACCCCGACCGAAGCCGCGCGCCAGACCCTGAAACGGCTGCATGGCGCCTTTGCGCTGTGCTTTTTGTTTGAAGGCGAAAACGATCTGATGATCGCGGCGCGCAAAGGCTCACCGCTTGCAATTGGTCATGGCAAGGGCGAGATGTTTGTCGGCTCGGATGCTATCGCACTTGCGCCGATGACCGACCGCGTGACCTATCTTGAGGAAGGCGATTACGCCGTGATCACACGCGCAGGTGTTGTGATCTATGACGATGCCGACCGCCTGGCCACCCGCGCCGAGACCCGGATCGAGCTGGACGCCACCCGCATTGAAAAGGCCGGCTACAAGCACTTTATGGCCAAGGAAGTCGCCGAACAGCCGGTGGTGATCGCCGATGCGCTGCGCCGCTATGTGACCTCGGGCCGAGAGGCTTTGCCCGCGCTGCAGCTTCCGGCCGAAGTGGATTTTAGCGGCGTCGACCGCATCACCATGGTGGCCTGCGGCACTGCATCTTATGCCACCCATGTTGCGAAATACTGGTTTGAACAGATCGCAGGCATCGCCGTGGAAATCGACATCGCGTCGGAATTCCGCTATCGCGAGCCGCCGCTGTCGCCGCGGCAATGGGCGCTGTTTGTCAGCCAGTCGGGCGAAACCGCCGACACTTTGGCAGCCCTGCGCTATACCCGCGACAAGGTCGCCAAGATCGTTGCCGTGGTCAATGTGCCGACCTCTTCCATCGCGCGCGAAGCCGATCTGGCCCTGCCGATCATGGCGGGGGTCGAGGTGGGCGTGGCCTCGACCAAGGCCTTCACCTGTCAGCTGATCACCTTGGCGCTTTTGGCGCTGAAGGCTGCGCAAGATCGCGGTCGGCTGGATGCGGCGGGCTTGGCCAAGCACCTTGGCGATTTGGCGGCCTTGCCCGGTTTGATGAACCACGCGCTGGCGCTGTCGCCCGCAATTTCCGCCATCGCCGAAGAGCTGGCCGAGGCGCAGGACGTGCTGTTTCTGGGGCGGGGTGCTATGTATCCGCTGGCACTGGAAGGCGCGCTAAAGCTAAAAGAAATCAGCTATATACACGCCGAAGGTTATGCATCAGGTGAACTGAAACACGGCCCCATCGCCTTGATCGACAACCGCGTGCCCGTCATCGTTCTGGCGCCGCGCGATGCTTTGTTTGAAAAGACCGTCTCGAACATGCAAGAGGTGATGGCGCGCCACGGCAAGGTGCTGCTGATCTCGGACGCGCAGGGCATTGCCGAAGCTGGCGAAGGCTGCTGGCGCACCCTGACCATGCCGCAGGTGGCGGATGCCTTTGCGCCGATCCTTTACGCATTGCCTGCACAGCTTTTGGCCTATCACACCGCGATTGCCAAAGGCACCGATGTCGACCAACCCCGCAACCTTGCCAAGTCTGTGACCGTAGAATGATCGAAACCGCTCTTGCGCAACTGCACGCGCTTACCGATGCCTCTCGCGCTGCCGAAGCCTTGGCCTATCACAAGGTGGATCGCCCCTACCTTGGCCTGAGGGTGCCGCAGATCGAAGAGCTGACTAAGGCATGGCGCGCCGAGCTGGACCTAGACGCGCGGGTGCAGCTGGCCTCGGAGCTTTGGGACAGCAATATCCACGACGCCCGCGTTGCTGCCGCCAAGCTGCTGAACCAGGCCCGCATCACGCCAGATGATGGCGTTTGGGATCTGATCTGCACCTGGGTGCCTGACTTCGACGCTTGGGCCTTGGCCGATCATGTCTGCATCGCCGCACAAAAGCGCATCGCGGCAGATCCTGCGCGGCTGGATGTTGTCGAAGGTTGGACCACTTCGCCAAACATGTGGACCCGCCGCGCGGCTTTGGTTGCCACGCTGTGCTTTACCAAGCAAAACTTTCCCAAACCCGCCGAGCTTGCGGCGCGTGACCGCATCCTTGGTTGGGCCGAGGGATATTGCAGCGACCGCGATTGGTTCATCCAAAAAGCAGTGGCGTGGTGGCTGCGCGATCTGTCCAAACACGACCCCGCGCGGACCGAGGCATTTTTGGCCGACCATGGCGACAGGATGAAAAGCTTTGCGCGCAAAGAGGCGGCGCAATATATCTAGGCCCCCGCTATTGCGCGTAGATTGACACTTCCGGCAGGTCGGTCAGCGCAAAGCCTAAAGCCCGAAACGCCGAGAAAGACAGGCTTGCGGCCCCGGTTGTCGGCAAAAGATCGACGCTGACCGAAGCACCGCTGGCGCTGACCACGCGGCCCTTGCCTGCGCTTGGGATCAGCGCAGATTGCACCCAGAACCCGGCCTCGGCGGGGCTGCCCAGACCCACCACCGCGCGGCCCAACATCCGCCCCGATACCGCAGCAGGGGCAAGCGCCGCTTTGGTCTGCGACGGCGTGGCGCTGTCAAGCTTGGCGGCAGAGCTGGCCTGCCCCATCGCGGGCAATAGCGGCGGTGCCGCGTTGGCTTGGGGCGCGCCGCGATGGGCTGCCCAGTTTGGCAAGACCGCGCAGCCAGACAGCACTGCAACGGCAAAAATCGGCACAAGGCTTAAATGTTTCATTCTACGACGTTAGTCTGCCGCCCCCGCGTGCGCAACCGCCGCTTTCGACCTTGCCGCCGCCGCTTGCCCGCCCTACCTTTGCCCTATGCAAACACCTTTGATTGATCCCTTCGCCCGCGCCATCTCTTATCTGCGCGTTTCGGTCACTGACCGCTGCGATTTTCGCTGCGCCTATTGCATGACCGAACATATGACCTTTCTGCCCAAGGCAGAGCTGCTGACGCTGGAAGAGCTGGACCGGCTGTGTTCGGCCTTTGTTGGCATGGGGGTGCAAAAGCTGCGTATCACCGGCGGCGAGCCTTTGGTGCGCAAGGGCATCATGACGTTTTTCGAGGCCATGGCGCGGCACCTGCAAACGGGCGCGCTGAAAGAGCTGACGCTGACCACCAACGGCAGCCAGTTGCGCAAATATGCGGCTGAACTGGCGGCTTGCGGGGTCAAACGCATCAATGTCTCGCTGGATACGTTGGATCCCGCGAAATTCGCCGAGATCACTCGCTGGGGCCGCTTGCCGCAGGTGCTGGACGGGATCGAGGCCGCGAAAGCCGCAGGCATGCAGGTGAAAATCAACGCGGTGGCGCTGAAGGGCTTTAACGAGAGTGAACTGTTCTCGCTGGCCGACTGGTGTGCGCGCGAAGGTCATGATCTGACCTTTATCGAAGTCATGCCGATGGGCGAGATGGGCGATGTTGGCCGTCTGGATCAATATTGGCCGCTGAAAGACCTGCGCGCGACGCTGGCGACCCGCTTTACCCTGTTGGATCTGCCCGACAGCACCGGCGGCCCTGCGCGCTATGTGCGGCTGGCCGAAACCGGACAGCGCATCGGCTTCATCACACCGCTGACGCATAACTTCTGCGAAAGCTGCAACCGCGTGCGGCTGACCTGCACCGGCGAGCTTTACATGTGTCTGGGCCAAGAAGATATGGCAGACCTGCGCGCACCGCTGCGGGCAAGCGCACAGAACATCGATCTGCAAACCGCGATCCGCGCGGCCATCGCGCGCAAGCCCAAGGGCCATGACTTTGATTATTCACGCCAAGCGATCAAGGGTCAGATGAGCCGCCATATGTCGCATACCGGCGGCTGATCACAGCTGTTCAGGCGATGGCACCACCAGACGCTGGCCGACCTTAAGCTTGTCTGGGCTGGACAAAAGTGCGCGGTTTGCGTTGAAAATCGCCGGATAATAGCTGACGTTGCCGTAAAATTTCAGCGCAATCGAGCCGAGGCTGTCTCCCAAAAGCACGGTGTAGAACTGATGGCTTTCTGCCGCGCCAATCGCCTTATTGACCATGCGCACCTCGACCCCTGCACCGCCGGCGACCACATCCTCGGGTCGGGGCTGCGAGGTATTGCCCGCCGCCACCTGCGCCTTGGTCACAAGGCTTGACAGCAGCACAGCCGTATCGACCCGCCCATCCGAAGTGATCAGAGCCGATGGCACCGAGATTTCGCCCTTGCCCGCCGCCTCATTCACCAAAGTGTTGATATAGGCATCGGTCTGGCCGTCGCGCAGCGCGTTCGAGACCAAGGTTTCCAAGGTGGGTGCGGCGGCGGCGGGCTGCCCCCGCAGCGCGCGCAGTCCTGTCAGCGCGGCGGTCGACATCGCACGCAGCCCGGCCGGATCCGCAGTTTGCGCCGAACCGGGCAGCATCGACAGATCGGACAAAATCGCAGTCGTGGCCTCGTCCAATCCGGCATCACCGCCGCGCACTACGGGCTTGGCAAGCATCGCCGTCAGCGCCGCCGCAGTCGAGCCTTGCACCGCAGCCGGTGCAGCGGCAGGGGCAGCTGCCGCCAGCACCGGCGCCGGATCAACCGCCGATTTGGCCACCACCTCGGCACCCTGTGGCGTGACAAGCCCGGCGCTTGGCCGCTCTGGCAAAATCTTGAAAGGAAAGCCAAGGATCACCGGCAACATCACCAGGCTGATCGCCAAATAAACCGCCATTGCCCGCTTCATGGTGCCACCCCTTCCTGACCAGAGGCGACCGTCAGCCCTAAAGCCTGCCAATCCTGCATGCCGCCGCGATAATAATGTAATTTCTCGGTTGGATAGCCCGCCCCGCGCAACGCCCGCAGCGCCCGCATGGCCTGATCGCTCCAGATGCCGTTGCAAAACACCACCATGTCGAGCGCCGCCGAGAAATCAAACGAATCTCCGCCCAAGGGTTTTGCGCCCAGCGCAATCAGGATGTCGTTGCGGTAAGGGTTGTCCGAAGCCAGCGTGGCAAAGGGCACATTGACCGCAGCAGGGATGCTGCCCTTGGCGAACCATTCGGGCAAGCGGGTATCGATCAAAACACCATTGCCGGCCGCAACCTTATCTTGCAAAAACCCGATCAGTTCCAGCTCGCCATAGGTATCAACACCTGAAACAGGCGCCATCGGCTGCAGACAAAACGGCGGGCAAGCCCTTGAGGTTTTGGCAAAATCGGAGGAAATCGTCGCGGTTTCGTCTTGGTTTCGCGCAATGACAATCTCGCGGCCATCAAGCGCAATCCGCGCCTCGGCCATCTTTTCAGTCAGCCCCACAGTCTGGCCCTGGACACCATTCGCCCCAAGCAAGCCTGCACAGCAGCAGGCCATGGCACAACATATGCCGCGCAACAAAACCAACATCTAGATCGAACCCCTAAAGACACCACTAAATATCCGCACACAACCGGCAGGCTGCGATACGGCACATCAACTCTACTAAATATTGACAGTGCTGCCGCAGTTTTTCAAGCCGCAAAAGCAAACGGCTGTCCTGGCAAATGCCAAGACAGCCGTGGTTTTGGGCTTTTGCGGCTGTTGTTTAAGCCGCAGGCATCCGCGCCTCGACCATGCCGGCATACCAGCTTGACCCAAAGGGAATCGCGTTGTCGTCAAAGTTATAGGCGGGGTGATGCACCATCGCGGTGTCGCCATTGCCAAGGAAGATATAGGCGCCGGGGCGTTCCAGCAGCATAAAGCTGAAATCCTCGGCCCCCATCAAAGGCGCTGTGTCGGTATCCACCTGACCCGAAACCGCGCGCGCCACTTCGGCGGCGTAATCGGTGTTTTCGGGCGCATTCACCGTCACCGGATAGCCGCGCTGATAGTCAACCACGGCACGCGCGCCCAAGGCAGCGGCGGTGCCCTCGGCGATCTCGCTCACCCGCTGCTGCACATAATCCTGCACGCCGAAATCCATCGTGCGCACGGTGCCCTTCATCTTGACCACCTGCGGGATGACATTGTGCGCGGTGCTGTCGGTGGCCACAGTGCAGACCGAAACCACGACCTGTTTCAGCGGATCCACCCCGCGCGAGGCGATGGTTTGCAGTGCCACGATAATATGGGCGGCCACCACGGTGGTATCGATACAGTCATGCGGTTTAGCGGCATGGCCGCCCTTGCCGGTGACGGTGATTTCAAACTGATCGGCGGCGGCCATCATCGCACCGGGCCGAATGGCGAAATGCCCAACCGGAATCCCCGGCATATTGTGCATGCCGTAAACCTCTTGGATGCCCCAACGGTCCATCATGCCATCGGCACACATCTCGCGCCCGCCACCGCCGCCTTCTTCGGCGGGTTGGAAGATCAGCACAGCGGTGCCGTCAAAGTTGCGGGTCTCGGCCAGATACTTTGCCGCCCCCAAAAGCATCGAGGTATGGCCGTCATGGCCGCAAGCATGCATCTTGCCTGGGGTCTTGCTGGCATAGGCGACACCGGTTTGTTCGTGGATCGGCAAGGCATCCATATCGGCGCGCAGGCCAATGACCCGGCCCGAAGTGTCGGTCTTGCCCTTGATCACCACCACCACGCCGGTGCGGCCGATGCCTTCGGTGACCTCGTCACAGCCAAAGCTGCGGCAAAGCTCTGCCACCTTGCCAGCGGTGCGGTGCACTTCAAACAACAGCTCGGGGTTTTCGTGGAAATCCTGACGCCAGCCTGCGATTTCGGGCAGCATCTCGGCAAAACGGTTCTTAACAGCCATCAGGCACCTCTAGGTCAGATCGAGCGGCAAGCGCTGCTCGACAAGGGTTACGAAAAAGCTGCATCCGGCAGGGATCGCTTCATCATTGAAATCATAGGCGGGGTGATGGCACATCGCGGAATCGCCATTGCCAAGGAAGATATAGGCGCCGGGGCGGGCCTCGAGCATATAAGAGAAATCTTCCGCCGGCATGATCGGTTTGATGTCACGCAGCACGCCGCCTGCGACCGCGGCCGCGGCTTGGGCGGCATATTCGGTATTTTGCGCTGCATTCACCGTCACCGGATAACCGCGCTGGTAGTCGATCTGCACCTGCGCGCCAAAAGCGGCGGCGGTCGAGGTGACAATCGCGCGCACCCGCTCTTCGGCGGTGTCACGTGCTGCATTGTCCAGCGTGCGCACCGTGCCCTCCATCACCACACTATTGGCGATGACATTTGACGCATTGCTGTCGGTCTGAAAGGTGCCCACCGTCACCACCACCGAATCAAGCGGGTCGATATTGCGCGAGACCACTGATTGCAGCGCCACCACGATGTGACAGCCCACCAGCGTGGTATCAATCGAGCGATGCGGTTCTGCGGCATGGCCGCCTTTGCCGGTCAGACGGATGGTGAATTCATCCGCCGAAGCCATCAGCGGACCCGAGCGAATGGCAAATTGCCCCACCGGCAAGCCGGGGGCATTGTGCAGCCCGTAGACTTCGCTGATGCCAAAGCGCTCCATCAGCCCGTCGTCAATCATCGCCTTGGCCCCTGCCCCGCCTTCTTCGGCCGGCTGGAAGATCAGTGCCACGGTGCCGTCGAAATTGCGAGTTTCGGCCAGATATTTTGCCGCCCCCAAAAGGATCGAGGTATGGCCGTCATGGCCACAAGCATGCATCTTGCCCGCCACTTTCGAGGCATAGGCCGCGCCAGTGATCTCGTGGATTGGCAGCGCGTCCATATCGGCGCGCAGGCCAATGACCCGGCCCGAGGTATTGGTCTTGCCGTGGATCAGCGCCACAACGCCGGTGCGGCCAATACCTTGGGTGACCGCGTCACAGCCAAAGCTGTGGCACAATTCGGCCACGCGGGCCGCGGTGCGATGCACCTCATAGAGGATCTCGGGGTTTTCATGAAAGTCGTGCCGCCATCCGGCGATTTCGGGCAACAACTCGGCAAAACGATTCCGCACAGCCATTGGCACTCTCCTTTTGCGCCAGCCTCTGCCGAAAATCTTTTTGCTTCAAGGGCGGATTTAGCGGAATTTCCGTCGCGCGTCCAAAGCAAGCCCGGTGCCGACCGATCCCAGCATGTCGCCCGTGACAATCGCCACCCCCGGCAGAGCGGCCTCGACCAGCGCACGCAGGGCCGGCAAACCACTAGAGCCGCCGGTCATAAAAACGCTGCCGATCTGATCAGCCCGCAGGCCAGCTTGGGTCAGAACTGCGCCGATGGTCTGAGCGATGCGGTCAAGCGGCGGGGCAACCGCGGCCTCCAGCGCTGCGCGCCCCAGCATAGGATTGGGGCCGCCTGTCAGCTCGGCCAAGCCAAGACGGGTAAACTCTGCCCCCGAAAGCGAGATCTTGGCGGCCTCGACCGCCATGGCAAGCGCGTGGCCGCTGCGATCATCGATGACTTTCATCATCCGGTCTAACAACTCGCCACGATCGACATCGCGGCGCAGGGCCTTCAGATCGGCGGCAACGCGCTGGGTGTAAAGCCCGTTGATACGGTGCCATGTTGCCAGATCCAGAAAATAATGGTTCGGCATCAAGCCCGCCCCACCGCGCACCGAGGCCTTATAGCCCAAAAGCGGCATCACCTCAGCCAGACTGAGCAGGCGGTCAAAATCGGTGCCGCCAACGCGAATGCCGTCATTGGCCAGAATATCCCCGGCCCGATCCACAGCGGCTGCGCGCCCCGGCGAGACCCGCACGATCGAGAAATCCGAGGTGCCGCCGCCGATATCGACGATCAGCACCAATTCTTCGGCGGAAACACTTTGCTCGTATTGCAAGGCGGCGGCGATGGGTTCGTATTGAAAGGCCACATCGGCAAAGCCCAGCGCGCGGGCTATTTCCTCGAGCACGGCTTGGGCTTTGGCATCGCCTGCGGCATCGCCATCGACAAAATGCACCGGACGCCCCAGCACCACGCGGCTGAGCGGCGCGGCTTGACGCAGCTTTTCGGTCATATGCTGCAAGAACCGCGCAAGTACCTCGCGGAAGGACACCGCTCGGCGGCCCACGGCAGTGCGCTCGTCGATCAGGCCCGAGCCAAGCGTGCTTTTGAGCCCGCGCATCAAGCGGCCGTCTTCGCCGCGCAGGTAAGCCGCCATGGCCGCACGGCCATATTCGGGCGCACCACCATCAGCATCCCAAAACACCGCCGAGGGCAGCGTGGCAGCCTCGCCTTCCAGCGGCAAGAGCCAAGCCCGGGTGTCATCAGCCAAAGCGACGGTGGAATTCGAGGTGCCAAAGTCGATTCCGCAATAGAGTGTCATCGCATTCCCCAGACCAAAACGCCGCGTTTAGTCCTGTGGCTGGGGCTTGTAAAGCAAAGCTCGGCTGCCTCCGGCGGGGATATTTAGGCCAAGATGAAAGCGCTAAAGCGAGGGGCCGGTGGCGGCGGGGCTGCCATCGGTGAAGCGGCAGGCGCGAAAGCGGTGCAGATCATGGCCAGGGGTGCGGCCTGTGACAAGATCGGCAATGACGCGGCCCATGCCGGGGCCGATGCCAAAGCCGTGGCCGCTGAGACCGGTGGCAATGATCAGCCCGTCAAGGCCGGGGGCGCGGTCGATCACCGGCACCACATCGGGCATGGTGTCGATCATGCCAGCCCAAGCGGCGCGCAGTTTTGGCAGGCCCAGCGCTGGCAGGGCTGCGGCGAAATCCGCGCGCACTTGCGCAAGGGTGGCAAGATTTGGCGCGGGGTTGAGCACGCGCATCGCCTCAAAGGGCGAGGCCTCGTCGGCTTGCCAGTGGCGTTTGGTGCCCCAGGCGTCGGGGAAGGCTTTGGGGGCTGCGGCGCGGAAGCTGGTTGATTTGAAGTCTTTGTTCAGCACGGGCAGGTATTTTGGCAGATGGCGAAAGGCATCGGGGCCGATGAAGAAATCATGGCTGGCACCGGGGGCGATGGTATAGCCGCCGTCTTGTCTGCGGCGAAAGGCAAAGCGGTCATCGGCGACATTGCCGGCAAAGACCTGTGGCAGGCTTTCGGTGGCCGCCACACTGGCCAGCACCGCAAGCTGCGGCAGCGAGATGCCCTCGGCACGCAGGAAAAGCGCAGACCAAGCCCCGCCTGCCACCACCACCTGATCGCAGGCGATGCGGCCTTGTTCGGTGAAAACGCCGGTGATGCGCCCGCCGGCGCGGTCAAGCCGGCGCAGTGCGCAGTTTTCCACCAGCATCGCGCCGCGTGCTACGGCGCCTGCGGCCAGCATGGGCACCGCTGTGGCGGGTTCGGCGCGCGCATCAGAGCCGGTGAAGAGCCCGCCCAGCCAAGGCGCCGCCAGCCCCGCGATTTGGTCTGCGATCTGCGCGCGGGTCAGCATCTGACTGTGCAGGCCATGGCCCTGCGCCTCGGCGCGCCAGGCGTCAAAGCCTGCCAACTCGGCGGCGCTGCGGGCGGGGTAAAGCACGCCCTCTTGGGCAAAGCCCAAAGCGGGGCCGAATTCGGCGGCGAGGCTTTTCCAGATCGACAGGCTTTCCATCATGATCGGCAATTCGGCCAGATCGCGGCCCTGCTGACGGATCCAGCCCCAATTGCGCGAGGATTGCTCGGCCGCGATGCGACCCTTTTCGCAAAGCACGACGCGCTGGCCAAGCTCTGCCAGATACCAAGCCGTCATCACCCCGATCACGCCGCCGCCCAGCACCACCACATCGCAGGCCTTTGGCAAGGTCAGGGCAAAACGCAGCGGCGTGGCTTCGGAAAGCGGGAAGCTCACTGCAGATCCTCGAGCAGGGCCAGCATAAAGCGTTGCCCTGCCTGCCACTCTGAAAGTTCAAGATATTCGTCGACCTGATGGGCTTGGGCGATGTCGCCGGGGCCGCAGATGACGGCCGAATAGCCTGCGTCTTGGAACTGACCGGCTTCGGTGCCGTAAGACACCACGCCTGCGGCATTGGCCCCTGTCAGGCGGCGCACCAAGGCTTCGGCCGGGCCTTCGGCTTCGGGTTTCAGGCCAGGCACGTTGAAAAACCGCGTCAGGGTGACGCCGGCTTGCGGGTTGACAGCCTTAAGGGCGGCATCAAGCCTTGCGGCCTCGGCCTCAAATTCGGCGGCCAAGGCGGTGATGTCCTCGTCAGGCACCACCCGCATCTCGACGGCAAAGCGGCAGTCGCCTGCGGTGATGTTATGCGCGGTGCCGCCCGAGATCATGCCGACATGCAGCGTGGTAAAGGGCGGATGAAAGCTTGCAGCCGCGGCCGAGGCCGGGCGGGCCTGGATCTCGGCGTTTTTGGCGTTGATCCAGCCGATCAGCCGCGCGGCTTCCATGATGGCGCTGACGCCGTAGGGCAGCAGCGAGGAATGCACCTCGAAGCCTTTGA
>JALRIN010000024.1:0-31071 GCA_023255415.1 Cypionkella sp. | reverse complement strand
CAGTGCCGCCCTTGTGACCATTGATCAGCCCCATGGTGCTTGGCTCGCCGATCACCGCGACACTGGCCTGCGGCAAGATCTGCTGCATGGTGGCGATCATTGGCGGGGCACCGGTGCAACCCACCTCTTCGTCATAAGACAGTGCAAGTTGCAGTGGCCGCGTAACGCCGCGTTTATGGGCTTGCACCAAGGCCCAGACCGAAAGCGCGACATAGCCCTTCATATCACAGGTGCCGCGGCCATAAAGGCGGCCATCGCGCTCGGTCACCACCCAAGGGTCGCTGGTCCAATCCTGGCCATCCACCGGCACCACATCCGAATGCCCCGACAGCACCACGCCGCCTGCGACCCAAGGGCCGACATGGGCGAAAAGTGCAGCCTTGCTGCGGTCTTCATTCCAGTGGCGGTGGCTTTCGATGCCATGGCTGGCAAGATAGGCTTCCAGCCAATCAATCAACGCGAGGTTACTGCCTCGGCTGACGGTTGGAAAACTGACCAACTGATCCAGAATTTGCCGCGATGTCATCTCTTGCATGCTCTACCCCGTTCTTTCCCGCAGAGCCTGTGCCGCGCCGCGCTAGGTGTCAAGGCGCACAAAAAGCCCAAGCAATCTGGCAGAGTGTTGGAAAATATTTCTGTTATTCGGTCAAATTTCGGGATTGATACCTAGAGGGAAATCAGAAAGACTTCCCCTATCAATTCAAGGCGGGAAACATCGCTGCGACAAGAATAAGAAAGAAAAACAAAAACTTGGGGGTTACCTATGCCCGATGGGGCGATGCACGTTCTTGACGTGAAGGGGCTGAAGACAGTGTTCCGCACCCGCGGGGGCGAAGTGCATGCTGTGAATTCAGTAAGCTTCCATTTGAAACGCGGTGAACTTTTGGGCGTTGTCGGTGAAAGTGGTTCTGGCAAGTCTGTGACGATGATGTCCTTGATCGGCTTGCTTCCCTCGCCCCCTGCCGAGATCCGCGAAGGTCAGGTGCTTTTGGGCGACCGTGATCTTTTGAAAATCTCGGCTGATGATCTGCGCGATGTCCGTGGCGCCAAGGTGGGCTTTGTGTTCCAAGACCCGATGACCAGCCTAAATCCGGTGTTCAGCATTGGCTTTCAGATCATGGAGCCATTGCGCCGCCACATGGGCATGACCAAACCACAAGCCCGGGCGCGGGCGGTCGAGCTGTTAGAGCTGGTCGGCATTCCCGATGCGTCCAATCGCTTGAACAACTATCCGCATCAGTTTTCCGGCGGCATGCGCCAGCGGGTGATGATCGCGATTGCGCTGGCTTGCGACCCCGATGTGCTGATTGCCGACGAGCCTACGACCGCGCTGGATGTCACCATTCAGGCGCAGATCCTGGAACTGGTCAAAGAGCTGCGACAAAAGCTGGGCATGGCGATCATCTGGATCACCCATGATCTGGGCGTGATTGCGGCCATCGCTGATCGGGTGATGGTGATGTATGGCGGCCAGATTG
This sequence comes from Cypionkella sp., assembly GCA_023255415.1. Classification (GTDB taxonomy): domain Bacteria; phylum Pseudomonadota; class Alphaproteobacteria; order Rhodobacterales; family Rhodobacteraceae; genus Cypionkella. Next base: position 29,593 of record JALRIN010000024.1, on the reverse strand, counting down.
TCGAACAGGCGCCGGTGAACGATCTGTTTGCCAACCCGCAGCACCCCTATACCCGGGCGCTGTTGAAAACCATTCCCTCGATGTCGGGCGCGCGTGAGGCGCGCTTGCAGGTGATTGAAGGCCAGCCGCCGATCATCATGTCCGCGCCGGTGGCCTGTTCGTTCCGCGCGCGCTGCGCCCATGCCTTTGCGCGCTGCGAGGCCGAGAACCCCCAGCGCCGCGCGGTTGCAGGCGGCCTGGTTGATGAAAACCATGATGTCGCCTGTCACTGGACTGCGGAGGCGCGCGATGCTTGATCAAACCACTAAACCTTTGGTCGAGGTCAGCGATCTGAAGATGTATTTCCCGATCTATTCGGGCGTGCTGCGCCGCCATACTGGCAATGTCAAAGCGGTGGATGGCGTGTCGTTCAACATTCTTGAGGGCGAAACCCTGGGGCTGGTTGGCGAATCTGGCTGCGGCAAATCTACTGTGGGCCGCGCTTTGCTGCGGCTTTACGAGCCCACGGCGGGGGCTGTGGTGATTGGTGGCGAAGATATCGCCACGCTTGACCCCGAAGCGCTGCGCAAGAAACGCCCGAGCATGCAGATGGTGTTTCAAGACCCGCAAGCCAGCCTGAACCCACGGATGACGGTGGCGGGCATCATCTCGGAACCCTTGGTGGAACATACCGATTGGTCGGCAGATCGCCGGATGGAACGGGTGTTGGAACTGATGGATGCGGTGGGGTTGAACCGCCGCTTTGCCAACCGCTTTCCGCATGAGTTTTCTGGTGGGCAGCGCCAGCGTATCGGCATTGCCCGCGCGCTGGCGCTGAACCCGAAATTCATCGTCTGCGACGAACCGATTGCGGCGCTGGATGTCTCGATCCAGGCGCAGGTGGTCAATCTGCTGGAAGATCTGCAAGAACGGCTGGGCCTGACCTATCTGTTCATCAGCCATGATCTGTCGATGGTGCGCCATATCGCCGACCGCGTGGCGGTGATGTATCTGGGCCGCATTGCAGAACTGTCACCGCGCGATGCGCTGTTTGCCAACCCGCTGCACCCCTATGCCGAGGCTTTGCTTTCGGCGGTCAACGAACCCGATCCCAACCGCGCGCGGCGCGAACGGATCATCCTGCAGGGCGATGTGCCCTCGCCTGCGAACCCGCCCAAGGGCTGCAACTTTTGCACCCGCTGCCCCAAGGCTTTTGCGCGCTGCCATCAGGAAAAACCCGAGCTTATAGAGGTTCAGCCCGGCCGTCAGGTCGCCTGTTTCCTTTATGAAGACAACACTGCTGTCGGATCAACCGCCAGTGTCGAGGCCACAGAGCTTAATCAACAAGGAGAGACAAAATGAAACTCAAGACAGCCCTTTTGGGTGCTGCCTGCGCCTTTGCCTTTGCGCCTGCAGCTTTTGCCGAACGCGGCAGCGATGGCACGGTGAATATTCTTTACGCCCAAGCACCGTCGACGCTCAACCCCTATCTGTCCTCGGGCACCAAAGACGTTGAAAACGCGTCGATCGTGCTGGAAGGCATGGCGGGCTTTGACGAAAAAGGCGTGGTCTTCCCGCGCTTGGCCGAAAGCGTGCCAACGGTTGAAAACGGCGGCATCTCGGCCGATCTGACCAGCATCACCTGGAAGCTGAAGCCAGGCCTGTTGTGGTCGGATGGCACGCCAGTGACCTCGGCTGACGCGAAATTCACCTATGAATATTGCACCGCCCCCGATGGCGGCTGCGCGCAGGCCGCGCGCTATGAAGGCATCACGGCGATCGACACCCCAGACGATCAGACCGTTGTCATTCACTTTGACGGTCCAAAACCGAACCCCTATCAGGCCTTCGTGGGCGGCACCTCGCCAATCCTGCAAAAGGCACAGTTTGCCGCTTGCATCGGTGCAGCCGCTTCGACCTGCACCGAGCAGAACTTTAACCCAATCGGCACCGGCCCCTTCCGCGTTGTTGAATTCAAAACCAACGACACGGTGACGCTGGAAGCCAACCCGAACTACCGCGACCCAGCCAAGCCAGCCTTTGCGAAAATGGTTGTCAAAGGCGGCGGCGATGCAGAATCTGCTGCCCGCGCTGTGATGCAGACCGGCGAATTCGACTATGCCTGGAACACCCAGATCAACCCAGAGCTGCAGGCTCAGATGGCGACCGGCGGCAAAGGCAAATTCGTCAACGGGTTTGGCACGCTGGTCGAGCGGATCGAGATGAATATGACCGATCCTTCGCCAGATCTGGCAGAGGGCGAGCGTTCGACCACCAAGCATCCGCACCCGATCCTGTCGGATATCAACGTGCGCACGGCTTTGTCCAAAGCGATTGACCGTCAGATCCTTGTCGATGTCGGTTACGGCAATGCGGGTCGTCCAACCTGCAACCTGGTGCCAGCGCCCGAGCTGTTTGCCTCCGACAACACCGGCTGTATCGCGCAGGACATGGAAGGCGCGAAAAAGCTGCTGGATGACGCAGGCTGGGTTCCCGGCGCTGATGGCGTGCGCGAAAAAGATGGCCGCAAGCTGCATATCCTTTACCAAACCTCGACCAACCCTGTGCGTCAGGACTTCCAGGCTTTGATCAAGGATTGGTGGACGGAACTGGGCGCGGATGTCGAGCTGAAGAACGTGGACGCTTCGGTGTTCTTTGGCGGTGATGCGGGTTCGCCCGATACCTTCCAGAAGTTCTACGCAGACGTTGAAATGTATGCCAACAACTTTGACGGCACCGATCCAGAGCCCTATCTGGCCAGCTATCTGTGCAACAAGATCCCCGGCCCCGAAAATCAGTGGCAGGGTGAAAACATCAACCGTTTCTGCGATCCGGCCTATGATGCTCTGGTCGCCGAAATGGGCAAAACCTCGGATATGGCCAAGCGCGCAGAGCTTGCTAAAAAGATGAACGACATGCTGACCAAAGATTCGATGGTTATCGTGCCGCTGGTCGATCGTGGCCGTCTCTCGGCTGCCTCGAACGCATTGGGTGGGGTGAACCTGAACACTTGGGACACCGAAATGTGGAACGTGCAAGATTGGTTCCGCGTTAAGTGATCTAACTTTGGGCGGGGGGCACTCTCCCCGCCCATTCCCCTGAAGTCTGCTTGCGAGAGGCGCCGCCATGCTTACCTTCACGCTTCGACGATTGCTGCTGGCAATCCCGACGCTTCTCTTGATCAGCCTTGTGATATTTTTTCTGGTCGATCTGGCGCCGGGCAGCCCTGCTTCGGAAATTCCGCTGACCGTGCCTGCCGAAGTGCGGGTTAAAATTCTTGAAGCCATGGGGGTTAATCAGCCGGTCTATGTGCGCTATGCCCTTTGGTTGAAACAGTTTTTCTATGTCGAGCCTTTGACCGGCATTGATGCGATCTTTGGCAGCCATTACGCCGAAGGCATGCAGAGGATCATCAGCTATCAGACCCGCTCGCCGGTGTTCGACGTAATTGTGCAACGCCTGCCGCAAACGCTGACCGTGATTGGCACCGCCTATTTGGTGGGGATTTTGATCGCGGTGCCGATTGGCATCTATTCGGCCTATCGGCAGTATTCGATCTTTGATCAGCTGGGCACTTTGCTGGCGATGATCGGGTTTTCAGTGCCGACCTTCTTTTCGGGCACGCTGTTTATCATCATCTTTGCGGTGGGGTTTGGCTGGTTCCCAACCAAATATGACACCACCTTGAACGTCACCGATTGGGAGACATTCTGGCAGCAAGTGCGGCAGATGACGCTGCCGGTGATGACTTTGGGGCTGGCCAATGCCGCCGCGATCAGCCGCTATATGCGCTCGTCGATGCTAGAGAACATGGGCCAGGACTACGTGCGCACCGCGCGCGCCAAGGGCATGTCGGAACGCACGGTGGTGCTGAAACATGTGCTGCGCAATTCGATGATCCCGGTGGTCACCGTGATCGCGCTTGGCATCCCTTCGATCTTTGGCGGGGCGATTATCACCGAGAATCTGTTTGGCGTCTCGGGCATTGGTTCGGCGCTGATTGGGGCGATTCACGCCAATGATTTGCCGATGGTGCAGACGCTTGCCTTTATCTTCGCGATCCTGATCGTGCTTTTCAACCTGATCGCCGACGTGCTTTACGGCCTTCTCGACCCGAGGATCCGCTATGACTGACGCCACCACAGCGATTGAAAAACCTGCCAGCCAAATGCTGGCGATCTGGCAGCAATTTCGCACCCATAAGGGCGCTTTGTTTGGGCTGATCGTGCTGGGCACGCTGATTGTCGCGGTGGTTTTGGGGCCGTTTTTCTGGGTGCCGGAAAAGCTGTCGGTCGCCAAGGCGATCATGCTGAAAAACCAAGGCCCGTCGTGGCGCTTTCCATTGGGCACCGATCAGCTGGGCCGAGATATGCTGGCGCGGATGCTGGATGCGGGCAAAGTGTCTTTGGCGGTGGGCTTTGTCGCGATGATGATCGCGATTTTTGTCGGCACCACCATTGGCATTCTGGCGGGCTATTTCAAACGGCTGGATGGGCCCTTGATGCGGCTGACCGATATGTTTCTGGCCCTGCCACTGATCCCGCTTTTGCTGGTGATGGTGATGCTGTTTCGCGACCGCATCGCGCGGATTGTGGGGCCCGAGATGGGGGCGTTTTTGCTGATCGTCTTTGCGATTGGGGTCACCTCTTGGATGCAGGCGGCACGGATTGTGCGCGGCGAGGTGCTGGCGCTGAAAGAGCGTGAATATGTGCTGGCGGCGCGGTCGATCGGGGCGATCCCTCGCCGGATCATTCTGCGCCATATCCTGCCCAATGTGGTCTCGCCGGTGATGGTGGCGGCGACTTTGGGGGTGGCCGAGGCGATCATCACCGAATCTGTGCTGTCTTTCCTTGGCCTTGGCTTTCCGCCCGATTTCCCGACCTGGGGGCGGCTTTTGTATGATGGGCTGTCATATATGCAGATCTATCCCGAACGCGTGATCTGGCCGGGTGTGGCGATTTCGCTGACGGTTTTATCGGTAAACTATATCGGTGACGGTTTGCGCGATGCGCTGGATCCGCGCATTCGCGGCAGGTAAAGCTTGCGCCACGCTTTGAAACTACGCAAAAGCTCTGCAAGCTTCAGGGGGCATTTTGCATGCATCTGCTATTGATCCATACCGGTGGCACCATTGGCATGGCGCAAACCGAGATCGGCTTTGCCCCGCGCGCTGGCGTGCTTGAGGCCGCCTTGGCAAAGCTTGCCCCGACCGCCCAGATCACCCTGCTGCCGCTTGCGCCGCTGATCGACAGTGCCAACGCAACCCCCGCAGATTGGAACCGCATTACCGCAGCGATCGAGGCAGGCCAGGCGCGCTATGACGGCTTTGTCGTCACCCATGGCACCGACACGCTGGCCTTTACCGCCGCAGCGCTTTGTTTTGCGCTGGCGGGTCTGTGCCGTCCGGTGATTTTAACCGGCTCGATGCTGCCGCTGACGCTGGCGGGCAGCGATGGGGTCGCGAACCTGTCGGATGCGATTGTGGCTGCACAAAGCGCGCCTGCCGGCGTCTGGGTGCAATTTGCCGGGCGTTTGCTGCATGGCGCGCGGCTGCGCAAGGCGCATTCCTCGGCCGCAGCCGCCTTTACCGCCAGTCCAGCAACGGCCCCGCCTTGGCAGGCTGGGGATGCTCTGCAGCGGGTCGCCTATCAGCCCAGCAAGCTTGCGATCCTGACCATGGCACCGGGCCAGTCCCCCGAGCTGATCGCCCATGCCCTGAGCCACTGCGACGGCGTGGTGCTGCGGGTGTTTGGCGCAGGCACCCTGCCCGAGACGCCCGAGATCGCCGCAGCCTTACGCAGCGCCAGACAGCGCGGCACGCTGATGATCGCGGTCAGCCAAAGCTCTGAGGGCGGGGTCAGTCTGGGCACCTATGCTGCGGGCAATCTGATGGTAGAATGCGGCGTGATCGACGGCGGCGACATGACGCCAGAGGCGGCCTATACCAAGCTTGCGCATGTTCTAAGCCTGCCAGAAGCCCAGCGCGACGCAGCCCTTGCCCGCGTGATCTGCGGCGAGATCAGCGCATCTCGCGCTTGATCCGCCGCAGCGCCAGCCAAACCCCCAGGACGACCAAAGGCGTCAGCACCGCCGTGGCCATGCCCTTGCTGATATGCAGCGCCTCGGTCACCGGATAGACAGCATAGGCCGCCAGCGAGACCGCGTAATAGCTGATCGCCACCACCGACAGGCCTTCGACGGTATGTTGCAACCGCAGTGCAAGATCGGCGCGTTTGTCCATGCTTTCCAACAGCTTTTGGTTCTGAGCCGAGCGTTCAACGTCCACCCTTGTGCGCAAGAGCTCTGCCGCACGGGTGGCGCGTTCGGCCATCGAGACCAGACGCGCCTCGGCCGATTTCACCGTGCGCATCGCCGGATCATAGCGCCGCATCATGAACTCGCCAAAGCTTTGCCGCCCGGCGACGCGCTCTTCGCGCAGGGCTGCAATGCGTTGGTTGACGATGGCTTCATAAGCCCCCGTCGCTCCAAATCGGAAGGAATGCTGCACTGCCAGACTTTCTAATTCTGCCGAAATCCGCAGCAACTCATGCAGGTTTTCCTCGGCTGGCCGCGCGTTGCTGTCCAAGCCCGAGACTAGCGCCGAAAGTTGTGGGTCAAGCGCGTTCAGCTTGCCTGTTAGCCCGCGCGCGCGCATCAGCCCCAGCATCGACATGGCGCGATAGGTTTCCACCTCGCAGAGCCGCTGCACAATCCGCCCGATCCGCCGCGCGCCGGTGTCGGGTTTGACAAAGACCGCAAAGCGCATATGGCCCGCCGGATCAATCCTGAAATCACCGGCGATCACCGCAGCCCCATCCACCACCCGCGCCACCGCAAGGCTTTCGGCCACAAACCATTGGTCCAGCTTGGCCAGCAAATCGGCTTCATCGCCCAGAACCTCGACCCGCACCAAGACCGAAGCCAAACGCACTCCGGGCGCCTGGGCCAGCCAATCTTCGGGAAAGACCTCCATCTCGTCGGGGTCAAAGGGGCGTGCGGGCAGGCCTTCGCTAAAGGCGGAATAGGTCACAAATTCGGTGTGGCTTTCCCATTTCAACTCGGCCCGCCCGATGGTGCCGGAAAAATGCGTAGCATTAGGCTGCGGGTGCGACGATCCGTTGCGATCCAGCAGCGCCAGCACATGCGCCATATCCTCGGCCCGGTTGCGGTTTTGCGCCTCTTGCGGCTGTTTCACCGCGACATAGGCCGCCACGCAGGGCGCGCGCAGGGCCGGAAACGGGCGCGCGTGCAATTCATTGACAAGCGCATAGCGCAACGGGTGGTCGTCGATCTGGGTCATGGCTCGCCTTATTCTTTGCGCCAGAAAGCCTCGCCACTGCGGCAAATGCCAGAAAATTTACAGAATACAGCCGTATGCAACAAAAGTGTTGCCGCAATGCAAAGGCCCCACCTTGCGGCGGGGCCTCTGATGTCACCTGCGCAAGGGCGCGCGCGCCTTAGTCGATCAGCGGCAACAAAGCGTCGAGCGACTTTTTCGCATCGCCATAGAACATCCGGGTGTTTTCTTTGTAGAAAAGCGGGTTCTCGATGCCCGAATAGCCGGTGCCCTGCCCGCGTTTGCTGACAAAGACCTGTTTTGCCTTCCAGCATTCCAGCACCGGCATGCCAGCGATCGGGCTGTTGGGGTCTTCTTGGGCGGCGGGGTTCACGATGTCGTTCGACCCGATCACGATGGCCACATCGGTGGTGGGGAAATCTTCGTTGATCTCGTCCATTTCCATCACGATGTCATAGGGCACCTTGGCTTCGGCCAAAAGCACGTTCATATGGCCGGGCAAACGGCCTGCCACCGGGTGGATCGCAAAGCGCACGGTTTTGCCGCGCGCGCGCAGCTTGCGGGTCAGTTCGGAAACTGCTTGCTGGGCTTGTGCCACCGCCATGCCATAGCCCGGAATGATGATGATGCTGTCGGCATCATTCAGCGCTGCGGCGACACCTTCGGTGTCAATCGCCACCTGCTCGCCTTCGATCGCCATCGCAGGCCCGGTGGTGCCGCCAAAGCCGCCCAAGATCACCGAGATGAACGAGCGGTTCATCGCCTTGCACATGATGTAAGACAAGATCGCCCCCGATGAGCCCACCAGCGCGCCGGTCACGATCAGAAGATCATTGCCCAGCGTAAAGCCAATCGCTGCCGCCGCCCAGCCGGAATAGCTGTTCAGCATCGACACAACCACCGGCATATCGGCGCCGCCAATGCCCATGATCAGGTGATAGCCGATGAAAAACGCCAAAAGCGTCATCAGCATCAGCGACCAAATGCCCGCCCCGTTGAAATAAAGCACCAGCAAGATCAGCGATCCCACAGCCGCGCCCGCGTTCAGGAAATGCCCGCCCGGCAGCTTTTTGGCATTGCCCGAGACTTTGCCGGCCAATTTGCCAAAGGCCACGATAGATCCGGTAAAGGTTACAGCGCCGATAAACACGCCCAAGAACACTTCGACATGCAAAATCGCCTGCTCGACCGCGTCTTTATGCGCCAATTTGGCGGCAAAGCCGATCAGCCCCGCCTTTGCGCCCTGATCCATCGCCAGCACGCGGCTCAATTCGATATCGGCGTTATAGCCGATCAGAACCGCCGCCAGACCCACAAACGAATGCAACGCTGCCACCAGTTGCGGCATCTCGGTCATCTGCACCCGCATAGCAACGATCCAGCCCAAGACAGAGCCCACCGCAACCATCAGTGCAATCACCCAAACATGGGCGACATCGGCCGAAAACACCGTGGCAAACACCGCCAAAGCCATGCCCGCGATGCCATACCACACAGCGCGCTTGGCGCTTTCCTGCCCAGACAGCCCGCCAAGGCTGAGGATAAACAACACAGCCGCAGCAATATAGGCAGCCTGTACAATTCCAATGCTCATGTGCCTATCTCCTTATGACTTCTGGAACATGGCGAGCATCCGGCGTGTAACCAGAAAGCCCCCCACAATATTGATCGTCGCGATCAGCACCGAAATGGCGGCCAAAACCACCACCAGCCAGTTGCCCGACCCGATTTGCAGCAGCGCGCCAAGAATGACGATGCCCGAAATCGCATTGGTCACCGCCATCAAGGGCGTGTGCAAGGAATGCGACACATTCCAGATCACCGAGAAACCGATAAAGCAGGCCAGCACAAAGACGATAAAATGCGACATGAATTCGGTTGGCGCAAAGGCTCCGACAAGGGCAAGCAACAGACCTGCCCCCACCAGCAGACCAACTTGCGATCTGGTCTGCGCCTTAAAGGCCGCCGTCTCTGCCGCGCGCTTTTCTTCCGCCGTCAGCTCTTTGACCTTTTCCTTTGGCTTTTGCGCCGCAATCGCCGCGATCTTGGGCGGTGGTGGCGGATAAGTGATCTCGCCGCCCTTGGCCACAGTCGCGCCACGAATGACGTCGTCTTCCATGTTGTGATCAATCACACCGTCTTTTTTCGGGGTAAGATCGGTCAGCATATGCCTGATATTGGTGGAATAAAGCGTCGAAGCCTGTGCGGCCATCCGGCTTGGGAAATCAGTATAGCCGATCACCGTCACGCCGTTGTCCGACACAACCTTCTCGTCCATCACCGTCAGATCGCAGTTGCCGCCACGCTCGGCGGCAAGGTCGATGATCACCGAACCCGGCTTCATCATCTCGACCATATCCTTGGTCCAAAGCTTGGGCGCAGGCCGTCCGGGGATCAGCGCCGTGGTGATGACGATGTCCATCTCTGGGGCCAGTTCGCGGAACTTGGCCAGCTGTTTGGCTTGGAAGGCAGGGGTCGAGGGCGCCGCATAGCCGCCCGTCGCCGCCCCATCGGGCAGTTCGCTGGCGTCAAACTCCAGATAGACGAATTGCGCGCCCATCGATTCGATCTGCTCGGCCACTTCAGGGCGCACGTCAAAGGCATAGGTGATCGCGCCAAGGCTGGTTGCGGTGCCAATCGCGGCCAAACCGGCCACGCCAGCGCCCACGATCAAGACCTTGGCCGGCGGCACCTTGCCCGCAGCCGTCACCTGCCCGGTGAAAAAGCGGCCAAAGTTGTTGCCAGCCTCGATCACCGCGCGATAGCCCGCGATATTGGCCATCGACGACAGCGCATCCATCTTTTGCGCGCGACTGATGCGCGGCACCATATCCATGGCGACAACGGTCGCGCCCTGCGCCTTGACCACTTCCAGCAGCTCGGGGTTCTGTGCCGGCCAAAAGAACGAGATCAGGGTCTGCCCGGATTTCAACGCCTTGGCTTCGGCCAACTCGGGGCCGCGCACCTTGACGATGACATCGGCAGCCGCCATCACCGCCTTGGCGGTCTTTAGAACCTCGACCCCAGCGGCGGCATAAAGCGCGTCTGAAAAGCCAGCCTTGGCCCCCGCACCGGCCTGAATGCAGCAGCTATGCCCCAGCTTGACCAGCTGCAGCGCCGAATCCGGTGTCATCGCAACGCGATTTTCGCCCGCAAACACCTCTGTTATAGCACCAATCTTCACAGTCTCTCCCCCATTTCAGCCTCAGGGCGGGCCAGCCCCGCGAAACAATAGTGCCGCAGAATTAGCAGCAGCGCCCCAAAGTGCAACGCCAGATGCAACATTAGCACAAGATTTACGGCAAAATCCGACAGCTTTGCCGCTAAATGCGCCAAATCCAACGCGGCACCCGCGCCGCCCAAGCCGCAAAGGCGGGCCCAAAGCCCGCGCGCAGCCGCGCCTCCTCGTCCAGAATATAGCGCCGCGTGATCCAGACCATAAAGACAGCCACCACAGGAAGCGCGGCCCAAGCGCCCCAAAAGCAGGCAGCCCCCAGCAAAACCAAAGCATCGCCCAGATAGATCGGATTGCGGCTCAGGTTGAAAACCCCGCCCGTCACCAAGGCAGATGGATCGCGGCGCGGAATAAAACTGGTGCGCGCGACCACCATCTGCGCCACGGCGACCGCCATTACGGCAAGGCCAACTGCGATCAGGCAAAGCCCCACGACCTGCTGCGGCCAAACCGGCGTCGCCTGCGCAATCGCCCAAATCGCCACCAAAGCCAGCGCCAACCACAGCGGCGGAATATCGATCTCTTTCAGCATCAAAGCCTCCCTTTGCGCCATCAAGCCCCAGCCCACGCGCCAAAGCCAGCGCGAAGTCACTTCCGGCTTGAACATTTGCCCCCCAAGTCCGATGATCGGGCAGAAACCACGCCAAAGGCTATTATGACCGATTTTTCCGCCACCAAAGCCCTGTTCACCCTGCCCGAGGGCATGATCTATCTTGACGGCAACTCACTCGGGCCGTTGCCGCGTGCCACCGCAGCACGGGTGGCGCAGACGGTGACGGAAGAATGGGGCAAGATGCTGATCACCGGCTGGAATAAGGCTGGTTGGATGGACAAACCAATGCATGTGGGCGACCGCATCGCGCGGCTGATCGGCGCCGAAGCGGGCCATGTGGTGATGGGTGATACGCTGTCGATCAAGGTCTACCAAGCCTTGGCGGCCTGTCTTGATCTGAACCCCAAGCGGCGGGTGATCCTGTCGGACACCGGCAACTTCCCCTCTGATCTTTATATGGCCGAGGGCCTGTGCCGCACGCTTGGCCAAGGCTACGAATTGAAAACCGTGGCCCCCGAAGCGGTGCTCGATGCGATCGACGACACTGTGGCCGTCACCATGATCACAGAAGTCGATTACCGCACTGGGCGGCGGCACAACATGGCCGAGATCACCGCCCGCGCGCATGCCCATGGCGCGCTGACGATCTGGGATTTGGCGCATTCCGCAGGGGCGTTCCAAGTCGAACTCGCCGCCTGTGGGGCCGATTTTGCGGTCGGATGCAGCTATAAATACCTTAACTCTGGCCCCGGCGGCCCTGCCTTTATCTATGTCTCGCCCCGCCACGCCGATCACGCCCTCCCCGCCCTTTCGGGCTGGCAAGGCCACGCCGCCCCTTTCGCCTTTGATCTCGACTACCGTCCCGCAACCGGCGCTGAACGACTGCGCGTCGGCACACCGCCGATTCTGCAATTGGCCGCCCTTGAAGCCTCGCTTGATATCTGGGACCGCGTCGACATGCAGGACCTGCGCATTGCCTCGCTGGCCCTGACCGACCGCTATATCGCAGGCATCGAGGCCAGTTGCCCCAGCCTGATCCTTGCCACTCCCCGCGATCACGCGATGCGCGGCAGTCAAGTCTCGTTCCGCCACCCCGAAGGCTATGCCATCATGCAAGCCATGATCGCCCGCGGCGTCATCGGCGATTTCCGCGCGCCCGACATCATCCGCTGCGGCTTCACCCCGCTGTTCATCGACGAAACTGATGTAGACCACGCTGTAGCCATCATCGCCGATATCATGCAAAATTCGCTCTGGGACCGCCCAGACTACAAAACCCGCGCCAAGGTAACCTGATGCAGGCGGCTTTCATCTTGGCTCAAATATCCCCGCCGGAGGCATCCGCGGCTGATGTCGGAGCCTCCGGCGGGGATATTTTGACCAAGATGAAAGCCCTGCCAGCGCTGTGCCGGCCCGCAGGATGGATCGCGCTTTGGCGCAAGATTGGAAATTTATCGGTGTTGAACAGGCAACGCTAGGCCGCGCGCTTGCCCTTAGATTTAACATCGGAGACCCAAATGCCCCCCTATAATCCTGCCAAAGATGGCGCGCAGATGTCGTTTGATGGACGCATGTCCTATGGCGACTATTTACAGATTGACAAGATCCTTGATGCCCAGCAGCAATTGACGCCGGCGCATGACGAGATGTTGTTTATCATTCAACATCAGACTTCCGAGCTTTGGATGAAGCTTGCCCTGCATGAGCTTGGCGCCGCGCGGAGCGCGATTGCGGCGGGACGCGTGCCGCAGGCCTTCAAGATGCTGTCGCGGATCTCGCGGATTTTTGAGCAGCTTAATTCGGCTTGGGATGTTTTGCGCAGCATGACTCCCGCTGATTACACCAGTTTTCGTGACGGTCTGGGGCAATCATCGGGGTTTCAGTCGCATCAATATCGTATGATCGAGTTCAGTCTGGGTAATCGCAATCTGGCAATGCTAAAGCCGCATGCGCATCGCGCCGAGATCACCGCGCTGTTGCAGGCCGAATTGGCGCGGCCCAGTCTTTATGACGAGGCGTTGCGGCATCTGGCGCGGATGGGGCTTGCGGTTCCAGACGATGTGTTGGGGCGCGACCTTTCGCAGGCCTGGGTCAAGAATGACGCGGTGCAAGCGGTTTGGACCCAGGTCTACAAAGATCCTGCCCGCTATTGGCAGGCCTATGAATTGGCTGAAAAGCTGGTGGATCTGGAGGATTACTTTCGACGCTGGCGGTTCAATCATGTCACCACGGTCGAGCGGGTGATCGGGTTGAAGCGCGGCACCGGGGGCACCTCGGGGGTCAGCTATTTGCGCCGCATGTTGGAGGTTGAACTGTTTCCAGAACTTTGGCATCTCCGCACGGTTTTGTGAGGACGGCCTATTTGGAAACAAGGTGCTTTGACCTCTTGGGTTGGCGCGAGTAGTTTGCGGGCAAGAAATCTGGGCTGCCGCACCCTGCGCGCCCCTTATTAAAGGCTGTTTGATGCGTTTTTTTACCACCTCTGTCGTTGTTGGGATGCTGGCCCTGGGGCTGGCGGGTTGTGTGCAGCCGAAGCCGAAGGATGCAGTGCTTACGCCTGAGGCGGCGGCAGAGCTGACGGCGGCGCATTATGCGGCGCGCGCGGACGGCAGTTTTTCGGTGCCAATGGTTCCGGTTGAAAAAGTGCCCAGCGCCTATCAAAAGCAAGAGGTCGATTTCGCCAGCCCCGAGCCTGCCGGCACAATCGTGATCAATCCTGCAGAGCGGCATTTGTATCTGGTGACCGCCCCCGGCAAGGCCACGCAATATGGCATTTCGGTCGGCAAGGCGGGCTTTGAATGGGCGGGGGTTGCCAATATCACCGGCCGCAAGACCTGGCCGACATGGACGCCGCCAAAAGAGATGATCGCGCGCAAACCCGAGCTGGAAAAGTGGAAAGACGGGCAGCCTGGTGGGCCGGAAAATCCTTTGGGCGCGCGGGCGCTTTATCTGACCACCAATGGCGTCGATTATGGCTACCGGATTCATGGCACGCCGGATTGGTGGTCAATTGGCAAGAATGCTTCTTCGGGCTGCATTCGGATGATCAACCAAGACGTGATGGAGCTTTATGAGCGGGTGCAGGACGGCGCCAAGGTTGTGGTGCTGAATGCCGATGGATCCTACCCGTCGAAGTTGAAGCTGCCGCCAAAGCCAGTGGTCAAAGCCCCTCCGGCGCCTGTGATCGCCGCCGCGATCATCGTGCCGAAACCCAGCGTGATGCCGGCGCCGGTGATCACCACCGGCACAGTTGCGCCAGTTGTCGCGGCACCAACCACCACGGACAATGTTGCGCCCCCCGTCGTCTGCGCTATGGCTTTGGTGAATGGGGTTTGCCCCGCCAATTGATCGGCGCTGCTTGAGACAAAAAGGGCGGGCGCTTTGCCCGCCTTATTACTGTGCAAAGCCAAGCAAGACCTTAGGCCGCCGCGTGCCAGGCCCGCAGCGCATCGCCAAAACCTGTGAACAGCGCCTTGGACACCGGGTCTTGTGCAGCATTCCATTCAGGGTGCCATTGCACCGACAGGGTAAATCCGGGCGCGTCCTTGATATAGATCGCCTCGGGGGTGCCATCGGGGGCAAAGCCATCGATCACCACCCGCGCGCCTGCGCGGGCAATGCCTTGGCCGTGCAGCGTGTTGGTCATCACTGCAGGCGCGCCCATCAGCCGGTGGAACACCCCACCTTGGGTAAAGCTGACCAGATGGCGCAGCGCAAAGATTTCCTCGGGCGTGCCATCAGGCGGCATGCGGTGGTTCATCCGGCCCGGAAGATCGCGGATCTCGGGGTGCAGGGTGCCGCCCATTGCCACATTCACCTCTTGAAAGCCGCGGCAGATCCCCATGATCGGCTGGCCCCGCTCGACACAAGCCCGCACCAGCGCCAAGGCGACACCGTCGCGGCCACGGTCAAAACTGCCATGCGCGGGGGTTTCTTCTTCGCCATATTCGCTGGGATGCACATTCGGCCTCCCGCCGGTGAACAAAAACCCATCACAAGTCGCCATCAGATCGGGCAGATCGGCCAAGGCGGGATCGGTCGGCACGATCAGCGGCAAACAGCCTGCCACCTCGGCAATCGCCTGCGAATTTGTCTGGCCGGCGCCATGCACCAGATAGCGATCATTGATCAGATGCGAGTTGCCGATGATCCCCACCACGGGGCGACGGGTCTGTGCGCGCATAATCTGCCTGCCATTCCTTATTTACCCAAAGCATAGCAGCCCCTTCGCGAAGATGAAGGGGCAAAGCTGGAAAACCGCCGCCCAGCTTGGCAAAAGCTCGAATTTCCAGCAGATCAGGCAGGCCACGCCCGCGGGACTTGCGCAAAGATGTCGCAAACAAGCGCGCCGCGCTGGGGCGGGCTGCCTAGAACAGAATAAACCAGCGAAAGCCCGCCATGACCGCAAGCGCCAACCGCCAGACCGATCACAGCTTTGTGCCGCGCCCGCTGTTTGGGGTGGGCTTTATGCTGGCCGCGATGGCGGCGCTGCCGTTTATCGATGTCTTTGCCAAGATCTTGGGTCAAGAAGGTGTGCCGATCTTGCAGATCGTCTGGGCGCGCTTAAGCTTTGGCGCTTTGGTGACACTGCCGCTGGCCCTGCATAAGGTGGGGGTGGCGGGCTTGTTGCCGCGCCGCCCGCTTTATCATGGCTTGCGCGCGGGGTTTCTGGCGCTGGCGACCTTTAGCTTTTTCTCGGCCCTGACCTATCTGCCGATTGCCGATGCTTTGGCGATCTTTTTCGTGCAACCGCTGATTGTCACCGTGCTTTCGGCCTTTGTGCTGAAGGAAAGGGTCGGGCCGCGCCGCTGGGCTGCGGTGGCGATTGGCTTTATGGGCACGCTGATCATCATCCGTCCGGGCTTTGTCGCGCTGAACCCCGGCAGTCTACTGGCCCTGGCCGCAGGCGGTTTTCTGGCGATATACTTTGTCATGACGCGGGCGATTTCGGGCCAAGCGCCTGCGATTGCCACCACCTTTCAGACCAATATCGTCGGGGCAACCCTGCTGTCGCTGGTGGTGCCGCTGATCTGGCTGCCGCCCACGCCTGCGCAATGGGCGATGTTTCTGGCGCTGGGGGCGGTGGCGAACTTTGGCCATTTTCTGGTGGTGCGCGCCTATGACTATGCCGAAGCTTCGCTGCTGGCCCCCTTGGCCTATACCGAGATGATCATGGCCACCCTTGTCGGCTGGTATTTCTTTGGCGATTTCCCCGATGGTTGGACCTTTGTCGGCGTCGCCGTGCTGATCGGCTGCGCGCTTTATATCTCGATCCGAGAGCGCGCAGCCAAAACCGCTTAGGCCCCAGCGCCTGCCGCCACCACGCCCGCTGCCGCCGCAAGCGCGCCGCCGCCATGCGGGATTTCCAGCGCGATCATCCCCGCCTCCATCACCGCCAAAGCGCCCAAGGTCATATGCGCGTTGACATGGCCCATATGGCCGACCCGTAAAAAGCCGTGATAGGCAGGATCACTGGGCGGTGCCATGCCAAGGCCAATGCCCAAGGTCACCCCTGCGTTATGCTCGCACCAATCACGCAGGCGGGTGGCATGTGGCGCACCCAGCCGGGCCGCCGTCACCGCCCGCGCGCGATCGCGCGGATTGGCAACGTTCAAACCGATCGCGGCGTTGCCTGTCGACCAGCAGTCAAAAGCTGCCCAAACCGCACGCGCCAAACAGTCATGGCGCGCCCAGACGTTTTCTAGGCCCTCTTCCTTGATCATATCTAAAGCCTCGCGCAGGCCAAACAGATGATGCGTCGGCGCGGTGCCATCCCAAAGCTGCCAGAACTCGCCCCCCTGCACCCGTGGCGCCCAATCCCAATAAGGCGTGCGCAGATCAGCGGTCTTGCCCACCGCCCGCGCCTTATCGGAAAACCAAACAAAGCCCATGCCGGGCGGCGTCATCAGCCCCTTTTGGCTTGCCGCGACCGTGACATCAACGCCCCAAGCATCCATGCGGTATTCATCGCAGCCAAGGCTCGCGATGCAATCCACCGCCAATAAGGCCGGATGCCCCGCCGCATCCATCGCCGCGCGCAAAGCCGCAATATCGGTGCGAATGGTCGAGGCGGTATCGACATGCGTCATCAACACCGCCTTGATCTTGCCCGCAGCATCGGCGCGCAATGCCGCCTCGACTCGGTCCATATCCACCGGCGTGGCCTTGCCAAAGTCGATCACCTCAACCTCGATCCCCATCGCGCGCGCCGATTGCGCCCAGCTCAGGCCAAACTGCCCCACTGCCAGCACCAAAGCCTTGTCGCCGCGCGAAAACAGATTGGCATTGGCTGCTTCCCAAACCGCATGGCCATTGCCGATATAGCCCGCCACCGAAGCCGTGGTGGTACCCGCCACCGCCTTCAGATCCGGCCAAAGCGAGTCAACCAGATCATGCAGGCCGCCCTCGTAGATATTTGGCGCCGCGCGATGCATGGCCGCCAGCACACGATCGGGCATCACCGAAGGCCCCGGAATGGCAAGATAGTGGCGACCATTGGCAAGTGACATGACAGGCTCCCTAAGATTCCCCCCAATGGCTAGCGCCCGGCCTGAGCTTCGTCAATCCACCGCACCGCGCTTGCCCTTCTGCGCCCTAAAGGCTAGCCTAGGCCCAGAGATAAGGACCGATGCGATGCCAGGCGAAACCGCAACCGACCGCAGCCTCTATAACCTCACCGGCGCAGACAGGCTTGGCTTCTTGCAAGGCATGGTCAGCAATGATGTGCTGGCCTTGGGCAAGTCCGACGGCATGCGCTGGGCAGCGCTTTTGACACCGCAAGGCAAGTATCTTGCCGATTTCTTCCTGATCGCGATGGGCGATGCGCTGCTGCTGGATATCAAGACCAGCATCGCCGAGGCCACCACCCGCCGCCTGAGCATGTACCGGCTGCGCGCCGATGTGCAGATCAGCCCCAGCCCGCTCTGCGTCACCCGCGGCCTTGGCCCCGCCCCCAAGGGCAGCTTTGCCGATCCACGCCACCCGGCCTTGGGCTGGCGCAGCTACGGCGCAGCGGGCGCGCCGCCACAGATAGATTGGGACGCAATCCGCGTCGCCCATTGCATCCCTGAAACCGGCATCGAACTGATCCCCGACGACAGCTACCTGCTCGAATCCGGCTTTGAACGCCTTAATGGCGTCGATTTCCGCAAGGGCTGCTATGTCGGCCAAGAGGTCACCGCGCGGATGAAACATAAGACCGAGCTGAAAAAGGGCCTGACCACCGTCACCATCACCGGCAGCGCGCCCTTAGGCACGCAGATCATGGCAGGCGACAAAGCCGCAGGCCGGCTTTTCACCCAATCGGGCAACCAAGCCATCGCCTATCTGCGCTTTGATCGCACAGAAAACTTAACCGCAGGGACCGCCCAGATCAGCCTTTCATCTGTCTGAAAATATCCTCGGGGGGGAAGGCCTTGGCCAAAGGCCAGGGCCTTTGGGGGGCAGACAGCCCCCCTGCCCCGCCCGCATCAGGCCAGGCTTGCGTAATCGCGCGCAACCTGCTGCCAAACCTCTTCGCAACTGGCCAGCAGTAAAACACCGCGCCGCCGCGTGATGTCATAGACCCCACCATCCAGAAACCGCGCCACGCCGCCCGCGGCTTGCACAATCACCGCCGCCGCCGCATGGTCCCAAGGGTGCGGTTCGGGGCCGGTCAGCACGAAATCGACATGCCCCTGCGCCAGCATGCGGTATTCATGACACGAACACATCATCGAACTGATCCGCCGATACCCCAGCCCCGCCAGCGCCGCCGCGCGCTTGGCCTCGCCCTCAAACAGCACCAAGGGCACATAGCCCAGCATCCGCGACGGGTCGCGTTCGGCCGAGGTTTGCAAGATCCGCACCTGCCCCGCCGCGGTGACAAAACGCGCAGGCCCGCCCGCCCGCGCCTCGATCCAATCATCGCGCAGCGGATCATAAAGCAGGCCATAGTCCAGCTGCCCATCCTTGGCCACCACGGCGATCACTCCAAACAGCGCCAGCCCTTTGCTGAAATTCCAGGTGCCATCGACCGGATCGACCACCACCAGCCAACCGCTTTGGCCAAAGCTGTCGCGCAAGGCAGGATCAGCGGTCACGCTTTCCTCGCCGATCACCCGTGCTTGCGGCCAATCGCGCGCCAAGATCTCGCGGATCATCGCTTCAGCCTCGACATCTGCGATGGTGACGAGATCGTCAAAGGCCGCCTTGGCCGTCACCTCGGCGCTGGCCAATTGACCAAAGCGCGGCAAGATCTTGGCCTGCGCCGCCGCCCGCACTGCCGCCAAAACCTGGCTTGAATATGCCATCGCCACCCCCAAATGAAAAAGACCGCCCGAAGGCGGCCTTTCAACAGGGCGAAACCTTGCGAGATTATGCCCGCTCGGAGTATTCCATAAGTTCGGTGTGAACAATGATCTCTTCATCGACGCCGATAAAGGGCGGGATCATGATGCGCACGCCATTGTCCAAGATCGCAGGCTTAAAGCTGTTGGCTGCGGTCTGACCTTTTTGCACAGGCTCGGTTTCGACGATCTTGCATTTGACCTTTTGCGGCAGGCTGACGTTCAAAGGCTCTTCGCCGTAATAGTTCACGGTGGCCATCATGCCGTCTTGCAAGAAGGGGCGACGATCGCCCAAAAGCTCGGCGTCGATTTCGACCTGCTCATAGGTTTCGGCATCCATGAACACCAGACGCCCGTCGGTTTCATAAAGGAACTGCTGGTCCTTGTTTTCCAACTCGACCCGCTCGACCTTGTCTTCCGAGCGGAAGCGCTCGTTCAACTTGCGGCCGTCGCGCAGGTTCTTCAGCTCTACCTGAGCGAAAGCCCCGCCTTTACCGGGCTTTACATGGTTGACCTTGACCGCAGCCCAAAGGCCCGCGTCATGTTCAACAATCATTCCCGGCTTAATTTCGTTTCCGTTGATCTTGGGCATTTATGGCAAAACCTTGACAAAAGGTTGAAGAAGTTAAGTCGCACCCTATATATCGAGCTCGGCCTGCTCGCAAGCAAACTATATGCAGTGATGCGGATCGGCAGCTATGCGCCTAGCGCATGGCCGCTATTCGAAAGACAGTCGCCCGAATCGTTACCAAAGCGTTACAAGCGCCGAACGAACGGAAAGACAAGACCCAGAAGTAAGGACTTTGCCATGTTTGATTCGATTGACAGCTCGGCCTACAACTTCGAGCAGGGCCAGCGCGCGCGCAAGCTTTTTGCTGCCGTGGTTTTGGCTGCGCTTGACGATGCAATCGCTGACGACAAGAAATATGGCAATGGTCCAGACCAGATCGCCCGCTGGGCACGCTCGCGCGATGGCCGCGAGGTTTTGTCTTGCGCAGGCATTGATCCCAACGAACGTGTGGTCAAAGGGCTGATGGAATTCGTGTCCAAAGGCGTACGCACTTCGGTGGCACTGTCGCGCGAAGAAAGTGAACGCCGCCACGCGCTGGAACTGGAACACGCCGAAGCGGCATAAGCCAAAGCTTTTTACAGACCAAAAAAGCGCCCCTTGGGGCGCTTTTGTTTTGGCCAAGGCGGCGGCTGTCAGCCGACTTTTTCGGCAGATTGACTGCGGGCAAGTTCTGCACGCACCAATTTGCGGATATTGCGGGTGATGCGTTCGCCCAAGCTGCCCGCCAATTCTTCGCGCAAAATGTCGCGCACCAAGGCCCGCAGCACCTCTTCGTTAAACATCACCTCTGCATCGCTGGCATCATCGGCTTGAGCCTCTGGCACTGCCTGCGATGGCAGAACTTCTTCTGCGGCAAGTCTGGCGATCACGCTTGCTTCTGCTGCATCGGCCCAATCTGCTTTGACATCTGCAGCAACAGGAGCAGTCTGTTCTTCACCCTCATCAGTGTCAAAACCGATCTGCGCCCAGGCTGGGACGGCAGCAATTTCTTCTTCGGGCGTCATCATCGCGCCATCAAACATCGGGGCCTCGGTATCGAGGTCTTGAGGCTGCGCGACTTCGGTGGTGGCGGCGTTTACGCTTGCAAAAACCTTTTGCATTTCTGCAGGGGCGACCCTGTCTTCAACCAAAGGTTCGGCTTCAAAGCTGGGGATTTCCACAGTGCGCGGATAGCTTAAATGCAATCGCCCGGCCTGTGGGTCTGCCCGATCAACCACCCGAAGCGCTGGGGTCAAAATCAGCTTTCCATTTACTTCCGCCAAAGCCGCAGATGGCGCAGCAGGCACCCGCGCGATGGGGCGCAAATCTTCGGACACAAGCCTGCGAATAGAGGAAAGCACATCCTCAACATCGTTCGAACTCAACGGCTCAGACATCAGCGGCCTCGGTGTTGCAGGTCAAAAGTTAATACATCCTAGCCGTCCTGACGGCGCAAGACAAGAAATAGCCACGGTCTTAATCATTTCGCCAAAATCAAACCATGGCTGGCATAAAAAAGCCCCCGCAGCGCACTGCGGGGGCCTGATAACATCAAGGTTCAGGTCTATTTTTTCAGTTTATCCATGATGCGGTCAAGCCGCTTGCCCTGCATCGAGATCGCCGGCGCTTTCTTGACAGCGTTGTAATAGGCCTCGGGGTCAAAGGTGGCGATGCCAAGGTTCAGACGCTGGGCGGTCAATTGGCCGGTTGCTGCCAAAAGCTGATAGACGCCGACATAGCGCCCGGCTTCGGATTGCAGCTTACCTGCGCGAGCATTCAACAGATCTTGCTCGGCGTTCAGCACGTCCAAAGTGGTGCGCGCGCCCAGTTTGGCCTCTTCGCGCACGCCATCAAAGGCCTTTTGCGCCGCCGTCACCTGCAGGCTGCTCGCTTGGATCGAGGCATTGGCAACAGCAAGGCTCGACCAAGCACTGCCCAGGCTTTCAGACACAGCGACAACCGTCTGGTGGTTGCCAGCCGCGGCGGCCTCTTGCTGGGCAAGCGACTGGCGATAAAGGGCTGACAATTCGCCGCCGTGATAGATCGGTTGGCTGAACGACAAGCCGACCGAGGTATTGCCAAGGCCGGTGTTGGTTTCGGTGGTGCTGGCGGTGGCCGCAAGCGTCGGCAACATCGCGCCCTTGGCAATCTGCACCCGCAGATCGGCAATCTTGGCCTGATGTTGGGCTGCGATTACGCTTGGATGGTTGCGCACTGCAATGGCGCGGGCCTCGTCTTGCGACGCGGGCAAGGCGGGTGTCTTTGGCAAAGCCTTCAAATCGCTTGGATAATGGCCAGTGGCCGCCTTGTAGCGCTCGCGCGCGACTTCAAGATTACCCTGGGCTGCAGCCAGCCCCGAACGCGCCGCCGCCAGGGCTGCTTCGGCCAAGGACACATCGGTCAGGGTGACCTCGCCGACATCAAAGCGGTCTTTCGCGGCCTGAAGCTCTTGGGCAATCAGACGCATGTTCGATTGGCGAAGCCCCACGATTTCGCCTTGCAGCCGCACATCGACATAGGCTGCAACCGCAGCCAAAAGCACCTGTTGTTCGACATTGATCAGGCTGGCGCGGGTGGCAAGCACCGCCTCTTTGGCGACAGCACCGCCCAATTTGGTGCGCCCGCCGGCATAAAGCACCAAACTCGCGGTCAAGGCCGCCGAAGCGTTGGAGGTCTCGTAATTGGCGACGGGCAGGCTGGATCCCAGCGGGCTTGCATTGTCATATTTGGTCCAAGATCCGCGCGTGGTGAAATCCACCACCGGGCGCAACTTTGCCACCGCAATTGCCGCGTCTTCATCGGCGGCCCGCAAGACCGCTTGGTTTTGTTCCAGCAGATGCGACGATTTATAGGCGGCAATCAAGGCGTCGGCCAAGGTCTCGGCCTGCGCCGCCGGGGCTGCCACCATCGCCGTTGTTACCGCAAATGCTGCCAAAAACGTCCGCATATCGACCTCTTTCTGTCTTCTCAACGGCGGGCTGCGCCGCCGCTATACCGCATTAAAGTGCGAAAGCCTCGACCTTCGCAAACTCTTCTAATACCGGAGCCGAGGCGTTGAAGGCAAAGCGCCAATTGACGCGGCCCTCGGACTTGTGCCCGATCTTCACCACGCCCAAAGCACCCTGCATGAAAATCGCACCAATCCGACCACCTTCTGCCAATTGCGCCAGCAAAGACTCTGGCACCTCTTGCACGCCACCTTCGATAAGGATGACGTCAAACTGGCCATCAGGCAGGCTTGTGTGCACAGCCACATTTGCAATCCCTTGGGCTGCCAAAATCTGCGACGCGGCGGCTGCCATCTCGGCCAGCGGCTCGACGCCTACCACCGTTTTCGCCATCCGCCCGATCACAGCCGAAGAATACCCCAGACCCACTGCCAGATCCAAAACGCTGTCGCTTGGCAAAACATCCAAAGCATCCAACATCTTAGCAAGGGTGCGCGCCTCTGGCATCACACGGCCGCCCAGATCAAGATTGCCGCCCATATAGGCCGCCTCTTGCAAAGCGGCCGGCACAAAGGCCTCGCGTGGGATCGAAAGCATGGCTTCGATGATCGGGAATTTCGTCACATCCGATGGCCGCACTTGTGTATCGACCATCATCACACGACGCGCAGAGAAATCGCTCATATCTGAACTCATCAGTATATTTAAGTTGGGTCTGTCTTGCCACATCTGAACAGGCAGAGCAACGGCCCATCGCAGCCAAATCCTGCCATGGCCGGGGCGAATTGTCTCAGATGCAAGAAACTTCCGGCTTGGAAACCGAAGCTTAAGAGATGAGGCGCAAGCTTGGCTTATCTGCCCTGAACCGGAGAATCCGATGCCCCCGCCCAGCCCCGCCGACGAACTTGCCGAAATCCGCGCCGAAATCGCGCGCCTGCGCCACCGCGAAGCGACCCTGCGCCAAACCATTCTGGACGATCTCGACCGAAATGGCATTGGCCGCTGGCACCGGATCGAGGTGGAAGAGCACCGCGATCTGATCCTTGATATCACCCGCCTGCCCGAATATATCTTGCAAGACCGCAGCCTGTGGCGCGAAAAACTGGTGCGCACACTACGCTGTCTGCCGGCCTTCAGTTTTACCAGCAGTCGCCCGGGTTGGCCGATGACGCGGGCAGACCCCAAGCATCTGCACTAGGCCTGCGCGCAACTTCCACCTTGTAATGCGCGCCAAGCGGTGCAGAGTGGCGCAAACCCCTCCCCAGCCGCAAAGCGCCGATGTCTGACACATATTTCCTTTACCACTCCATCGGTCTTTACCCCGAAAAGACCGCAGATCTGACCGCAGCCATGACCGCTTTTGCGCAAAACTGGGGGCGGTCTGATGATGGCCAATGGGGCTATGCCTTGGACAAACGCGCGCAGTTTGTGGCGCGGTGGCGCAAGATTTTGAACGCGGGCGAAGGCACGGTGACCACGGCCGAAAACGTTACTTCGGCGTTTCACACCCTGCTGGCGGCCCTGCCCGCCCAAGCGCTTGCCGGTCGGCGCGTGTTGGTGGGGGCAGATTGCTTTCCGTCAAACCATTTCCTTTTGGCGGGGATGGCGCAGAAATACGGCTTTACCCTGCAGACCGTGCCGCTGCGCCAAGGCGCTGCTTTTGTCGAGGATGAAGACTTTCTTGCGGCTTGGACGCCCGAGGTGGGCCTTGCGCTGCTGACATGGGTGTCATCAACCTCAAGCCACCGCATCGATCTTGATGCCATGGTCGCGCATGGCCGCCGCATGGGCTCGTTGATCGGCTGCGACATCACCCAGGCCGCCGGGCTGATCCCCTATGATGTCACGGCGCCTGCGGTGGATTTTGCGATCTCGACCTCGCTGAAATGGATGTGCGGCACGCCCGGCGCGGGTGTGCTTTATGTGGCCCCCGCTTTGATTGCCGAGGCCCAGCCCGAACCGCGCGGCTGGTTCAGCCAAGACAACCCGTTTTCTTGGGATATCAATGCCTTTACCTATGCCCCTGACATTCGCCGCTTTGACAATGGCACGCCGGGCACCATCGCCGCACTTGCCTCGCTGCCAGCGCTGGATTGGCACGCGCGCCAAGATCACGCAGCCGTTTTGGCCCACAACCGCCGGCTGACCGCAAGGCTGATCGCGGCCGCCGACGAGATGCATTTGCCGCTGATCACCCCGCGCGATGCGGCAAAACGCGGCGGCTCTGTGATGCTGCGCCTGCCCGAGACCCTGCCCGCCGCCCAGATTGTTACCCAGCTGCGCGCGCTTGGCATCAGCACCGACGCGCGCGGCCAAACCCTGCGGCTCTCGCCCGGCATCATGACGACGCTTGAGGGCACCGAGACCCTGATCACCGCCCTGCAAAACCTGCAAACCCGCGCCTAACCCCAAAGGACCCCCATGCTTAAAGGTATCGACCCCCGCCTGAACGCCGAAACCCTTGGCTGCCTGCGCGCCATGGGCCACGGCGATATGCTGATCATCGCAGACAGCAATTTTCCGACCGAAACCGTGTCGCGGACGACCGTTCTGGGCCATCCTCTGAAGATGGAAAATCTGACGGCCGCGCAGGCGGTCGAGGCGATTTTGTCGCTGCTGCCACTTGATACCTTTGTGGCAGATTTCGCCGCCCGTATGCAGGTGGTCGGCGATCCTGCGCAAATCCCCGCCGTGCAAGCCGAGGTGCAGACCGCAATCGACACCGCCGAAGGCCAGGCCCGCCCCATGATCGGGGTCGAGCGTTTTGCCTTCTACGATCTGGCCAAACAGGCCTATGCGGTGGTGCAAACCGGCGAGAGGCGCTTTTACGGCTGCTTCATGCTGCGCAAAGGCGTGATCCCGCCCGAGGCCTAAAGCGCCGCAATCAGCGCCGAAATCTCGGTCACTGCTTTGTCGATCACATCGCGCCGCCCGCGCGATTCGACGTTCAGCCGCAGCAAAGGCTCGGTATTCGAGGCCCGCAGATTGAACCGCCATATGCCAAATTCAAGGCTCAAGCCGTCCAGATCATCGCGCCCCTGCGCTTGCGGGGCATAGACCGCCTCAATCGCGGCCACGGCTGCGGCAACATCGCGCACCCGAAAATTGATCTCGCCCGAAGACGGAAAGGCCGCGCGGCGCAGCTGCAGCAATTCGGCCAAAGACCGCCCCGAACGGCCGATCAATTCCACCACCAAAAGCCAGGGGATCATCCCCGAATCGCAGCACATAAAGTCGCGGAAATAGTGATGCGCCGACATCTCGCCGCCATAAACCGCGCCGGTGTCGCGCATGGTTTGCTTTAAAAACGCGTGGCCGGTGCGCGCGGCGATCGCCCGCCCGCCTGACGCGGCGACGATGTCTTGGGTGTTCCAGACCACACGCGGGTCGTGCACAATGCCCGCCCCCGGCTCTTTGGCCAGAAAAACCTCGGCCAAAAGCCCGACGACATATTCACCCGCCACAAAATTGCCCGCCGCATCAAACAGAAAACAGCGGTCAAAATCGCCATCCCAGGCCACGCCCAGATCGGCCCCCACCGCGCGCACCAGGTCCGCCGTGGCGGGCTGGTTTTCAGGCAAAAGCGGGTTGGGAATGCCGTGGGGAAAGCTGCCGTCAGGGTCGTGGTGCAGGCGTACAAACTCCAGCGGCGCGCCGCGCGCAGCCAAGCCTTGCGCAATCGCATCAAAGGTCGGCCCCGCCGCACCATTGCCGGCATTGACCACAATCTTCAAAGGCCGCAGCGCACTTACATCCACAAAACCCAAAACCGCCTCTACAAACTGTGCCCGCACCGCCGAGGCATCACGCAGCACCCCGCCCGGCTGATCCGGCGCAAAATCACCGCTCTCGGCCAAGGCCTTGATCGCGGCCAGACCGCTGGCGCTGTCCAAAGGCGCCGATCCGCGCCGCACCATCTTCATGCCGTTGTAATCCATCGGATTATGCGAAGCCGTGACCTCGATCCCGCCATCCGCCGCCAGGGCTGTGGTGGCAAAATACATCTCCTCGGTGCCGCAAAGCCCCAGATCCAAAACCTCGACCCCGGCCTGCAGCAAGCCCTCAGCGACAGCCTCGGCCAGTTCTTGCGATGAGGCCCTGCAATCGCGCCCCAAAACCACCCGCTTTGCGGCCAATGCTTCGGCAAAAGCCCGCCCAATGCGCCGCGCAATCTGCGGGGTCAATTCCTCGCCCAACCTGCCGCGAATGTCATATGCCTTAAAACAGCTATAGCTTTGCATCTGATCCGCCCCACCCCATATTTTCAGCAAACCCTACCCAAGCCCGCCGCCAAAGGCAAAAGCTTCCAAGCATCGCTTTTCAATCCGGTCCCAGCCTCCTATAACAGCGCAACCTTAAAAGGAGCCCGCGATGCGCAGCGCCCAGATCACCCGCACCACAAATGAGACCGCAATCGCCGTCAGCCTCAACCTTGATGGCACGGGAATCGCCAACTGCCAAACCGGCATCGGTTTTTTCGACCATATGCTCGACCAACTCGCCCGCCACGCGCTGATCGATATCACCGTGCAAGCCAAGGGCGATCTGCACATTGATGACCACCACACCGTGGAAGACACCGGCATTGCCCTTGGCCAGGCTCTGGCCAAGGCGCTGGGCGACAAAAAAGGCATCCGGCGCTATGGCCACTTCCGGCTGGCGATGGATGACGCGCAAGTCAGCTGCGCGCTTGATCTGTCGGCCCGCCCCTATCTGATCTGCAACCTGCCCTTCCCTGCCGCCAAGATCGGCAGCTTTGACACCGAATTGGTGCGCGAGTTTTTTCAAGCCCTCGCCACCCACGGCGGCATCACCCTGCATATCGACCTGATCCACGGCTTTAATTGCCACCATATCGCCGAGGCCGCCTTCAAAGCGCTGGCGCGTGCGCTGCGCCAAGCAGTCGAGCCCGATCCGCGGATGGCAGGCCAACTGCCCTCAACCAAAGGCGCGCTCTAAGCCTTTCATCTGTCTTTAAATATCCCCGCCGGAGGCTCCCACCGCCGGGCACCCCACGCAAGGCACCTCCTATGCTCACCGTCTTGGTTGACTATAATTCCGGCAATCTGCATTCCGCAGAAAAAGCCTTTCAACGCATGGCGCAGGAAACCAACGCAGGTCAGGTGCTGGTGTCCTCAAAGCCCGAAGACGTCGCCCGCGCCGACCGCATCGTGCTGCCCGGTGACGGCGCCTTCCCTGCCTGCAGAGGTGCCTTGGGCAGCTATGGCGGCCTGTTCGAGGCGATCGAAGAGGCCGTAACCCTGCGCGCGCGCCCGTTCCTTGGCATCTGTGTCGGCATGCAGATGATGGCAAGCTGGGGGCGCGAATACCAAGACACCAAAGGATTTGACTGGATCGCAGGCGAGGTGACCCAGATCGTCCCGAAAGATCCCAGTCTGAAAGTGCCGCATATGGGCTGGAACGATCTGATAATAGACACCCCCCATCCGGTTCTGGCCGGTATCTCGAACGGCGATCACGCCTATTTTGTGCATTCCTATCAATTCCACGTAACCCATGCCGCCGAGCGTCTGGCGCATGTCGATTACGCCGGCGACATCACAGCCGTGATAGGCCGCGACACCATGGTTGGCATGCAGTTTCATCCCGAAAAATCGCAAGCCACCGGCCTGCGGCTGATCAGCAATTTTCTGACTTGGGCACCCTAAGACGCCGTACCCTCGCCTGACCCCTTGACGCCCCAGGGCTTCGGGGGAACGCTCCGCGGGGGATATTTAGAGACAGATGAAACCATGGCGCGGGATTTCATCTGTCTGCAAATATCCCCGCCGGAGGCTGCTAAGGCTGAGGCAGGGCGCGCGCGGCTTTTTCTGCGATGCCAGAGGTGCCTTCGCGGCGCGCAAGTTCTGCCTCGACATCGGCCAAAGTCAGATCGCGCGCCGCCAGCATGACCAAAAGGTGATAAAGCACATCGGCGGCTTCTGCTGTCAGCTTGCCGCGGTCGCCCTTGACCGCCTCGATGATCGCTTCGATCGCCTCTTCGCCGAATTTCTCGGCGCATTTCTCGGGGCCTTTGGCCAGCAGCTTTGCCGTCCACGATCCATCAGGATCGGCGGATTTGCGGGCGGCTATGGTCTGCGACAGTCGGATCAGCGCGCTCATGTCAGCCTCATTGGGATGCCGGCGGCGGCCATATGGGCTTTGGCCTCGCCGATGGTGAATTCGCCAAAGTGAAAGATCGAGGCCGCCAGCACCGCCGAGGCGCCGCCTTTGGTCACGCCTTCGACCAGATGGTCAAGCGTGCCTACCCCACCCGAGGCGATCACCGGCACCGAGACCGCATCCGAGATCGCGCGGGTCAGCGGCAGGTTGAAGCCCGCGCGGGTGCCGTCGCGGTCCATCGAGGTGAGCAAAATCTCGCCAGCACCCTTGGCCACCATCAGGCGCGCAAAGGCGACAGCGTCGATGCCGGTGGCTTTGCGCCCGCCATGGGTGAAAATCTCCCATTTGCCGGGGCTAACGGTTTTGGCGTCGATCGCGACCACGATGCATTGCGAGCCAAACCTATCGGCTGCGGCGGCCACGACATCCGGGTCAGCCACGGCTGCCGAGTTGAAGGAAACCTTATCCGCCCCCGCCAGCAAAAGTGCCCGCACATCTTCGTGGCTGCGCACGCCGCCGCCTACGGTCAGCGGCATAAAGCAGGCCTCGGCGGTGCGGGTGACCAGATCGAACATGGTGCC
>JALRIN010000023.1 GCA_023255415.1 Cypionkella sp. | reverse complement strand
GGCAGGCCATTCAAAATGGGCGAATATCCAGCATCGCAAGGGCAAGCAGGACAAGCTGCGCTCGAAGATGTTTTCAAAGCTGGCAAAGGAAATCACCGTTGCCGCAAAGATGGGCATGCCCGACGTTGACATGAACCCGCGTCTGCGGCTTGCGGTCAAGGCCGCCAAGGCCGTTTCGATGCCAAAGGACGTGATCGACCGCGCCATCAAGAAATCGCAGATGGGCGACGGCGCGGATTACACCGAAATCCGCTATGAAGGCTATGGCGCCAACGGCATTGCGATCATGGTAGAGGCGATGACCGACAACCTGAACCGCACTGCCTCGAACGTGCGCAGCTATTTCACCAAATCTGGCGGCAATCTGGGGCAGACCGGCTCGGTCAGCCACGGCTTTGATCGTGTGGGCGAGATCACCTATCCGGCCTCGGCAGGTTCTGCCGATGATGTGATGATGGCGGCGCTGGATGCGGGGGCCGATGATGTTGAATCCGATGACGAGGGCCATTGGATCTATTGCGCGATGGATGCGTTGAACGATGTTTCGGACGCTTTGGAAAAAGCACTGGGCGAGTCGACCGAATCCAAGCTGATCTGGAAGCCGCAGGTTCTGACCGAAGTAGATCTGGAAACCGCACAAAAGCTGATGAAGCTGATCGATATGCTGGAAGAAGATGACGACGTGCAAGCCGTCACCCATAACTTTGACATGAGCGAAGAGGTCGCCGCACAGCTCGAATGATCGGGCCACAGGAGTGACGACGCAGGCGGGGGCTTCCCCGCCTTTGTCATGTCTGGGGGATGAAGGGGGGACTGCGATGTTTGATGCGGCACTGCACGGATTTTTGGTCTCGCTCAGCCTGATCTTGGCGATTGGGGCGCAGAATGCTTTCGTGCTGCGCCAAGGCATCCGGCGCGAGCATGTGCTGGCGGTGGTGCTGGCCTGCGCGGGATCGGATGCGATCTTGATTGCGGCGGGGGTGGCGGGCTTTGGGGCGGCATCGACCGCGCTGCCTTGGCTGGGCGAGGCGATGCGCTGGGGCGGCGTGGCGTTTTTGCTGGCCTATGGCGCGATGCGGTTTCGCGCGGCCTTTGCCGGTGGCGAGGCGCTGCGTCCGCAGGGCGGCGAGGCAGCCAGCCTGCGCGCGGTTTTGATGACGGTGCTGGTGCTGACCTGGGCCAATCCGCATGTTTATCTGGACACAGTGGTGCTGCTGGGGTCGATTGCGGCGCAATATGATCCGCACCGGCTTAGCTTTGGTTTGGGCGCGGCGCTGGGCAGTTTTGTGTTTTTCCTGACGCTTGGTTTTGGCGCGCGGCTGCTGGCACCGGTGTTTGAAAACCCCCGCGCCTGGGTGGTGTTAGAGCTGATCGTCGGCGCCACGATGTGGGCCATCGCGGCGGGGCTTGCCTTTGGCGGCTAAGCGGCGTTTGCTGCGGCGATGGAACGCTTTACCGACCTTGGTCGCCCGCGTGAGGGCATTTTTTGGATGGTCCTTTCGGGTCTGTCTTTTGTAACCGTCAATGGCGTGGTGCGCTATTTGGGCACCGATCTGCCGGTGGCGCAGTCCGCGTTTTTGCGCTTTGCCTTTGGCGTTATGTTCCTGCTGCCGGTGCTGCCAAAGCTGTTTCGCACAAAGCTGCCGGGCCAGGCCTTGCGGCTGTTTGGGTGGCGCGGGCTGATGCATTCGGCGGCGGTGCTGTTTTGGTTTTATGCGATGGTGCGCATCCCCGTCGCGCAGGTCACTGCGATTGGCTATCTGAATCCGGTGCTGATGATCTTGGCCAGTGCCGCGTTTTTCGGCGAGGCACTGGCTTTGCGCAAGCTGCTGGCGGTGGGCGTGGCGCTGCTGGGCGCGCTGGTGGTGCTGCGGCCGGGGCTGCAGGTGCTGACGCTGGGGCATTTCTCGCAAATCGCCGCCTCGATCTGCTTTTGCGGCAGCTATCTTTTTGCCAAACGCCTCAGCGGCTTGGTCTCGGCCTCGCAGGTGGTGGCGGTCTTGTCACTGACGGTGACGGCGGGGCTTGCGCCCTTGGCCTGGTGGGTTTGGGTGCCGGTGACCGGGGCACAATTGGCTTGGCTGGCGCTGGTGGCACTTGGGGCCACCTCGGGGCACTACTGCATGACGCGGGCGTTCAAGGCGGCCCCCATCGCGGTGACGCAGCCGGTGACGTTTTTGCAGTTGGTCTGGGCCAGCCTGTTGGGGGCTTTGGTGTTTCACGAGGCGGTGGACGGATTTGTGCTGCTGGGCGGCGCGATGATTATCGCCGCGATTTCTTGGGTGTCGTGGCGCGATGCCACCGAGGCCCAGCGGGCAGGCCATGGCGTTTGACAGGGCAGACCAGAGTTTCTAGACAGAGACAAACAGATTTAGGTGTTAATTCATGAAAATTGCGATGATTGGAACAGGCTATGTCGGCTTGGTCTCGGGCGTGTGTTTCTCGGATTTTGGGCATGAGGTGATCTGCGTCGACAAAGATCCGCGCAAGATTGACCGGCTGAACGCAGGCGAGGTGCCGATTTTCGAACCGGGGCTAGATGTGCTGATGGCCAAGAACGTCGCCGCGGGCCGGTTGTCTTTCACGCTTGATCTGGCCGATGCCGTGGCGGGTGCGGATGCGGTTTTCATCGCGGTGGGCACGCCGACACGGCGCGGCGATGGCCACGCGGATCTGACCTATGTGATGGCGGCTGCCGAAGAAATTGGCCGTGCGCTGACCGGCTATGCGGTGATCGTCACCAAATCAACCGTGCCGGTTGGCACCAACCGCAAAGTGGCCGAGGCCGCGCGGGCGGCCAATCCGGCGGCCGATTTCGATGTGGCCTCGAACCCTGAATTTCTGCGCGAAGGCGCTGCCATTGACGATTTCATGCGGCCTGACCGCGTTGTCGTCGGGGTTGAAACCGCCAAGGCCCGCAAGGTAATGGCCGATGTCTATCGCCCGCTGTTTTTGCGCGAATTCCCCGTGGTCTATACCGGGCTTGAAAGCGCCGAGATGATCAAATACGCCGCCAATGCGTTTTTGGCGACCAAGATCACCTTTATCAACGAGATCGCGGCGCTGTGCGAAAAGGTTGGTGCCGATATTAAGGATGTCTCTAAGGGCATGGGGATGGACGGGCGCATCGGCAACAAGTTTTTGCATGCGGGGCCGGGCTATGGCGGCAGCTGTTTCCCCAAAGACACCAAGGCTTTGGCGCGCATCGGGCAAGAATATGCGGTGCCGATGCAGATCACCGAAACCGTGATCAAGGTCAATGAAGAGATCAAGCGGCGGATGATCGCCAAGCTGGAAGATCTGTGTGACGGATCGTTCAACGGCAAGACCATTGCTGTGCTGGGGGTGACGTTCAAGCCCAATACCGACGATATGCGCGACGCACCAGCACTGACGATCGTGCCCGCGCTGGTCGGGGGTGGGGCCAAAGTCCGCGTCTGCGACCCGCAAGGTCAGCGCGAAGGCGAGGCGCTGTTGCCGGGGGTGAAATGGGTTGAAACCCCCTATCAGGCGGCGCAAGGGGCTGATTTGGTTGTACTTTTGACCGAGTGGAACGAGTTCCGTGCAATGGATCTGGAAAAATTGGCCAAGAAGATGCAGCTGCCGCGCATGGCCGATCTGCGCAATATCTATTCCGAAGTCGAGGCCAAAGCCGCGGGCTTTGAGGTATATACGGCTGTTGGCCGCTAAGGTCTGTTCCAGTTTGAAGGGGTGGCAATGACGCAACATGTTTTGGTGACGGGCGGGGCGGGTTATATTGGTGCGCATGCCTGCAAGGCCTTGGCGCGGGCAGGGTTCACGCCAGTGGCCTTTGACAACCTTAGCACTGGCTGGGCCGAGGCGGTGAAATTTGGCCCGCTGTTTCAGGGCGATCTGATGGATCCTGCTGCGCTGGACGCGGCTTTTGCACAATACAAAGCCATCGCGGTGCTGCATTTTGCGGCACTGTCGCTTGTGGGCGAATCGATGAGCGATCCGGGTCGCTATTGGCGGGTGAACGTCAACGGGTCGCTGAACTTGGTTGAGGCGGCGGTGCGGGCTGGCTGTTTGAACTTTGTGTTTTCAAGCACTTGTGCCACCTACGGCGATCAGGACGGCGTGCTGTTGAACGAGGATACCCCGCAATATCCGATCAACGCCTATGGGGCGTCGAAAAAGGCAATTGAAGAGATTGTAAAAAATTTCGGGCCAGCACATGGGCTGAACCATGTGATCTTTCGCTATTTCAACGTCGCAGGTGCCGACCCCGAGGCAGAGGTGGGCGAACAGCACCGCCCCGAAACCCATCTGATTCCGCTGATGCTGGATGCGATTGAAGGGCGCAGACCGGCGTTGACGATTTTTGGGCAGGATTATCCCACGCCAGATGGCACCTGCGTGCGCGATTATGTGCATGTCAGCGATCTGGCCGATGCCCATGTCAAAGGTCTGCAATGGCTGCTGGCAGGGCGGGGCAATCGCGCCTTTAACCTTGGCACCGGGCACGGGTTTTCGGTGCGCCAAGTGGTGGATGCCAGCCGCGCTGTTACCAACCGCGAAGTGCCGATGACGCTTGGCGCGCGGCGGGCGGGGGATGCGGCGGCGCTGGTTTCGGGATCGGCGCGCGCGCGCGAAGAACTGGGCTGGCGGCCCGAACGCTCGACGCTGCCGCTGATGATCGGCGACGCGCTTGCCTGGAGCCGCAAGCCTGGCTTTAGCCGCTGATCGGGCGGTAATCGCGGCTTTGGCTGGTCAGCCGTGCCAGGTCGCGCGGCGGAATATCGGCAATCAGCAGGCTCGTGGTTTGACCTGCTTGCGCCAAAACCTCGCCATGTGGCCCCGCGATAACCGAGCCGCCGGCATAGATCAGATCGCCTTCACTGCCGCAGAAATTGGCGTAAACAATCGTCACGCCGTGGTTTGCAGCCATGGCGGGCACGGTGGCCGCTGCAACATGGGTAAAGGGCAGCATATTGGCGGTCGGCACAAAGATCGTGCTGACGCCGCGCGCCGCAAGTGCCGCGATATGGGGTGCAAATTCAACGTCATAGCAGATCAACAGGGCGGCTTTCTCGCCCATAAAGTCAAAGACGCAATAGTTGTCACCAGCGCGGTAAAGCCCGGCTTCACGCGCACCGTAAAGCTGAATTTTGCGGTAATTGGCCAAAACCTGCCCCTGCGCATCCAGACAAAGTGCTGCGTTAAAGACATCGTCGCCCGCGCGTTCGCTGTAGCCAAGCGTCACGCCGCAGCCCGCCTTGCGGCAGATCTGCGCCAGCCGCTGCTGCCACGCGCCGCCTTGGGCTTGGGCAAGCTCTGCAATCCTTGGGCTGTTATAGCCCGGCAGCAGGGCTTCGGGGGCAACCAACATCTGCGCGCCTGCAGCGGCCGCGGCGTTGAGCGCCGGGGCAAGGGCTGCAAAAGCGGCCTCGGGCTCGCTTGCGGGCGAGGCACATTGCAGCAGGGCAAGACGGTGGATCATGGCAGGCCTCGCGTGGTTTTGCCGCATCATGGCAAGGTGGGGCGGCATTGTCACGCGTGCCGTGGTTGACATTGCGCGGGCTTGGTTTTCAATGGCAGGGTCAAGAGTAAAGGCCCGATTGTGACCGCATCCCCCGCCCGCCATGTGTTGATTTCCAGTATGAAAAACGAAGGCCCCTTCGTTTTGGAATGGGTGGCGCATCATCTGGTGCTGGGGTTTGATCAGATCATCGTGGCCTCGAATGATTGCAGCGATGGCACGGATCGTCTGCTTGCGGGCTTGGCCGATGCGGGGTTTATCGCGCATGTGCCCAATGCGGTGAAACCGGGCGAGATCCCGCAGCACGCGGGCTATGCCAAGATCCGCAAGCACCATGATATTGACAGCGCAGATTGGCTGATGATGCTGGATGCCGATGAATTTCTGAACGTGCATCTGGGGGCGGGGCAGGTCAGCGATCTGACCGAGCGCGCAGAGCCCGAGGTCGATGTTATCGCGCTGAACGGCATGTTTTTCGCAGCCGAACCCGAGGTCAACTGGCGCAAAGGCCCGATTTGTCCAAGGTTTCAGATGCGGCTACCGCTGAAGCACGAGGCCAATATCGCGCTGAAAACCCTGACACGGGCCCCGGCGCGGTTTCGCGAAATTCACAACCATTCGTTGGTGGGGCTGCGCGAAAAGCTGCCGCTTGCGGTGCTGTGGGGCGACGGCACCCAGACCCAGACTGACCCCGATTTGCCGCTGTGGAAGCAGTTGCGCAATGGTCGGGTGAATGCGGTCTCGCACCGATTGGCGCAGTATAATCATTACGGGCTAAAGACTTGGGACAGTTTTATGCAGCGGCGCTTGCGTGGGCGTGGGGCTGTGGCGCAGACCACAGATGCCAATGCCCGCCACACCGATGACTATTGGCAAAGCCGCAACCAGCCCGAGGCCCGTGATGACAGCATTTTGCGCTATGGTGCGGCGGTGCGCGCGCAGATGGAATTGATGCTGCAAACCGAAAAGATCGCGCGCAGGCAGCGCAGGGCCGAAAAGCTTTATGCCGCAATGGTCGCGCCCTATCGCCGTTAGCGCATGAAAAAGGCCCGCAGATCGCGGGCCTTTTTGCCGAAAGTTTGCGCGATTACGCGGCGGATTCGACGCCTTTGACGAACCAATCAATGGTTGCCAATTGCTCAAGCGTCATGATCTCGCCTTCCTTCACCCGCTCGACGCCGTCCTGGTCAAAGATCGGGCCGGTGAAGATGTCATAGCTGCCGTCTTTGTAGCCAGCCTGAACGCCGTCTGCCAAAGCCACAACATCGGCTGGGATCACTGGGTTGTAAGGCGAGATCACAACCGTGTTCTCTTTCATGCCATCCCAAGTGTCTTTCGACTCCCAAGTGCCGTCGACGATGGCTTGCGCGCGCTCGACGTAATAGGGGCCCCAGATGTCTTCGATGGCGGTCAAATGCGCGTTTGGCGCAAAAGCCGACATGTCAGCGCCTTGGCCAAAGCCGTGCAGGCCTTTTTGCTCAAGGATCTGCAGCGGGCCGGGGCTGTCGGTGTGGGTGGTGACGATGTCACAGCCCAGGTTGATCAGGGTCTCGGTTGCAGCAGCTTCTTTCGGTGGGTCAAACCAGCTGTCGATCAGCACCAGTTTCACCGTCGCAGCTGGGTTTTGCTTTTGTGCAGCCAAGCAGAAAGCGTTCACGCCCAAGACCACTTCTGGCACTTTATACGAGCCAAGATAGCCCAAGGTGCCCGAAGCCGACATTTTGCCAGCGATGGTGCCCAGAACAGCGCGGCCTTCGTGGAATTTCGAGTTATAGGTCGCGACGTTGTCGGCGCGCTTAAATCCGGTGCAATGTTCGAACTTTACATCGGGGAATTCGCTTGCGACTTGCAGGGTCTGATCCATATAGCCGTAAGAGGTCGTGAAGATCAGCTTGCAACCCTGTTGCGCCAGATCGCGCAGCACCGGGATTGCCGAGGCGTCTTCTGCGACGTTCTCGACGTAGACGGTTTCAACCTTGTCACCAAGCGCGTATTCAATCGCTTCGCGGCCTTTGTTATGCGCCCAAGTCCAGCCATAGTCGCCAATAGGGCCAAGGAAGATGAAGCCAACCTTCACCTTGTCTTCGGCATGCGCGGCAGTGCCGATCATCGAAAGGGTGGCAGCAGCGCCAACGCCTTTCATCAGTGTGCGACGGGAAATCGTAGTCATCGAAGTCTCCTGTTGAGAGGTTTTGTTACGGCAGAAAGGGCTTGCCAAGGCAAGCAGGCGCAGAGGCCCCTACGTTCCCCCGAGACGAGATGAATGTAAGCGCAACCACGGTCATAAGAAAAGGCATTGCTGCCCAAAATTGCGACGGCAGGAAAGAAAAACCAGCACCTTTGGCATAAAGCTCTAAAGACATCAGAATGCCGAAAAAGAAGGCACCTGCGAAAAGCCGCCATGTGCGCCAGCCGGCAAAAACCACCAAAGACAGCGCCAGCCAGCCACGGCCGGCGGTCAGTTCGTTGCTCCACATCGGGGTGATCACCATGGTGAAATAGGCCCCACCAATCCCCGCCATCGCGCCGCCAAAGGCGATGGCCGCGTAGCGCACACCGATCACCGAATAGCCGATCGAATGGGCGGAGTGGTCGTTTTCCCCCACTGCGCGCAAGATCAACCCGGCGCGGGTGGATTTCAAAAACCACGCAACCAGGGGCACCATGATCAGCGCAAAGTAGACAATCGGCGAATAACCGAAAAAAACCTGCAAAATCGGATCTTTAGCAAGGCTGTTGGGAAAGACCGAACCAAAAACCGGCGTGATTCTGCCTTGAAACATCTTGCTGCCAATCAGCGATGACACCCCGATGCCAAAGATCGTCAGCGCAAGGCCAGTGGCGACTTGGTTCGAGTTCAGGCTTAACACCATCACCCCAAACAGCAGCGCCAAAACCGCGCCTGCAGCGGCGGCGCTGATCAGGCCAAGCCAAGGGTTAAAGGTCATCACGGTGACACCAAAGCCCGCAAGCGCACCCATCAGCATCATGCCTTCAACGCCAAGGTTCAGCACGCCGGATTTCTCGACCACCAATTCGCCCAGACCTGCCAAAAGAATAGGCGTCGTCAGCCCTACGATGCCGGTGATGACCAGAACAATGAATTCAGGGGTCATTTTACTCTCCTGCCACAATGGGCTTGGCGGTGGTGACAATCCGGGGGCGGTAGCGCACCAGAATCTCGCTTCCAAGGATAAAGAAGAGCATCATCGCCTGAAAAATGCCTGCAGTGGCGTTGGGAATATGCACTGTGGTTTGCGCCACTTGGCCGCCAACGTAGGTCACTGCCAAAACGATGCCCGCGATCAGACAGCCGATCGGGTTCAACCGGCCCAGAAAGGCCACGATAATCGCGGTAAAGCCGTAGCCCGAGGGGAAGCCAAGGTTGATGGCATGCGAAGCACCGGTGAATTCCAGCGCGCCTGCCAGACCCGCCATGCCGCCGCCGATCAGCATCGCGATCCAGACGGTTTGCTTGGCGTCAAAGCCGCCATGACGGGCGGCTTGTGGTGCTGACCCCACCACCCGCACCTGATAGCCAAACACTGACCGCGACATCATCAGCCAAAATACAAAGGGCATGATCAGCGCAATCACCACGCCCAGATGCACGGTGCTGCCGGTAAACAGCAAGGGCAGGCTTTGGCTGTCGGTCAGCGGGGCAGTGGCCGGAAAGTTGCGTCCATTGGGGTCTTTCCATGGGCCGCCCACCAAATAGCTTAGGATTTGCAAAGAGATATAGGTCAGCATCAGGCTTGACAGGATCTCATTCACATCCCAGCGGGTTTTCAAAACGGCAGGGATCAGCGCGTAAAGCGCCCCAAACAGCACGCCCGTCAGCACCATTGCCAACACGATGAAAAACCCGCCCGAAGTGCCTGCCGCGATGCCAACACCTGCCGCGGCAAGGGCGCCGACCACATATTGCCCTTCGGCGCCGATGTTCCAGACCTGCGCGCGGTTGCCGACCGACAGGCCCAGCGCGATCAGGATCAGCGGCGCAGCTTTCAGCGCCACGTCCTGCCATTTGTAGCTCAGCAGCAGCGGTGAGAGGAAAATATCCTTGACCGCACGCGCGCCGTCGATGCCCATCAGATCAAATACCAACATGCCGATCAGCATCGTCGCCAGCACCGAGGCAATCGGCGTGATGATCAGCATTTTCCGGCTGGGGGCGGGGCGACGTTCTAGTTTAATGCGCATGTGCACTCTCCTGTGGCAGCGCGCTTGGGGTCGCGTCGCCGTGGACACCGCCCATTAACAGGCCGATTTCTTCGATATTTGCCCCCGCCACCGGCATTGGTGCGGAAAGCCTGCCTTCGTTGATCACCGCCAGAGTATCGCAAAGCGACAACAACTCGTCCAGATCCTGCGAGATCACCACAATCGCCGATCCCGTGGCTGCCAGATCGACCAAGGCCTGATGGATGGCGCTTGCAGCCCCTGCATCGACGCCCCAGGTCGGCTGGCTGACCACCAGAACCGCGGGTTTTTGCAAAATCTCGCGCCCCATGATGAACTTTTGCAGATTGCCGCCCGAAAGCGATTCCGCAAAGGCTGCGGGGCCGGTGGCCTTGACTGCAAAAGCGCTTATCACCTCGCTTGCATAGGTTTTTGCGGCTTGGGCGTTGATCATGCCGTTCGAGACCATGCCCAAACGGTCGCGTGCGGTCAGCAAAGTGTTTTCCGATAGCGTAAACTCGGGCACGGCGGCATGGCCGTTGCGTTCTTCTGGCACCGAGGCCAGCCCCGACAACCGACGGGTCTTGGCCGAGGTCGCGCCGATCTGTGCGCCGTCCAGCGTGATCGCAGGGCCTGACGTTACTGCCTCGCCCGAAAGCGCAAGCAAAAGCGGATTTTGGCCATTGCCCGCCACCCCGGCAATGCCGAAAATCTCACCCGCGCGCACCGAAAAGCTGATGTTTTTCAGTGCGGTGCCAAAGGGGCCGTCTTTGGGCAGGCACAGGTCCTGCACCACGAATTTCGCAGCCCCCATCTGCCGCCCCGCGCCGCGCTGGATGTCTTTCAGGCTGCCGCCGATCATCATCTCGGCCATCGAACGCGAGGTTTCCACCGCTGGGTTACAGGTTGCGACCAATTTGCCGCCGCGCAGGATGGTGGCGGTGTCGCAAAGCGCTTTGATCTCATGCAGCTTGTGGCTGATATAAAGGATCGAACAGCCTTCCGAGGCCAATTGGCGCAGCACCACAAACAGCTGATCCACCTCTTGCGGGGTCAGAACCGAGGTGGGCTCGTCCATAATCAAC
Organism: Cypionkella sp.; assembly: GCA_023255415.1. Classification (GTDB taxonomy): domain Bacteria; phylum Pseudomonadota; class Alphaproteobacteria; order Rhodobacterales; family Rhodobacteraceae; genus Cypionkella. The sequence continues at coordinate 37,410 of JALRIN010000023.1, read as the reverse complement.
AGATTGGGGTTCAGCAAAAGCGCCCGCACAATCTCGATGCGCTGACGCTCGCCCACCGACAGCGTCGAGACGATGCGATGCGGTTCCAGTTTCAGCCCGTATTGCGCCATCACCGCCAGAATTTTCGCCTCAAGATCGCGCGCAGGGATCGAGGCATCCATGCCAAGTGCGATGTTTTCCAGCACCGTCATCGCCTCGAACAGCGAGAAATGTTGGAACACCATGCCGATGCCCAGCTTGCGCGCGGCCTTGGGGTTGGCAATCACCAGCGGCGCGCCGTTCCAGCGGATCTCGCCCGCGTCGGGCTGCTGGATGCCGTAGATCATCTTGACGAGGGTTGATTTGCCAGCGCCATTTTCCCCCAAAAGCGCATGGATCTCGCCCGGACGCACCTCAAAGCTGACCTGATCATTGGCCAGAACCCCCGGAAAGCGTTTGGTGATGCCCAGCAGGCTCAGTCGAGGTTGATTGACTTGGGGCTGATCTTCGGGCGAAGGGGCAGCTGACATAGACCATCCTTTAGCTTTGCAGACATGACTGCTGCACCATTGCTAGCCGCGCGGGTTAGGTTTGAGTTCTCAATTTCACGCGAAGCACTTTCAACCAATTCCGAAGAGTGCCGATTTCTTTTGTAACACCTAATCCGACTTCTGTTTTTTCAGCAAGAGAGCCGCGGCGCTCTGTGCAAGAAAATTGGGCTTTCGTCTTGGGTTCAAGGCGGATTTTTTGGGTAGAAAAACTGCCGGAGTGTTCTGTTTTAAAACAGTATTTGAAGGCGTTGAGCCCTGCGCGCCTTTTGCCTGTGTCAAGGCCATGTGCTTTTCGTATAGGTGCTGTTCTTGCAAGATTTGCTGAAAATATGGGCGCCAGGAAAAGTTAGGTGGCGCGAAAACCACAAGGCTTGTGGCTTGAAATCCGAGCGATTCAGCGCATGCTGCGGCGGAAAACCTGAAAGGATGCTCCATGACTGCTGCCCCCGAGCTTGATCACACCGCCTTGTTGCGGCTTGCCATTGCCGAAAGTCTGGCCGCGCGCGAAAGCGGCGTGCATCCCTTTGCCGCGATTTTGGTCGGGCCGGATGGCAAGGTTTTAATGACGCAGCACAATGCCTTTATGCCCGACCACGACATGACGGGCCATGCCGAGCGGGTGTTGATGACCCGTGCCTCGACCAGCCTGCCGATCGCGGTTTTGCGCGAGTGCACGATGTATACTTCCGCCGAGCCCTGCGCGATGTGCGCGGGTGCGATCTATTGGACCGGGTTAAAGCGGGTGGTTTACGGGCTGAGCGAGCATGCGCTGAAAGCGATCACCGGCAATCACCCAGAAAACCCGACGCTGGATCTGCCCTGCCGTGTGGTCTTTGCTGCAGGCCAGCGCCAAGTCGAGGTGATTGGACCGATGCTGGAGGCAGAGGCCGCCGCCGTGCATGCCGGCGTTTGGGGCTAGGGCGCGGGGAGGGGGCTTTCTGCCCCCTCGGCTTCGCCTCACCCCCGAGGATATTTCTGCCAAGATGAAAGTCTTAGAGTTTGGGGGCGTAATCGGCGGGATTTACGCTTTGTGGGCGGGTGTCGAGCATCAGGGTGCTGATGCGGGGGGCGGTTTGCGCGATGATTTTGCCGGCTTTGATCACCGCAAGGCGGGCGGGTTTGAGCCTTAGGGCTTCGGCGGGCGATCTGGCTTGCAAGAGCACCAGATCGGCGGCGCAGCCGACATCAAGCCCGTAGTTTTCCAGCCCCATGGCGCGCGCCGAGTTGGTGGTCAGCGCATTGAAGATCGCGGTTTTGTCTTCAAGACCGGCCATTTGCGCGACATGGATCGCCATATGGCCGACCTCGAGCATATCGCCAGAGCCCATCGAATACCAAGGGTCCATCACGCAATCATGGCCGAAAGCGACATTGATGCCCGCCGCCATCAGCTCGCGCACCCGCGTCATGCCGCGGCGTTTGGGATAGCTGTCATGGCGGCCTTGCAGCATGATGTTGATCAGCGGATTGGGGATCACATGCATCTGCGCCTCGGCGATCAGCGGGATCAGCTTTGAGACATAGTAATTGTCCATAGAATGCATCGAGGTGAGATGCGAGCCTGCGACGCGGGTTTGCAGACCGTGACGGATGGTCTCGGCGGCCAGGGTTTCGACATGGCGCGACAGCGGATCATCGGTTTCGTCGCAATGCATGTCGATGGGCAGACCGCGCTCGGCGGCAAGCCGGCAGAGCGCGCGCACTGAAGCCGCGCCTTCCTCCATCGTGCGTTCGAAATGCGGGATGCCGCCGACGATATCGACGCCCATATCCAGCGCGCGGGCAAGGCTTTGCACGCCGTGTTCGGTGCGGGTATAGCCGTCTTGCGGGAAGGCCACGAGTTGCAGGGTCAGATAGGGCGCCACGCGGCGTTTGACCTCGAGCATGGCCTCGACGGTGACAAGGCGCGGGTCCGAGGTGTCGACATGGGTGCGGATCGCGAGCAAGCCTTGGCTGACCGCCAGATCGCAATAGCGCAGCGCGCGTTCGACCAGCGCGTCGATGGTCAGGCTCGGGCGCAGCTCGCCCCAGAGTGCTATGCCTTCAAGCAAGGTGCCCGAGCGGTTCATCCGGGGCAGACCCAGCGAGAGCGTCGCATCCATATGAAAATGCGGGTCCACGAACGGTGGAGTGACAAGATAGCCTGCCGCGTCGATCTCTTGCCCGGCCTGCGCAGCAATTTTTGGTGCAACCACAGCAATTTTGCCGGATTTCACCGCGATATCTTGGGTTTGGCGGCCATCGGGCAGGTTGGCGTTGCGCAGGATTAGATCGAACATTGGGACCTCTGGCTGAGAATATTGCTGCGCAGCATTTGTGCTGCAACGCCGATGGCGATGGCATGGGGGGCTTTGCCCAAAGCGGGGTCGCCTATGGGGCAGAGGATGCGTGATATGGCCTGCGGGCTGTGGCCAAGGGCGACCAAGCGGCTGCGAAAGCGCGCGGCTTTGCTGGCCGATCCGATCAGGCCGCAAAAGCCAAAGCCGTGATGCAGCAGGCGGTGGCAAAGCTCTAGATCCAGCGCGTGCGAATAGGTGACGATCAGATGCTCGGCGGTTTGCGGCGCAAGCGCTACTGCGTTTTCTGGCGCGGGCACGGGTAGGATGCGGCTTGGCGGTGGCGCATCTGGAAAGCGATCGGCGGCAACATCAACCCATGTCAGCGCAAGCTGCGGCAGGGGGGACAAAACCTCGGCCAGCGCGCGGCCAACATGGCCGGCCCCCCAAATCCAGATCTGGCGCTGCGGTGTGGTTATAGGCTCGATCAACCAGCCTTGCAGCACCTGTGTGGCGGGCAGGCTGCCGCTGTTGCGGGCCTGCGCCAGCAGGCGCTTGACGCCAAGCGGCATCGGCGCGCCCTGCAAAGCGCGGGCGACAAGCGGGCCCAGCGGCAGATTGTCTGCACTGTAAATTTCGGTCAAAAGCGAGACCGCGCCGCCGCAGCATTGGCCAATATTGGGACCAAGCGCTGTGGTTTCAAAATGCCGCCCGCCGCCTTTGGCCAGCATCGCGCGCGCGCAGCATCGCCTGCCATTCTAGCGCGCCGCCGCCGATGCTGCCTGATTGCCCATCGGCCCAGACCAGCATTGCAGCGCCAAGCTCGCGCGGTGACGAGCCTTTAAACCCCGCAATCACAATTCGCGCGACAGGGCCACGTGCGGCGGCCGCATGCAGGGCCGCCAGATCAAACATGGCGCTGCTTTTGCACGGCGGCCAGAATGCGCTCGGGCGTGGCGGGGGCATCCAGATCGGGATATTGGCTGCCGTCACCGCAGGCCGCAATCGCATCCGACAGCGCATAAAACACCGCGATGCCAAGGTTAAACGGCGGCTCGCCTACGGCTTTCGATTTGCCGACGGTATCCTCGCGGTTGGGCTGATCGTAAAGGCTCACATTGAACACCGCAGGCCGGTCCGAGCAGGCTGGGATCTTATAGGTGCTGGGCGCATGGGTCAAAAGCCCGCCCTTGGCATCCCAGACCAATTCCTCCGTGGTCAGCCAGCCCGCCCCCTGAACAAAAGCCCCTTCGATCTGGCCAATATCCAGCGCTGGGTTCATCGAGCTGCCGGTATCATGCAAAATATCCGCCCGCAAAATCCGGTTCTCGCCGGTCAGCGTGTCGATCACCACCTCGGCCACTGCCGCACCATAGGCGAAATACAAGAACGGCCGCCCCTGCCCGCGCAAACGGTCCCAAGTGATCTTGGGCGTGGCGTAAAACCCGGTCGATGACAGCGAAATACGCGCCTGATAGGCCCAAGCCGCAACCTGCGCAAAGCCAAAGACCTCGCCCGCCACCCGCACCACGCCATCCGCAAAGCGCACGCTCGCAGGCTCCACCCCATGCTTGCCTGCCAGAAACGCCGCCATGCGCGCGCGGATGGTTTCGCAAGCCTGCTGCGCCGCCATCCCGTTCATATCCGACCCGGAAGAGGCCGCCGTGGCCGAGGTATTGGGCACTTTGCCGGTATCTGTGGCGGTGATCTTCACCGCCCCCATCCCTACCCCAAAAACCGAAGCCGCCACTTGGGCGATCTTCTGGTTCAAGCCTTGACCCATCTCGGTGCCGCCATGGTTCAGATGGATCGAGCCGTCTTGATAGACATGCACCAAGGCCCCGGCCTGGTTCAGCCAAGTCAGGGTAAACGAAATCCCAAATTTCACCGGCACCAAAGCCAAGCCGCGTTTCAAAATCGGGCTTGCCGCATTCCAATTCGCCACCGCCTGCCGCCGTGCCTGATACCCCGACAGGGCTTCCAGCTTTGCCGTCAGATCATGGCCGATAAAATCTTCCACCTCCATGAAATAGGGGGTGGTCTGGGCTTTCATCTTGGCCAAAATATCTCCGCCGGAGGCTTCCGCCGCCGCCCCGCTCTCGCGGTAAAAATTCTGTCGCCGCAGTGCCAAGGGCTCAATCCCCAGCGCAAAGGCCGCGTGATCCATTACTCGCTCGATGCCGATCAGCCCCTGCGGGCCGCCAAAGCCGCGATAGGCGGTGGCGCTTTGTGTATTGGTTTTCAGCCGGTGGCTTTCAATGCGGATATCGGGCAGATGATAGCAATTGTCAGCATGCAGCATCGCACGATCCGCCACCGCAAGGCTTAGATCCTGGGCCCAGCCACAGCGGATCAGATGGGTAAATTCCACCCCCAAAATCCGCCCCGAGGCATCAAACCCGGCGCGATAGCTTATGCGCAGATCGTGGCGCTTACCGGTGATGATCATATCGTCATCGCGGTCGTAGCGCATTTTGCAGGCGCGCCCGGTGGCCTTGGCCGCCATGGCGCAAGCAATCGCCAGCGCATTGCCCTGGCTTTCCTTGCCGCCAAAACCACCACCTATGCGGCGGGTCTCGACGCGGACATCGGCCATGTTCAGATGCAAAGCATGCGCGACCTTGTGCTGAATTTCGCTGGGATGCTGGGTTGAGGACAGCACATGCATGCCGTCTTCCAGCGGGATCGCTGCGGCGATCTGGCCTTCAAGATAGAAATGCTCTTGGCCGCCAACCTCAAAGCTGCCCTCAATCTGATGTGGGGCTGCCTCGATCGCACGAGCGGCGTCACCTTTGGCCCAGATCACCGGGCCGGATTCAAAGCGGGAATTGGCCGCCAATGCTTGATCGATGGTCAAAAGCGCGGGCAACTCGGCATAGCTGATCTTGCCCAGACGCGCGGCGCGGCGGGCCTGCAGATGGGTTTCGGCCACAACCAAAAACACCGGCTGGCCGCTGTAATGCACGGTTTCCACTGCCAAAAGCGGTTCGTCCTGCGCAGCAGGGCTGCAATCGGGCATCTCGGGCCAGTCTTCGGCGCTGAACACCGCAACCACACCAGGGGCCGCGCGCACGGCTGCCAGATCCAGTGAGGTGATGCGGCCATGCGCGCAGCTTGACAGACCAAAGGCCAAATGCAGCGCGCCTGCGGGCAAAGCGATGTCATCAAGATAGCGCGCGGCCCCTGTGACATGCAGCGGGGCCGAATCATGGGGAAGCGATTTGCCAAGGCTCATGGTGCCACCTCCAACACCGAAACCGGGGTGCCGCTTAGATCGTGGAAATAGCGCAGCGCCAGGTTTTGTGCCGCTTGCAGCCGGTAGCCGGCCGAGGCGCGCATGTCTGACAGCGGCTGGAAATCGTCGGCCAGCGCGGGCAGGGCGGCAGAGATGCTTGCAAGGCTCCAGCTTTGGCCGATCAGGGCGGCCTCAAAGCCGCTGGCGCGTTTGGGCGTGCCGGCCATGCCGCCAAAACCCACGCGAGCAGCGATGATCCGCCCGTCGGCGCAGGTCAGATTGAACGCCCCCAGCACCGCCGAGATATCCTGGTCAAAGCGTTTGCTGAGTTTGTAGCAGCGCAGCGCAGGCACGGCCTCTGGGATCGAAATCCCCGCGACAAATTCCGAAGCTTTGCGGTCTTGTTTGCGGTAGGCGAGGAAGAAATCTTCGAGCGGCAGGCTGCGCAGATCGTCGCCACAGCGCAGATGCAAGGTCGCACCCATCGCGATCAGCGCCGGCGGCGCATCGCCAATCGGCGAGCCATTGGCGATATTGCCGCCGATGGTGGCGGCATTGCGCACCTGTTCGCTGGCATAGCGGCGCAGCAATTCGGCAAAGCTGGGGTGGCTGTGGTGCAATGTGCTGCGCAAAGTCGCGATGGTAACGCCCGCGCCGATATGGATTTGGCCACCACTGCGTTCGATCTGTTGCAGATCGCGCATCTGGCCCAGAAACACCGGCTTTGGCAGATCGCGCAAGCCTTTGGTGACCCAGAGCCCGACATCGGTGGCGCCAGCAATCAAGGTGGCATCAGGGTTTTGCAAATACCAGCTGGCGAAGTCGTCGCTGTTGTCGGGGCAATAGGCGCCCGCGACCTGCGGCGCGGGGAGGCTGTCTGCCTCCCCGGACCCCTCCGAGGATATTTGTGCCAAGATGAAAGCGTCTTGGGTCATTTGGGCGGGGATTGGGCTGGTTTCTGCGGCTTGGGCGGCGCGGATGATTGGGGCGTAGCCGGTGCAGCGGCAGAGGTTGCCTGCAAGCACGGTGTCGTGATCTGTGCGCCCTTTGGCATGGGCCACGGCCATTGAGACGATGAAGCCGGGGGTGCAAAAGCCGCATTGGCTGCCGTGGTGGTCGACCATGGCAGATTGCACCGGATGCGGGGTGCCGTTTTGGGCGGCAAGGCCTTCGATGGTGCGCACGGCTTTGCCCTGCAGCTGTTGCAGGAACAAGATGCAGGCGTTGAGCGCGCGCGGGCCGTTTTCGTCGGTGACCATGACGGTGCAGGCGCCGCAATCGCCTTCGTTGCAGCCCTCTTTGGTGCCGTTGAGAGCCTTGGTTTCGCGCAGGAAATCAAGAAGCGTCCGCGTCGGGGGCTGACCCTCAAGGCGGAGCGGCGTTCCATTCAGGAGAAACGCGACTTCGGTCATGGTATATCCTGCCGCGGTCTTTTCGGGTGGCCCTTTGCGCGCCCGCCCGATGCGGCGTAAAGCGGGTCGCGCGGCCTTTCGGGCAGATCTGCCCTTGCTGGGTATCAAAGCCGAGGTCTGGGGCTTTGGCAAGGCCTTTCCCCTGCCGCACGGCTTCGATAGGTTGGCCGCATGACCCAGACCCGATTCATTCATCTGCGCACCCACACCGAGCATTCCCTGTTGGAGGGGGCCGTGCCTGTAAAGGCGCTGATCAAGCTCTGTGGCAAGCATGAGATGCCTGCGGTGGCGGTGACCGACACCAACAACATGTTCGCGGCCTTGGAGTTTTCGGTCTATGCCAAGGACGCGGGTGTGCAGCCGATTGTCGGCTGTCAGGTCTCGGTTGCCTATGATCCGCCTGCCCCCGGCGAGAAGCCGCGCGCGCCTGCGCCCATCGTGCTGCTGGCGCAGAGCGAGGCGGGCTATATGAACCTGATGAAGCTGAACTCTTGTCTTTACATCGACAAGGGCGGGGCTTTGCCGCAGGTGACGCTGGCTGAGTTAGAGCAATATGCGGGCGGTCTTATCTGTTTGACCGGCGGGGCCGAAGGGCCTTTGGGGCGGCTGATCCAGGGCGGGCAGGTGCCAAAGGCGCAGGTGCTGTTGGAGCGGTTGGCCGCCTGTTACGGTGACCGGCTTTATGTCGAATTGCAGCGCCACCCCGGCGAGGGTGGCCGGCTGACCGATGGCGAGGCGGGCACCGAGCGCTGGTTTGTCGAGCAGGCCTATGCGCTGGGCCTGCCTTTGGTTGCCACCAATGACGTCTATTTCCCTGACCCCAAGATGTATCAGGCCCATGACGCGCTCATCTGCATTGCCGAAGGCGCCTATGTTGACCAACAACAACCGCGCAGGCGCTTGACGCCGCAGCATTATTTCAAGACCGAAGCCGAGATGGTGACCCTGTTCGCCGATCTGCCCGAGGCGATTGAGAATACCGTGGAAATCGCGCAGCGCTGCGCCTTTGCCGCCTTTAAGCGCAAGCCGATCTTGCCGAAATTTGCCGATGACGAGGTCAACGAGCTGCGCCGTCAGGCCAATGAGGGGCTGCAAAACCGGCTTAAAATCATCCCGCATGCGGTGACACCCGAAGAGTACCAAGCGCGGCTGGATTTCGAGCTGGGTATCATCGAAAAGATGGGCTTTCCGGGCTATTTCCTGATCGTGGCCGATTTTATCAAATGGGCCAAGGATCACGGCATTCCGGTCGGCCCGGGGCGGGGCTCGGGGGCGGGCAGTCTGGTCGCCTATGCGCTGACGATCACCGATCTTGACCCTCTGCGCTATGCCCTGCTGTTCGAGCGGTTCTTGAACCCTGAACGGGTCTCGATGCCCGACTTTGACATCGACTTTTGCATGGATCGCCGCGAAGAGGTGATCCGCTATGTGCAAGAGAAATACGGCCGGGACAAAGTCGGCCAGATCATCACCTTTGGCGCGCTTTTGTCCAAGGCGGCGGTGCGCGATGTGGGCCGCGTTCTGCAGATGTCTTATGGGCAGGTCGATCGTCTGTCCAAGATGATTCCGGTCGAGGGTGTGAAACCTGTCAGCATCACCAAGGCCTTAGCCGACGAGCCGCGCCTGCGCGAGGCCGCCAAGGAAGAGGTCGTGGCCCGGCTTTTGGACTATGGCGCGCAGATCGAAGGGCTTTACCGCAACGCCTCGACCCATGCTGCGGGCGTGGTGATTGGCGACCGCCCGTTGGACGAGCTGGTGCCTTTGTATCAAGACCCGCGCTCGGATATGCCCGCGACGCAGTTCAATATGAAATGGGTCGAACAGGCCGGCCTGGTCAAGTTCGACTTTTTGGGTCTGAAGACGCTGACGGTCATTCAAAATGCGATTGATCTGTTGAAACTGCGCGGCGTTGATCTTGACATCAGCCTGATCCCGCTGGACGACAAACCCACCTACGAGCTTTATGCAGCGGCAAAAACCGTGGCGGTGTTTCAGGTGGAATCCAGCGGCATGATGGATGCGCTGCGGCGGATGAAACCGACCTGTATCGAAGATATCGTGGCGCTGGTCGCCCTCTATCGTCCCGGCCCGATGGAGAATATCCCCACCTATTGCGAGGTGAAAAACGGGCTAAAGGATCTGGAATCGATCCATCCCACGATTGACCATATTCTGGCCGAAACCCAAGGCATTATCGTTTACCAAGAACAGGTAATGCAAATCGCTCAGGTCATGGCAGGCTATAGCCTGGGCGGTGCTGATCTTTTGCGCCGAGCGATGGGCAAAAAGATCGCCGAGGAAATGGCCAAGGAACGCCCGAAATTTGTCGAAGGCGCCAAGGCCACGCATAATGTAGATGCGAAAAAGGCAGGCGAAGTCTTCGATCTGCTGGAAAAATTCGCCAACTACGGCTTTAACAAATCCCACGCCGCCGCCTATGCCGTGGTCAGCTATCAAACCGGCTATCTCAAGGCGAATTATCCGGTCGAATTCATGGCCGGCGTGATGAATTGCGATATGCATCTGACCGACAAACTGGCGGTCTACAAGCGCGAGATCGACAAGCTGGGCATCAAGACCATAGCGCCTTGCGTCAATGCCAGCCTTGCCAGCTTTACCGTGCGCGAGGGGGCCGTGGTCTATGCGCTGGGCGCGCTGAAAGGCGTCGGGGTCGAGGCGATGGGGCTGATCGTCTCGGCGCGCGGCGACAAAGCCTTCGCCACTTTGTTCGATTTCGCCCGCCGCGTTGATATGAAACGGGTCGGCAAGCGCCCGCTGGAAATGCTGGCGCGCGCCGGCGCCTTCGATCAGCTTGACCCCAACCGCGCCCGGGTCTTCGAGGCGCTCGACAGTCTGGTCGCCTATTCCGCCGCAATCCACGAGGCGAAATCCTCCAACCAAGTCAGCCTGTTTGGCGAGGCTGGCGCCGATATCCCCGAACCCCGTCTGCCGTTTCGCGACGATTGGCAGCCCGTCGAACGGCTGACCCAAGAACATCTGGCCATCGGTTTTTACCTCTCCGGCCACCCGCTTGACGATTATATGGGCCCGCTGAAACGCCGCGATGTCAAAACCCTGACCGAACTGACCCAACTGGCCGAACGCGGCCCGCTAATCGCAAAACTGGCAGGGGCTGTGTCCTCAAAACAAGAACGCAAATCGGCCAAGGGCAATCGCTTTGCCTTCGTGCAACTTTCTGATCCAACAGGGCTTTACGAGGTGACGGTGTTCTCAGACACCCTTGAAGCCGCCCGCGATCTGCTGGAACCGGGCAAGAATGTCGTGCTCACCGTCAAGGCCGAACTGGACGGCGATACGCTGAAACTGCTGGCCAATACGGTGCAACCCATTGACCAGGTTGCCGATGCCGCAGGCGCGCAGGCCCTGCGCATTCACCTGAACCAAGCCTCTGCCGCTACCTCAATCGCAAGCCTGCTGGCCACGGTTCAGGGCCGCAACCGCGCGCAAATCACCCTCTGCATCGCCGACGATCAGGGTCGCGAGATCGACCTTGCCCTGCCAACCCCCTATCCCGTCACTGCCCAGATCAAAGGCGCTCTCAAAGCCATGCAAGGCGTTGTTATGGTCGAAGAAGTCTAACCCCAGCCCAAACCGCTTTCATCTTGGCGTAAATATCCTCAGGGGGTGAGCGCGCCAGCGCGAGGGGGCGCGAGCGCCCCCTGCCTCTGCCTCAAGCCCGCCTCACCAATGCGGCGGCCGCTGGTCTGCCAGCGGGATCGTTCCTGTGCCGTCACTCTCGCGCTCTGCCTCGCGCTGGGCCAGCACTTGGGCGACGCGGGTCAGCCGGTCAATCTCGCGGGCATGTCGCGCCACCACATCCGACAAATCCTCTACCGCGCGGGTCAGATGCGCGATGCGTTCTTCTAAATGCTCAGTCATCTTGCCTCTTCTGCTTGGGCCTGCGCCTAATGCTTGCTGCCCCGCCGCCCATCCGATACACGGACCTCGACCAAAAGCGAAGGGGTCCAGACCATGGCCAATGATAAACCCGCCCGCCGCCCGCGCGCCGAGACGCCAAAAGGCTTTCGCGACTATTTCGGCGCCGAGGTGACCGAGCGCAAGGCGATGCTGGATGCCATCACCGGCGTCTATCACCGCTATGGCTTTGACCCTTTGGAAACCTCGGCCGTGGAAACTGTCGAGTCTTTGGGTAAATTTCTGCCCGATGTCGACCGCCCCAATGCTGGCGTCTTTGGCTGGCAGGAGGAAGATGCCGATTGGCTGGCGCTGCGCTATGATCTGACCGCCCCCTTGGCGCGGGTGGCCGCGCAATATCGCAACGATTTGCCCAGCCCCTACCGGCGCTATGCCATGGGCCCGGTCTGGCGCAATGAAAAGCCCGGTCCTGGCCGGTTTCGCCAGTTTTATCAATGCGATGCTGATACGGTTGGTGCAAGCTCTGTCGCTGCTGACGCCGAGATCTGCGCCATGCTGTCGGATGCTTTGGAAGTCGTCGGCATTCCGCGCGGCGATTATGTGGTCAAGATCAACAACCGCAAGGTGCTGAACGGCGTGATGGAAGTGGCGGGGGTGCTTGACCCCTCCGATCCTGGCCGGTTTGAAGACGAACGCGGCATCGTGTTGCGCGCGATTGATAAGATGGACCGTCTGGGCGAGGCTGGCGTGCGGGCGCTTTTGGGGGCGGGCCGCAAGGACGAAAGCGGCGATATTACCGCAGGCGCTGGCCTGAGTGAGGCGCAGGCCGATGTGGTTATGGGCTTTGTTTCTGCCAAGCGCGAAAGCGGCGCGCAAACGGTGGCGCGGCTGCGCGAGCTGGTGGCGGCCTCGGCAATTGGGCTTGAGGGCGTGGAGGAGCTGGAAACCATCGCAGCTTTGCTGGCGGCACAGGGCTACGGCCCGGACCGTATTGTGATTGATCCCGGAGTGGTGCGCGGTTTGGGCTATTACACCGGCCCAGTCTATGAGGCCGAGCTGACCTTTGAAATCCTGGATGAAAAGGGCCGCAAGCGGCAGTTTGGCTCGGTTGCGGGCGGTGGGCGCTATGACGATCTGGTCAAGCGCTTTACCGGGCAAGCCGTGCCTGCCACGGGGGTTTCCATTGGCGTTGACCGCCTGCTGGCGGCGCTGCGCGCCAAGGGGCGGGTGGGGGTCGAGGCTGCGGGTCCGGTGGTTGTCACCGTTATGGACCGCGACCGCATGGCCGATTACATGGCGATGGTGGGCGAGCTGCGCGCCGCAGGCATCCGCGCCGAGATGTATCTGGGCAACCCGAAAAACTTTGGCAACCAGTTGAAATACGCCGACAAACGCGGCGCGCCTATCGCGGTGATCCAAGGCGGCAACGAGGCCGAGGCGGGGGTGATTATCCTGAAAGACCTGATCCTTGGCGCCAAAATCGCGCAATCGGCAACGCTGGAAGAGTGGAAAGACCGCCCCGCGCAGGTAGAAGTGGCGCGCGCCGGTCTGGTGGCTGCGGTGCAGCGGATGCTGGCGCAATGACCAAGCCCGCGATCCGTGCCGAAGCCGAGCGGCTGTTCGCGGCCTTTCAAGCTGCAGGGGCCGTCGCGGTCGAGGCCGATTTGCTGCTGCCCGCCGAGACCCTGCTGGACCTTTACGGCGAAGACATTCGCGCGCGCGCCTATGTTACCTCGGACCCTTTGCAGGGCGAGATGATGCTGCGCCCCGATTTCACTGTGCCGGTGGTACAAGCGCATATGGCGCATGGCGCTGAGCCCGCGCGCTATTGCTATATGGGCGAGGTGTTTCGCAAGCAGGCGCATCTGGGCAATCGGGCCAGCGAATATCTGCAGGTTGGCTTCGAGGTCTTTGACCGCAGCGCGCCTCAGGCGGCGGATGCCGAGGTTTTTGCTTTGTTTTCCGAGATGTTGGCCGGTTTGGGTTTGCGCGCGGTCACCGGCGATATCGGCATTTTAATGGCCGCGGTGCGTGGATTGGACACCACCGCCCGGCGCAAGGCGGCGCTGTTGCGCCATATCTGGCGGCCCAAGCGGTTTCGCGCCCTGCTGGACCGCTTTGCCGGACGCGAGGCCATGCCTGCGGCGCGGGCGGCCTTGCTTGGCCGTCTGGCGCAAGGCTCGCCCGAGGATTTGATCGCCCAAGCCGGCGGCTTTGTTGGCCTGCGCGGCGCGGATGAGATTGCCGCGCGCGCGCAAGCTTTGATCGAGGATGCCGAGGCCGCCCCGATCAAGGCCCCCGAGGCGGCCTTGCTTTACGATCTTTTGGGCCTGCGGGCGCCTGCGCGCGCAGCCCTTGCACATCTGCGCGGCATCACCCCGATGTTGCCTGCGATTCTGCCTGCGGTGGACCGCTTTGAAACCCGGCTTGATGCGCTGGCTGCGCGTGGAATTGCGGTTGAAGGCTTGGCTTTTGAAGCCAGCCTTGGCCGCACCTCGATGGAATATTACGACGGTTTTGTGTTTTCCTTTCACGGCCCGAATGCCGAGCCGCCGCTTGCCAGCGGCGGGCGCTATGACGCGCTGACGGCGGTGCTGGGGCAGGGGCGCTCTATTCCGGCGGTGGGGGGGATCATTCGCCCGCATTTGGTCGCGGCTTTGCGGGGGGCGATGTGATGCTGAAAATCGGTGTGCCCTCGAAGGGGCGATTGATGGAAAAGACCTTTGACTGGTTCGGCGCGCGCGGTGTCACCATGCGCCAAACCGGGGCCGAGCGGGAATATTCCGGCGCGGTTGACGGCGTTGACGGGGTCGAGCTGGTGCTGCTGTCTGCCGGAGAGATTCCGCGCGAGCTGGCGGCAGGGCGGATCCATCTGGGGGTGACCGGCAGCGATCTTGTGCGCGACAAGCTGGCCGATTGGGACATGCAGGTGGCCGAGATGGCCAGGCTGGGCTTTGGCCATGCTGATCTGATTCTGGCGGTGCCCAGCGTTTGGATTGATGTCGATACGCTGGACGATCTGGACGCAGCGGCGGCGGCCTTTCGCGCCCGCCACGGCTTTCGGCTGCGCATTGCCACCAAATACCACCGCTTGGTGCGCGAGTTTCTGACCGCCAACGGCGTCGCCGATTACCAGCTGGTCGACAGCCAGGGCGCGACCGAAGGCACGGTCAAAAACCTGACCGCCGAGGCCGTGGCCGATATCACCTCGACAGGGGAAACCCTGCGGGCGAACCATTTGAAAATCTTGTCAGATTCAGTGATCCACCGCTCGCAAGCCACGCTGTTTGCGGCGCGGGCTGCGGATTGGTCGCAGGCGGGGGCCGGGCTTGCGGCGCTGTGTGAAAAGCTGGGGCTTACACCGCCTGCGCTTTAGGTTTGCGGCTGACCAAGGCCACGCCAAGACCCGCCAGCGCCATGCCTGCCCAAGCCAAGGGTGGCACCGCCTCGCCCAGCAGCGGCCAAGCAAAAACCGCCGAAAGCGCTGGCACAAGGTAAAACAGCGACGAGACCTTTGACACTGCCCCCGCGCGGATCATCGCCAGCAGCAGTGACATCGCCAGCAGCGAATTGCCAATCACCAGATAGGCCAGCACGGCGACAAAGGTCGGTGTCCAATCCACCGCCATGCCCTCGGTCGCCCAAGCCGCAGGCAGGGTAAAGGCCGCGCCCACCGCATATTGAATAAGATTGGCACTGATCGGATGATGCGTGACGCCAAAGCGTTTTTCATAAAGCGTGCCCGCCGTAATGCCAAACAGCGCCAGCACCGTACACAGAATGCCGGTCAGATTTTCTGCACTTAGTCCCGAGCGCGCAAGGATCACCGTCAGCGCCCCCGCAAGCCCCAGCGCAAGACCGATCCAACCGCTGCGGGTGATTTTCTCGCCCACCAGCTTGGGCGCTGACAGCGCCACAAGGATCGGCTGCAAACAGACGATGATCGACACCGTCCCCGCCGAGACGCCCGATTTAAAGGCGACGTAGCACAGGCCGAAATAGGCGACTTGGATCAGGAACCCGACCACGGCAATATCGATCACCCCGCGCAGGGTTTTCGGCATCGGCGGACGCAGGATCAGCGCCAGCGGGATCAAAAGCGCCAGCACGCAGACATAGCGCAGCGCCAAAAGTGTAAGGGGTTCGGCATGTTGCAGGCCAAGCTTGGCGATGCCAAAGCCCGCCGACCACAGCAGCAGAAAGATCACGGGGGCGGCGGCAAGCCAGAGCGGGCGTTTTGTCATGGCCGAGTTGTGGCCCGCCATGCTGCAAAAGGAAAGTGCCAAGATGCGCGCGCGGGCATGCTTTAGTGTAGCCCGATCTCGGCCAAAGCTTGAGCAAGGGCGGCGGGCAGGGCGTCATCTTGGGCGCGGGTCTTGGGCAGATCGCGCGGTGATTCGGCCGCCGTCAGGTATCGCCAGCCCTGAAACGGGCGGCGGGCTGCAGGTTCCGTGCGGATGACGGCCGCATCCAGCACCAAGCAGCAGCGCGCAATGCCATCAGCGCCGCGCCGCTCGGCCAGCCCCAAAATGCGCTGACGTGCCTGAATACTGCCCTTGATCACCCAGTAAAGCGAGCCGCCATCCAGCAATTCTTCGCTTCGCTTTGGCCACATCCGCGTAATATGCTCAGTGGTGCCTGCCGTCCAGAAATGGGCATGCGCGCGGTGCCAATCGGTCAGATCTTCGACGCAATCTGCTCCAACGCATAGTTTTAGTATATTCAGATCGCCCATGATTCCCCTCGGGTTAGAAATGGTAGAATAGGCCTAAATCTGGTAGGCTCAAGACTTGCCGACGCAGGGTGTTGGGGCTATGTAGTCACTCTTCCTGAGATAGTCTGCTGTTTTCGCCGCTGTCTTTCCATGCCCTGCCACCTGAAGGAACGTTCTATGTCGCGCTTTTCCGCCCCCATCGCCGAACAGATCTGGGATATGAAATACCGTCTGAAAGCACAGGATGGGACGGCGATTGACGCCAGTGTTGAAGACAGCTGGCGGCGCGTGGCGCGGGCTTTGGCTGTGGTGGAAAAAGAGCCAGCGGTTTGGGAAGAGCGTTTTTATAAAGCGTTGGAAGGCTTTAAATACCTGCCGGCAGGCCGGATTGCCGCAGGTGCTGGCACTGGGCGCAATGTGACGCTGTTCAACTGCTTTGTGATGGGCACGGTTCCTGACAATATGGGCGGGATCTTTGACGGCCTGAAAGAGGCCGCTTTGACCATGCAGCAGGGCGGCGGCATCGGCTATGACTTTAGCACCATCCGCCCGCGCGGCGCCGAGGTGAAGGGCGTAGCAGCGGACGCCTCCGGTCCGTTGTCCTTCATGGATGTTTGGGATGCGATGTGCCGCACCATTATGTCGGCAGGCTCGCGCCGTGGGGCGATGATGGCGACGATGCGCTGCGATCACCCGGATGTCGAAGCCTTTATCGAGGCCAAGAAAGACGCAGCTCGCCTGCGCATGTTCAACCTGTCGGTGCTGATCACCGACCCCTTTATGGCAGCGGTCAAGGCCGATGGCCCGTGGGAGCTGGTGTTTGACGGGCGCGTCTACAAAACCCTGCAAGCGCGCGATCTGTGGAACAAGATCATGCGCAACACCTATGATTTTGCCGAACCAGGCGTGATCTTTATCGACCGGATCAACGCCGCCAACAACCTGAGCTACTGCGAAACCATCGCCGCGACCAACCCCTGCGGCGAACAGCCATTGCCCCCCTATGGCGCTTGCTTGCTGGGCTCGATCAATCTGCCAACCTTGGTGACGGGCGCTTTTGGGCCGGATGCCAAGCTTGACCTTGATGCGCTGGACGATCTGGTGCGCGTTGCTGTGCGGATGATGGATAACGTCGTCGATGCCAGCCGCTTCCCGCTGCCCGAACAACAGGCAGAAGCCCGCGCCAAGCGCCGCATTGGTCTGGGGGTCACCGGGCTTGCCGATGCTCTGCTGATGCTGGGCCAGCGCTATGGCTCGGTCGAAGCGGCAGCACAGACCGAAGCCTGGATGCATGCCATCGCGCGCGCCTCTTATCTGGCCTCGGTCGAGCTGGCGAAAGAAAAAGGCGCCTTCCCGCTGTTTGAGGCAGATGCCTATCTGGCCGCAGGCAATATGATGAATATGGACGAGGATGTGCGCGCAGAAATCCGCACCCACGGCATTCGCAACGCGCTTTTGACCTCGATCGCCCCAACCGGCACCATCAGCCTTTACGCGGGCAATGTCTCCAGCGGCATCGAGCCAGTGTTTGCCTATGCCTACAAGCGCAAGGTTCTGCAAAAAGACGGCTCGCGCACTGAAGAAGAGGTCGTCGATTATGCCGTGCGGCTGTGGCGCGAGCTGAAGGGCGACACCGCGCTGCCCGATTACTTTGTCAACGCCCAGACCCTGCCACCGCTGGACCATGTGCGGATGCAGGCGGCAGCGCAAAAATGGATCGACAGCTCGATCTCGAAAACCATCAACTGCCCGGAAGACATCAGCTTTGACGATTTCAAAGAGGTTTATATGGCCGCTTGGGATCAGGGCTGCAAAGGCTGCACCACCTATCGCCCGAATGCGGTGACGGGGTCGGTTTTGACCGTGTCAGAGGCTGAAGACAAATCGCCTGCCGAGGCGCATGCGTCTTTGGAGGGCGGGGAGGTCGTTTACCTGACTGAACCTTTGGACCGCCCTGCCTCGCTGGAAGGCAATACCTATAAGGTGAAATGGCCAGGATCCGAGCACGCGCTTTATATCACCATCAATGACATCGTCATTTCGGGGCATCGCCGCCCGTTCGAAGTGTTCATTAACTCGAAGAATATGGAGCATTTCGCTTGGACCGTGGCGCTGACGCGGATGATCTCGGCGGTGTTCCGCCGCGGTGGTGACATTTCCTTTGTGGTGGAAGAGCTGAAAGCCGTGTTCGACCCACGCGGCGGCGCATGGATGAACGGGAAATACATCCCCTCGATTCTGGCCGCCATTGGTGGTGTGATCGAACAGCATCTGGTCGCGATTGGCTTTATCGAAGGCGAAGGCATGGGGCTGAAATCGGATCCACAGGCCGAAGTCATCGCCCTTGGCAGCGCCCCGCGCGGCAAAGCCTGCCCCAGCTGCGGCGAGTTCGGCCTGCGCATGGTCGAAGGCTGCATGACCTGCGGCTCTTGCGGCCATTCGAAATGCGGCTAACCGCTGCAGCGAAGGCGATAGGATGACTTGAACAACTAAAGGGCGGTGCAGCGGCACCGCCCTTTATGTTTAGCAAGACCCTGAACACCGAAAGCTGCCCAAGCAATCGACAATGCCTATCTTTGGAGCATTGGCGCGAAACCTGCGTCAGCCACCACTTTTCAAGTGGCGACGGCGAAAGCAGGAAGCGGGCCACTTTTCACAAAGCTTGGATCGGTCTGCAAGCGCGGGGCTTTGATCGCGTGATGAACGGCTTTGCATGGCGCTGCGAAGAATGACCGTTGCCAATCTTGCCTCTCGCCACAAAGAGGCACGCATGACAACGGTGATGCGGTCTATTGCCGCAAAGCCTGTCACAAGCGGGCGGCAAAGGCATGGCGGAACGAAAGCGCTGGACGCATGGGGGCCGATCTGCTGGCGGGCGAAACCTGACAAAACCTGACATTCAAGCCGCGCCCGCCAGTCAAGAAATGTTGAGCCGCGCTAAGCGATTGCCCAAAGGCCTTTTGCAGCCTCGCGCAGAGGGGAGGGGTTTTCGCATTGAACGAGGCTTTGCCCCACACTGCGTCGATCATATCGCCTGCGCCCGTTTCGAAGAGGCGCAAAAGCCGCGCTGGGCGCGCACCAGTACGTCGGGCGCAACTGAGCGCCATTCGCTTTGCCCCCTCATTCATCCTATCGCGACAAGGGTAGGGGCCTTGCAGGTTAGAAGCCCAAAAAATCGAACCAAGTCATTCCGAAAAGACTGGAATATTAAGTCTATTTGAGCCTTAACTATCCAATAGTATATGAGGCGTATTTGTGAAAGTCGAAGCATTCATTGAGTATTGGAAGAAATCGGGCGGCAGCGAACGCGCCAACTTTCAGACTTTCGCTAATGAATTGACCGAAGTTCTGGGCGTTGCAAAACCCCAAGCCGCCACGCCCGATGCGCAACGGGGCAGCTATTGCTTTGAGCGCCCTGTCACCTTCATTCACACAGGCTGCAAATCCTACGGCTTTATGGATCTTTATTTTGCAGGGCATTTTGTCATGGAAGCCAAGCAAGGCACGGGCGGCGCGCAAGCCGGGGATGACGCCCCGCCCAGTCTATTGCCCGATCTGCCTGCCAAGCTTCGCCAAGGCCACGGGGTGCGGGGCAGCCGCCGCTGGGATGATACCATGCTGCGCGCGCGGAATCAGGCCGATGGCTATGCCCGTGCGGTTTCGCGAGAAGACGGCTGGCCGCCTTTCCTTTTGGTTGTGGACGTGGGCCATGTGATCGAGGTTTACGCCGATTTTTCCGGGCAAGGGCAGGGCTATACCCAATACCCTGACGGCAACCGCTATCGCATAACCATGGACGATCTGCGCGACCCAAAGGTGCAAGAACGCCTGCGCACGATCTGGAACGCGCCTCACACGCTTGACCCCGCAAAGATCAGCGCCGAGGTGACGCGCGGGGTGGCCGACCGCCTTGCCGCCCTTGGCCGATCCTTTGAACGGCAAGGCCATGAAGCCAAGGCCGTTGCCCGCTTTCTTATGCGCTGCCTGTTCACGATGTTTGCCGAAGACGTTGATCTTATCCCCGAGGCCAGCTTTTCAAATCTGCTGATGGAACTGCGCGGCCACCCCGAACACGCCGCCCCTGCCTTGAAAGGTCTTTGGGAAACGATGGACAAAGGCGGATTTTCCGCCGTTCTGCGCACCGACCTGAAGCAATTCAACGGCGGGCTGTTCAAGGATGCCTTTGCGTTGCCCCTGAATGGCGAACAACTTTCGCTGCTGATCGACGCCGCCAGCCGGGATTGGCGCGAGGTCGAGCCTGCTATTTTTGGCACCTTGCTGGAACGCGCGCTTGATAAGCGCCAACGCCACAAGCTGGGCGCGCATTACACCCCCCGCGCCTATGTTGAACGCCTTGTCGTGCCAACGGTGATGGAACCTTTGCGCGCGGATTGGGTGACAATTCAGGCCGCGGCATTGACGCTTGCCAATCAAGGCCGCGAGGCCGAGGCGCGCGACACCGTCCAGGCCTTTCACCAGCGCCTCTGCGAAATCCGCGTGCTTGACCCTGCCTGTGGTTCGGGCAACTTCCTTTATGTGGCGCTTGAACTGATGAAGCGGCTGGAGGGCGAAGTGATTGCCCTGTTGCGTGATCTGGGCGAGGGGCAGGACGCGCTGGGCCTGGCAGGGCATACGGTAGACCCGCACCAGTTTCTTGGCATCGAGGTGAACCCCTGGGCGGCAGATGTGGCTGAATTGGTGCTGTGGATCGGCTATCTGCAGTGGCATTTTCGCACCCATGGCAAGGCCAGCCCCGCTGAACCCGTGCTGCGCGATTTCAAGAATATCGAAAACCGCGACGCTGTGCTGGATTGGGACGCAAGACGCGAGCGCCGCGACGCAGGCGGCAATCTTGTCACCCGCTGGGACGGCATCGGCACCATTGAACACAATGTCACCGGCGAACGCGTGCCCGATCCAACTGCCCGCACCCAAGTCTGGGATTACATCAAGCCCCGCGCAGCCATTTGGCCCGAGGCTGATTTCATCATCGGCAACCCGCCCTATATCGGCAACAAACGGATGCGTGACCTCTTGGGCGATGGCTATACCGAGGCGATCCGTGCAGCCTATCCCAAGGTGCCAGAATCAGTCGATTTTGTGATGTATTGGTGGGAGAAAGCCGCCCTTGCCGCCCGCGCCTATGCGCCTGCCAAGGGCAAAGGCACCCGGCGCTTTGGCTTTATCACCACCAATTCCCTGCGCCAGACCTTTAACCGCAAGGTGCTGGAAACCCATCTGAACGACCCCAAGACACCCGCCAGCCTGATCTTTGCCATCCCCGACCACCCTTGGGTGGATGCAGGCGACGGTGCCGCCCTGCGCATTGCCATGACCGTGGCCGAGAAAGGCCGCAGCGAAGGCCGCCTGTTCACCGTGGCAACCGAGGCGAAAACCGAAGACGCCAACGAGGGCCGCGACGTATCGCTAAACATGCAGCGCGGCAGCATCATTGCCGATCTGCGGGTCGGGGCGGATGTAGCGGGGGCGAAGGCTTTGAAATCAAATGAGACCCTCGCACATCAGGGCTTGATCTTGGTTGGCGAAGGATTTCGAGTAGCTAAATCCGAAGCAGATGCTCTGCTTTCAAACAAACCTGACCTCGCAAGATATCTTCGCCGCTATATGAATGGCCAGCAATTTATTGACTGCCGCATGGCGTGGCGTGTCATAGATTTCTTTGGATGTTCAGAAAATGATTGCAAGCAGGAAGCGCCCGAGCTTTTCCAGATACTTATGGATCGCGTGTTCCCGGAGCGCATCAATAATCGTGACAAACAATTTCGCGAATCTTGGTGGCTTTTTGGTCGCCAGAGACCAGAGTTTAGAGAAGGCGCTGCAACACTTTCACGCTACATTGCGACATGTCGAACTGCAAAGCACCGCCTTTTTGGATTTTTGGAATCCGACATCTTGCCCGATGCAAAGTTAATTGCGATTGGCTTAGACGATGCCGCTTCGCTTTCCATTTTGTCGTCAAAAATTCATAGGATATGGGCGTTGGCAAGCGGTGCGATGCTCGAAGATAGACCAAACTATAATCATACTGAGTCTTTTAACAAATTCCCCTTCCCAACCCCTATGGCCCCGCTCAAAGCCCGCCTGCGCCAGCTTGGCGAAGACCTCGACGCGCTTCGCAAGCGGCAACAGGCGGCGCATCCCAAGCTGACCCTGACGGCGATGTATAACGTCTTGGAAAAACTTCGCGCGGGGGGCCGGATCGAGGGCAAGGATAAGGAAATCTACGACCAAGGCCTGATCGGAATCTTGCGCGATCTGCACGACCAGATCGACGCCGCCGTGGCCGAAGCCTATGGCTGGCCCGTCAGCCTGACCGACGATCAGATCCTGCACAACCTTGTCGCCCTGAACCGCGAAAGGGCCGCCGAGGAAGCAAACGGCCTTATCCGCTGGCTGCGCCCCGATTACCAAAACCCCGCAGGTCAGCAGGCGGCCGCCAAAGGCGAGCAATCCAGCATGGACATTGGCCCTGTTGTTTCGACCGACAAAACCCCTTGGCCCAAGAACCTGCCCGAACAAATCGCCGCCGTTCACTTTGCTTTGCATGAAATGGGCGAGGCCACCCCCGACCAAATCGCCCGCAAATTCCAGCGCGCCCGCTCTGCCAGCGTTCAGCCGCTGTTAGAGAGCCTGACCGCCCTGGGCCAAGCCCGCCAAGTGGAAGGGGGCCGCTTCGCTGCCTAAGCGCCTGTCGCGCCAATGGCCGTTAAAAGTGACGGCGGTTTTGTTTGCGCTGCAATGCGGACAATTAAGATGGGGGTATTTGTTCTGCGCTAAATTTCTGTTTTCATTGAAGGAAACGGAAATTTATGGTGCTGTGAGAGAGGATTGAACTCTCGACCTCACCCTTACCAAGGGTGTGCTCTACCACTGAGCTACCACAGCATCTTTTTCCAGCTGGTAACCTTGTCTTGTCAACAAGGCAAGAGGGCTCTGGAATAACCCTGCTATTTCAGCGCTTTGCCTTGGTTTGCCTTCCGTTTCTGAAAGGCATAAGCCGCGACGCTGGTCTGCAGGTTGACTGGTTTGTCTTCCTGCGTGGCGGCTGATTAGACGCATTCTTGGCGGGGTGCAAGTGCAAACTGCGGCTTTTTTTCGGGTGTTTGCTGGACGCTTGGCTGCCCCTGTATTAGAAGGTTGCAGGATTGGAAAAATCGCAGATGCAGCCACCAGAAAATTCAAAGAAAACCCAAGAGGCTGCGCGTGAGGCGCGGTTGAAAGCGGCGTTAAAGGCGAATATGGCACGACGCAAAGCGCAAACGCGCGGACGTGCGGCGCAGGATGCCGAGGCATCTGACGATTTGAACACAGACAACGAGTAGGGCAGGGCATGGATTCGATTTTGGTTAAGGGCAATGGCGCGCTGAATGGGGTGATTCCGATTGCTGGTGCCAAGAATGCCTGCTTGGCGCTGATGCCTGCGACGCTGCTGTCGGAAGAGCCGCTGACGCTGACCAATGCGCCGCGCCTGTCGGATATTGCCACCATGACGCAGCTTTTGCAGTCTTTGGGCGCCGAGGTGGCGGGTCTGCAAGAGGGCAAGGTGCTTGCGCTGTCCAGCCTTGGGCCGATCAACCATGTTGCCGATTATGAGATCGTGCGCAAAATGCGGGCCTCTAACCTTGTGCTGGGGCCGCTGCTTGCGCGCGAGGGCCATGCGGTGGTGTCTTTGCCGGGCGGCTGTGCGATTGGCGCGCGGCCGATGGATCTGCATATCCACGGGCTCGAGGCTTTGGGCGCCGAGATCGAGCTGAAAGACGGCTATCTGCATGCTAAGGCCAAGGGCGGCAAGCTGCGCGGGGCGCAGATGACGCTGCGCATGGCCAGCGTTGGGGCGACCGAGAATATCATGATGGCGGCCACGCTCGCCAAGGGCACCACGGTGATCAATAATGCCGCGCGCGAGCCCGAGATCGTTGATCTGGCGCAATGTCTGCGCAAAATGGGCGCGCAGATTGAAGGCGAGGGCAGCAGCCGGATCGAGATTCAGGGTGTGGACCGTCTGGGCGGGGCGACGCATCAGGTGGTGACCGACCGGATCGAGCTTGGCACCTATATGCTGGCACCTGCGATCTGTGGCGGCGAGGTCGAGCTTTTGGGCGGGCGCATGCATCTGGTGGCGGCCTTTGCCGAAAAACTGGATCAGGCGGGTGTCTCGGTGACGCAAACCGAAGCGGGGCTGAAGGTGTCGCGCAAGGGTGGGCGCATTCGGGCCGTTGACGTCACCACCGAGCCTTTCCCCGGCTTTCCGACCGATTTGCAGGCGCAGATGATGGCGCTTTTGTGCACCGCCGAAGGCACGTCGGTTCTGGAAGAAAAGATCTTTGAAAACCGCTTTATGCACGCGCCGGAACTGTTGCGGATGGGGGCACAGATCGAGGTGCATGGTGGCACGGCTACGGTCAAAGGCGTTGAAAAGCTGCGCGGCGCGCGGGTGATGGCGACGGATCTGCGCGCCTCGGTCAGCTTGATCTTGGCGGGGCTTGCGGCCGAAGGCGAAACCGTGGTCAGCCGCGTCTATCATTTGGATCGCGGCTATGAGCGGGTTGAAGAGAAATTCCGCGGCATCGGCGCGCATATCGAGCGAATCAAGGCATGAGCGATGCGCGTTTTGAGGATGGCAGCGACCAACCCCTGCGCTTGATCGCGCAAGACGGCGAAGGCTTGGCCATTCTTGCGGCGCTGTGCCAGGACGCGGTGTTTCCGATTACCGAAATGCGCTATGCCAAGACCCGCCGCCGCTTTGCGCTGCTGCTGAACCGCTTTCGCTGGGAAGATGCCGAAGCCGCCAGGACCCAAAACCGGCGGTTTGAACGGGTGCAAAGCCTGTTGGTGTTTGAAGACGTGCTGGCGGTGAAAACCTCGGGCCTTGACCGCGAGGCGCGCGAGACTGTGTTGTCGCTTTTGTCGATAAGTTTTGCCGAAGACGGGCAGGGTGGCGGCACCGTCACGCTGGTTTTGGCCGGAGACGGCGCGATAGCGCTGCAGATCGAGGCGCTGGATGCCAGTCTGCGCGACACCACGCGGCCTTATTTTGCGCCCTCGGGCAAACTGCCGTCGCATCAAGACTGACAGCGCCCGAGCTGGGCTTGGTCTTACGACTTGGCCTTGACGCCTGCGATCACCACCTGATTTTTGGTGCTGGGCGCGGCTGCAATCACCTTGGTTTTTTCTTTTTTCGGCTTTTTGTCGGATTTTCCCTGTTTGTTCATACCCTTGGCCATGGTCGCAGTCCTTCGCGTAAAGCCAAAAGCTGGCAGCGGTTCAACCCCGCGTGGGGTCAGCCTATCACGCGGCCAAAGCAATAGCTTGCGCTATTAAAGCGCTAATCTGCGGCCAATGCGGTGACTTCGCGGCGAAATGGCAGCGCGTCGCCAATGTCGGGCGCATCCAGATCGCGGGCATAGCGGTGTCCGGCAAAGGTGGCCCAAGCAATCGGGGCCGGGGCTGCGGCATCCCCGATCAGCTTGACCGAGCGGATGCCCGCATCGGCCCAATCCGCCGCGCGGGCCTGCAGCGCATGGTAAAGCGCGTCATTGCCGATGCGCGAGGCGACCATCACCACCGCGTCGCAGACCAGCCGCGCGCGGGCGTCGGTATAGCTGCAATTGGTTTCCACCCCATCGCCGTGGATCGCCGCAAGCCCGGTGTTCAGCAGGATTTTCACCCCCAGTCCGACAAGGCGGCGGTGAATCGCGGCTTGTTCCAGTGTGTTGGCGGTCCAATCCGAGACAAAGGCCGAGGGTGTGATCAATGTCACCGCACAGCCCTTTTGCGCACAAAGCTCGGCCAGCACCCCGCCCATATAATAGTGATCGTCGTCATAGATCACCACTTGGCCCGAAGGCAGGCGGCCTTGCATCAGATCATCGGGGGTAAAGACCGGCAGACGCGGGTCGGCGGGCAGCGGCGTGATATGCTGGCGTGCCACCCCATCGGCGCGCCACAGCGCGCCCGTGGCGACACAGATATGCTGAAAGCCAAAGCCCATGATGTCCTCGGCGCTTAACGCCGAGGCGGGGTAAAGCTGCACATTGGCACGTTGTTGCAGCTGATAAAGCCGGTAATCCGCCACCCGCCCCCAAGCCTGCAGCCCCGGCAACAGCCGTTCGCGCGCGACGCGGCCGCCCAAGACGTCGCGGGCTTCGGCCAGGGCCACATCATAGCCGCGGCTCGAGGCTGCAAGCGCTGCTTCCAATCCGGCAGGGCCCGATCCTATGATCAACACGCTGTCGCTTTCGCCCTTGGTGGCGATCTGTTCTGGGTGCCAACCGCGCCGCCATTCCTCCATCCAGGTCGGGTTTTGCGTGCAGCGGCCCATGCCTTGGGTCATGTCGCCGGTGATGCAGATATTGCAGCCGATACATTCGCGAATATCTTCAATCCGGCCTGCATCGATCTTGGCCGGCAAAAACGGATCCGCGATCGAGGGGCGCGCGCAGCCGATGAAATCCAAGGTGCCCGAGGTGATCATCCGCACCATGACATCGGGCGAGGTAAAGCGGCCAACGCCGACCACGGGGCGGCTGGAAAGCGCACGGATGCCGCTGACCCAAACCTCTTGCGCAGCCTCGGGTTTAAAGCGCGAGGGGCCAGAGCAATCTTCCCAGGTGCCCATCGCCAAATCCCACAGATCGGGCAGATCGGCGTTCATCGCGATAAAGTCGCGCACCTCGGCATTGGAAAATCCCAAAGCGCCGATGCTTTCATCCAAAGACACCCGCAGTGTCAGCGCCATGCTGTCGCCCACCGCGTCGCGCATATCGGCGATCACCTCGCGGGCAAAGCGCGAGCGGTTCTCAAGACTGCCGCCATATTCGTCGCTGCGCTGATTGGTGGCGCGCGACAGGAAATGTTGGAAAATGCCAAAACCATGCGCGCCGTAAAGACAGATCAGATCAAACCCCGCAGTCTGGCTGCGTTTCGCGGCCGTGACAAACCAGCGCCGCAGATTGCGAATGTCGGTTTTGTCCATGGCACGCGCCTGCACCGGATCATTGGTAAAGGTGCGGATCGGTAAGGCCGAGGGCGCAAGCGGCACTTCCTTGGTATACATATTCGGGCCGTTGATGCCGGAATAGGCCAGCTGAATGCCCGCCAAAGCGCCATGGGTTTTCATCGCCGCCGCCATCTTGGCAATCGAGGGGATGTCTTGATCCTCCCAAAGGCGCAGCTCGATAAAGGGGGTGATTTCCGAGGAATGGTGCATCTCGGTCTGTTCGGTAAAGATCACGCCCCAGCCGCCCTGCGCCTTGATCCCTCGCATCGCCGCCGCCGCCGATGGGTCGCGGTAACCGCCGCCGTTGCAATGGGGCACCTGATAAAACCGGTTCTTTGCCGTCACCGGACCAATCTTTTGAGGCTGAAACAGGACGTCAAAGCGAGGGTCGCGCATGGTCTATTCCTTGGCTTGAACCGAGATTTGCGCCTGCATGGCAGGATCGATCAGCTTTTCGCAGAGATCAACAAAGGTCTTGATGGTCAGCGAAGATTTCCCGCCTGCGGTCGATAAAATCCCCA
Organism: Cypionkella sp.; assembly: GCA_023255415.1. Taxonomy (GTDB): domain Bacteria; phylum Pseudomonadota; class Alphaproteobacteria; order Rhodobacterales; family Rhodobacteraceae; genus Cypionkella. The sequence continues at coordinate 9,805 of JALRIN010000023.1, read as the reverse complement.
TCCGCATCGGCTTTAGCCCACCCGTCAATGGCACAAAGGCAAGGCCTTTGCCGTCTGGCGCGGTCTGGGTATAGGGGCGGGTGTTGGCAATCGAATAGCCAAAATCATTGCCCACCAGCGAATGCACAACCGCCATATCCTGCGTGCGCTCGACAATATTCGGGGCTGTGCCTGCTTGGTCAAACAGCGACATGAAATAGGCCACGCTTAGCGGCAGATCCAGCAAGATCATCGGATAGGGCGCAAGCTCGGCAAGGCTTAGGCTGGGACGATTGGCCAAAGGATGGCTTTCAGGCAGCAGCGCAAAAGGCGGCAGGCTGGCCAGCGGGGTGAACTCCATATCGGCGGGGATCATCAGATCATAGGTGATCGCCACGTCAATCGCCGCCTCGCGCAGCGCCTCGATCAGGCCAGCTTGGTGGTTTTGAAACTGGTGAAAACGCACCTCTGGAAAGGCAGTGGTAAAGGCGCGGCGCAGACGTGGCACGACGATCTGAGCAAAGGTCAGCAGACAGCCAAGGTTCAAATCGCCGCGCACGGTGCCATTGTGCAGATCGGCAAGGTTGGAAAGCGCCCGCGCCGCATCCAGCACCTGAACCGCCTGGCCCATAAGCGCGCGACCCGCTTGGGTCAGCGCCATGCCCTGGGCATGTTTGCGCACAAAGGCGGGCAAGCCAAATTCGGCCTCAAGCTGAGCAATGGCATTCGAGATCGAAGGCGGCGAGACCGACAGATGTTGTGCTGCCAGCGAGATCGAGCCAAAGCGCCCGACCGCGACCAGATATTCCAATTGTCGCAAGGTAAAGCGGGTTTGCATAAGGTCCTTTCGCTGGGGTTTGGCGCTATTCGTCGCCCGGCACGCCATAAGAAGGGGCTTCGGTCGGGTCTTGGGCGCGCTGCACATAGGCGGCCATTTGCGGCCGGTAGACTGTCCAAGCCTCTGCCAGGGCTGCGATCGGGGTGTCATGCCAGTCGATGCGCAGATCGACCAAGGGCCAATCAAGCTTGTCTGCGATCTTCAGGCCTGCTGAACGCACCGGCCCCGCCTCGCCGCCCGCCTCAAGCCCCGCTTGCAAGGCGGCCATCAACCGATCCCCCAGATGCCCCTGCGCGGCCTCAAAGCTTGCCACCATGGCTTGCGGCACAGCGGTATTGGCCAAAAGATTGCCGCCCGCCGCCGAATGCTGGCCCAAAGCTTCGCCCCAAACCCCCAAGACCTGAGCGCCCGAATGGATTGCAGGCGCCCCCGCAGCCCCCAGTGCCAGCACTTGGCGATAGTCGATAAACGCCCGCCCCGCCAGCGCCCCCAACGCTTGCTCGGCCAAAGCGCCCTCGGCCATTGCGCCCAGCACCGCAGGCCCCAAAGCGGGGTCGGTGATATTTTGGCTGGCCACCACGCCCACGCCCGCGCGCACATGCGCACAGCGCGCCGCCACCGCAGGCGAGGAAGACGAGATCACCATGCCAAATTGGCCCGAGGTGGTGCAGCGTGCGATTAGGGAAAAGGTCATAGCTTAATCCGGGATCACGGCAGTGCCGTCGATTTCAACCAACCAGCTTGGCCGCGCAAGTGCTGTGACCACCAACCCGGTCGAGACCGGATACACACCTTTGATATATTCGCCCATGGTGCGGTAAACCGCCTCGCGGTGGCGCACGTCGGTGATATAGACCACCACCTTGACCAGATGCTCCATACTGCCGCCCGCCTCTTCGATCAGCTGGCGGATGTTTTGCATCACCTTATGCGTCTGCTCGACGGGATCATGGCTGCCGATGTCCTTGGCGTCATCAAGATTTTGCGGGCATTGGCCGCGCAAATACAGGGTGCGTCCGCCGCGCGTGGCGACAGCTTGGCACAGATCATTGTCCAAGTTCTGCTCGGGGTAGGTCTCTTTGGTGTTGAACTTGCGATAGCGGGTGTGCGGATTGGCCATAACGGCTGCAGCCTTTCAATGGGGGCGGTCAAAATGCCGCAGGTTAGTGATAGCCGCCTTGGGCCATCTTCAGCAATAACAGCGTTTTCGTCGCATTGCATCAGCTTTCCCTAATCAGCAATCGTGCCCCTGCATAGGACCAGGCTACGCATGGCTGCATAAAATTCTAGTTTTAACTAACCCGTTGCCGCCCTAGATGAAGCCGATAAGGCCGTTATAGGAATATGTGATGTCAGTGGAACAGATCGAGACGCTTATCATCGGCGGTGGGCAAGCCGGTCTTGCGATGAGCGCGCAGCTGTCAGAGCGCGGCTTGCCGCATTTGGTGCTGGAACGTCACCGCATCGCCGAACGCTGGCGCAGCGAGCGGTGGGATTCGCTGGTGGCCAATGGCCCCGCCTGGCACGATCGCTTTCCAATCTTGGACTTTCCCGATCTTGATCCCGCAACCTTTGCCCATAAAGACCGCATCGTTGCCTATTTCGAACAGGTGGCCGAAATCACCAAAACGCCGATCCGCTGCGGGGTCGAGGTGACTTCGGTCGTGGCGATCGATGGGGGCTACCGCGTGCAGACCAACCAAGGCGTGATCGAGGCGCGCAATGTCGTCTCGGCCACCGGGCCGTTTCAGCGCCCGCTGATCCCGCATGACGTGCCAGCGGCGGCGGGGCTGATGCAGCTGCATTCCTCGGGCTATCGCAACCCTGCGCAACTGCCCAAGGGGGCTGTGCTGGTGGTGGGGGCGGGGGCCTCGGGGTCGCAGATCGCCGACGAGCTTTTGCGGGCAGGCCGCAAGGTTTATCTTTCAGTGGGCCCGCACGACCGCCCGCCGATCCGCTATCGCGGCAAGGATTTTTGCTGGTGGCTGGGTGTCTTGGGCCATTGGGACGCCAAAGCGCGGCGCAAGGGGATGGAGCATGTCACCATCGCTGTCAGCGGCGCGCATGGCGGCAATACCGTGGATTTCCGCGATTTCGCCGCGCGCGGCATGACGCTGCTGGGCCGCACCGGGGCCTATGATAATGGCGTTTTGCAGATTGCGGGTGATCTGGCCGAGAATATCGCCGGCGGCGATCGGCATTATCTGACGACTTTGGACGAGGCCGACGCCTATGTCGCCGCCCATGGTCTGGATTTCCCGCCTGAACCCGAGGCGCGGATTTTTGCTGATAACCCAGACTGCGTCACCCATCCGCTGCGCAGCCTGGATTTGGCGCAGGCGGGGATCACCTCGATCATTTGGGCGACGGGCTATGCGTTGGATTACAGCTGGTTGCAGGTCGATGCGCTGGATGAAAAGGGCAGGCCGGATCATATACGCGGCGTGACCAAGCATCGCGGGCTTTATTTCCTTGGCTTGCCGTGGCTGGCAAGCCGTGCTTCGCCCTTTATCTGGGGGGTCTGGCGCGATGCCGCCTATCTGGCCGATCAGATCGCCGCAAACTGAAAAACGCGCGCCCTAGGGCGCGCGTTTATGTCTTAGATCAAGGCTTTGGCTTATGCCAAGGACGGGTCAATCGCCTTGCAAGCATCAACCAGACCTTTGACAGCATCGGTGGATTTGTCGAACATCACTTGCTCTTCAGCCGAAAGCTTGATGTTGACGATTTTCTCGATGCCGCCCGCGCCGATGATGGTTGGCACGCCGACATACATTCCATTCAGGCCAAATTCGCCGTCACAATAGGCCGCGCAAGGCAGAATGCGCTTTTGGTCTTTAAGGAAGGCTTCTGCCATCTCGATCGCCGAGGTCGCAGGCGCGTAGAAGGCCGAGCCGGTTTTCAACAAACCGACGATTTCAGCGCCGCCGTCACGGGTGCGCTGAACGATGGCGTCTAGTTTTTCCTGCGTGGTCCAGCCCATTTCGATCAGGTCGGGCAGCGGAATGCCGCCAACGGTCGAATAGCGCACCGAAGGCACCATGGTGTCGCCGTGGCCGCCGAGAACGAATGCAGTAACGTCTTTCATGGAGACGTTGAATTCGGTCGCGAGGAAGTGGCTGAAACGAGCCGAGTCAAGAACGCCAGCCATGCCGACGACTTTCTTGGTGGGTAGGCCCGAGAACTCGCGCAGCGCCCAGACCATCGCGTCAAGCGGGTTGGTGATGCAGATCACAAAGGCGTTCGGGCAATGTGCCTTGATGCCTTCGCCGACCGATTTCATCACCTTCAGGTTGATGCCCAAAAGATCGTCGCGCGACATGCCAGGCTTGCGCGGCACGCCGGCGGTGACGATGCAAACGTCAGAACCCGCGATTTCGGCGTAGGAATTTGCGCCTTTCATCACGGCGTCAAAGCCCTCGGAGGGGCCAGATTGCGCGATGTCCAGCGCTTTGCCCTGCGGTGTGCCTTCGGCAATGTCAAACAAAGTGACGTCGCCAAGCTCTTTGATCGCTGCAAGATGGGCGAGCGTGCCGCCGATCTGGCCTGCGCCAATCAGCGCGATTTTAGGTCTAGCCATGGGAATCCCCCCTCGGGTTGAACGTGAATATCGCGGGTTTGGTAAGCCTAACGCGCGGTTCGTGCAAGTCCGCTGCAGCGCGGCAAAGCGCAATCTCTGGTGATATTCCAATGTTTGCGCTAAAGCTTTGCCACAAATTAAGGAGAGCTGCATGGACGGCGCGTTGTTTTGGGCTTTGGCCACGCTTGCCGCTGTGTTTGTTGGCATGGGCAAGGGGGGCTTGCCGGTGATCGGCATGCTGTCGGTGCCGGTTTTGTCCTTGGTGCTGCATCCGGTTGCGGCCGCGGGGCTGATGCTGCCGGTCTATGTGGTCTCGGATATGTTCGGGCTTTACGCCTATCGCCGCGCCTTTAATGCCCGGGTTTTGGCGATCATGCTGCCCGGCATGACGCTGGGGGTGGTGCTGGGCTATTTCGCAGCAACCTTGGTGTCCGAGGCCTTGGTGACAGTGCTGATCGGCCTGATTGGCGTGATCTTTGCGTTGAACCTGTTGTTTCGCGTCAAAGCAGGGGCGGCGGCGAAACCGGCCGATGTCGCGCCGGGGCTGTTTTGGGGAACGGTGACGGGGTTTACCAGTTTTGTCAGCCATTCGGGGGGGCCACCGTTTCAGGTCTATACCCTACCCTTGGGGCTGCAAAAGGCGGTGTTTGCGGGCACCTCGACCATCGCTTTTGCTTATGTGAATGCGATAAAGCTGATCCCCTACTACATGCTGGGGCAGGTCAATCTTGCCAGCCTTGAAAAGGTGCTGGTGCTGATGCCTGTCGCTGCGCTGTCAGTCTTTGCCGGTGTCGCCTTGGTCAAGCGCCTGCCCGAGGTGCTGTTTTTCCGGCTTGTGACATGGGCGCTGTTGGTGGTCTCGGCCAAGCTGATCTGGGATGGTATGCACGGCTAGGGCGGGCAGGGCGCCAGTCCAGCCCGGATGAGTGGCAAGGATCACCACCAAAAAACCAAAAGAGAGGGCGAAAAGCTGGCGGTCCATGGGCGGCTCCGATCAAAGGGTTAGATCAGCTTGCGCGCAGAACCCCAGCAAATCGTTAAGCGCGCGTGCGGAAATTTCTGCATTGCGGCATTTCACCTCTTGCTGAAAGTGACAAAATGCGGCCTCTTTGCGCAAGAATATTGCTTGGAGAGAATCATGACCCATCCCGTCCGCTCTGTCCTTTACATCCCCGGCTCGAATGCGCGGGCCTTGGACAAGGCGCGCGGGCTGGCCGCTGATGCGATTATCTTTGATCTGGAAGATGCAGTTGCCCCCGATGAAAAAGCCACCGCGCGCGAGGTTTTGGCGCAGGCTTTGGCGGCGGGAGGCTATGGCGCGCGGTTGCGCATCGTGCGGGTCAATGGGCTTGATACCGCTTGGGGTGCCGATGATATCGCGCGTTTTGGCGCGATGACCGAGGTCGAGGCGCTGCTGATCCCCAAGGTGAATACGTCCGCCGAACTTGATGCGGTCGCAGGGCTTGCCCCGAAAAAGCCACTTTGGGCGATGATGGAAACCGCACTGGGCTGCCTGAATGCGGCGCAGATCGCAGCGCATCCGCAGCTTGCCGGCATGGTGATGGGCACCAATGATCTGGCGCGCGAGCTGGGCAGCCGGATGCGCGCAGATCGCTTGCCGATGCAGGCGGGCTTGGGGCTGTGTCTGTTGGCGGCGCGCGCCTATGGCCGCGTCATCGTCGATGGCGTCTACAATGCCTTTAAGGACGAGGCCGGGCTTTTGGCCGAATGCACCCAAGGCCGGGATATGGGCTTTGATGGCAAAACCCTGATCCACCCCGCGCAGATCGACATCGCCAACGCAGCCTTTGCGCCCTCGGAGGCCGAACTAGAGCTGGCCGCGCGCCAAATCGCTGCCTTTGCCCAAGCACAGGCCGCAGGGCAGGGCGTTGCGGTTGTGGATGGAAAGATCGTCGAAAACCTGCATATCATGACGGCAGAGGCGCTTTTGGCAAAAGCCAGCGCAATTGCCGCAATGGCATGACAGGGAGAGTTTGAATGGCACTACTGATCGTTGGGGTCCTGCTTTGGGCCTATTCGCATTTGATGAAGCGCGTCACGCCTGGGTTTCGCGCCAGCCTTGGCGATAACAACGGCAAAATGGTGGCCTCGGGGCTGACGATTTTGGCGATTGTGTTTATGGTCGTGGGCTACCGCTCGGCCGATGTGATTCAGCTTTGGAATCCGCCGCTGTTTTTGCGCCATATCAACAACTTGTTGATGTTGGTGGCGATTTTTCTGTTCTTTCTTGGCTTTTCGCGGGGGGCTTTGCGCGCCAAGATCCGCCATCCGATGCTATCGGGGGTGAAAACCTGGGCGCTGGCGCATTTGCTGGTGAACGGCGATCTGGCCAGCCTGATCTTGTTCGGTGGGCTGCTGGCTTGGGCGGTTCTGGATCTGATCTTTATCAATAAAATGCAGCCGGTTTGGGATCGGCCAAAAGCGGGGCCGGTCTATTTTGATGTGCTGCATCTGGTGGTGGCCGTGCTGATCATGGCGGTGATCGGGATGATTCACGCGCGCCTTGGCTATCCGGTGTTTGGCTAAGCCGATGCAGTTGTTTCGATTTCTGACCGATGACGACACATCTGCCTTTTGCCATCGGGTGACGGCTGCGCTCAACAAAGGTTGGGCCCTGCACGGGGGCCCCACATATAGCTTTGACGCCAGCCGCGGCGTGATGCGCTGCGGCCAAGCCGTGGTGAAAGAGGTCGAGGGCACCTACACGCCCGATGTCAAATTGGGCGACCACTAGCGCGGCACAACGGGTTTAAGAGGATAAGATGAAGACAAACGCGGGGCGGTTTTTTGAGGAGTATCGCCTTGGCGAGGTGATCGCGCATGCGGTGCCGCGCACGGTAACGCTGGGCGAGCGCGCGCTTTATCATGGGCTTTATCCCGCCCGCCACGCGCTTTATTCGTCTGATGTCTTCGCGCAGGCTTGCGGTCTGCCCGCAAGCCCACTGGATGATCTGATCGGCTTTCATGTGATCTTTGGCAAGACCGTGCCCGATGTCTCGCTGAATGCGGTGGCCAATCTGGGCTATGCGCAGGGGCGCTGGCTGGCGCCTGTTTGGCCTGGGGACACGCTGCGGTCACAAAGCACGGTGATCGGGCTGAAGCAGAATTCTAACGGGCAATCGGGCGTGGTCTATGTGCGCACCCTTGGCACCAATCAGCACAACCAACCGGTGCTGGACTATGTGCGCTGGGTGATGGTGAAAAAGCGCGATCTTGCCGCGCCAGCCCCAGCCACCGTCCTGCCAGAGCTTGCAGCCACGGTGGCGGCCCAAGATCTGGTGATCCCGCAGGGGCTTGATTTCAGTAGATATGATTTCGCCCAAAGCGGCGAGCCGCACCGCTGGGGCGATTATGCGCTGGGCGAGGTGATTGATCATGTTGACGGCGTGACGATCGAAGAGGCCGAACATATGCTGGCCACAAGGCTGTGGCAAAACACCGCCAAAGTGCATTTCGACGCCACGCAGCGCCCTGATGGGCGGCGGCTGATCTATGGCGGGCATGTGATCTCGCTTGCCCGCGCGCTGTCGTTCAACGGGCTGGCCAATGCGCAAATGATCGTGGCGCTGAACGCAGGTGCCCATGCCAACCCCTGCTTTGCCGGGGATACGGTGCGGGCTTGGTCGCAGGTTTTGGACCGTGCGCCAACCTCTGCGCCTGGGGTGGGGGCGATCCGCTTGCGCTTGGTTGCGACCAAGGGCGGCGCGGGTGATCTGCGCGGGCCGGATGGCAAATATCTGCCCGAGGTGCTGCTGGACCTTGATTACTGGGCCTTGATGCCGATCTAGCGGTGCAGGGGCTACGGGATTTCCAAAGGCCCCATTTTGTGATCACACGAAATTTTTTCGTGATCACAAAAGCGAAAAATCATGCAGGATTGTGCGGCTTTTACGCATTCGCAGCATCGGCGCTGGTGACAATGCTGATTTACGCGCTATTGATTACTGCATGATAAGTCTGCGCCCAGAGTTGATCTGGGGGCTCTATGACGAAGGGATCCGAAATGGCCGAGATGAAGCGGGTGGAACGCCCCCTATCACCGCACCTGCAAATTTACCGCCCGCAACTGACTTCGGTCGTGTCGATCCTGACGCGGATCACCGGCAATGCGCTGATCGTGGGCGTGATGCTTGCGGTGTGGTGGTTGCTGGCGGCTGCGGTGAGTGAACCCTATTTCGCGGTGGCAAATGCGGTCGCGACCAGCTGGTTTGGCGATCTGGTCTTTACCTGCTCGGCTTGGGCGGTGTGGTATCACTATCTTGCTGGGCTGCGGCACCTTTACTTTGACGCAGGCCACGGGCTCGACATTCCAACTGCCGAGCGGCTGGGTTGGGGCATTGTCATCGGCTCGTTCGTTTTGACCTTCATCACCATTCTGATCGTTTAAGGAGGCAGACATGCGCTATATCACCGCTCGCAAACGCGCTGTTGGCAAGGGTTCGGCCCATTCGGGGACCGAACATCATTGGTCGATGACGATGTCTTCGGTCGCCTTGGCGTTTTTGGTGCCGACTTGGGTTTATATCGTCGGCCATGCCTTGGGGCAGGATTACGCCACTGTGCGCGCCACCTTTGCGCATCCCTTTACCGCTATTGTGACGGCGCTGGTGCTGGTAATCGGCATGCGCCACTTTGCCATGGGGGCGACCATGGCAATTGAAGATTACGCGCGCGGCACCGTCCGCAAGATGCTGGTGATCTTTGTGACTTCGCTTTCCACCGTGATTGCCGCGACGGGGCTTTATGCTCTTGTCCGCATCGCGCTTTAAGGGGCTGATATGACTGCTTATCCTTATGAAGTGCACGACTATGACGTCGTGGTCGTTGGTGCGGGTGGCGCGGGTTTGCGCGCAACGCTTGGCATGGCCGAACAGGGCCTGCGCACCGCTTGCGTGACCAAGGTTTTCCCGACCCGCAGCCATACCGTGGCAGCCCAAGGCGGCATCGCGGCCAGCCTTGGCAATATGGGGCCCGACAGCTGGCAGTGGCATATGTATGACACCGTCAAGGGCTCTGATTGGCTGGGTGACACCGATGCGATGGAATATCTGGCGCGCGAAGCTCCCAAGGCAGTTTACGAGCTGGAGCATTACGGCGTACCGTTTTCGCGCACTGAAGAGGGCAAGATCTATCAGCGCCCCTTTGGCGGCCATACCACCGAATACGGCGAAGGCCCGCCGGTGCAGCGCACCTGTGCTGCCGCCGACCGCACCGGCCACGCGATTTTGCACACGCTTTATGGCCAAAGCCTGAAGAACAACGCGGAATTCTTTATCGAATATTTCGCCATTGATCTGATCATGACCGATGGCAAATGCACCGGTGTGGTGGCGTGGAAACTCGACGATGGCACCATCCACGTCTTTAACGCCAAGATGACTGTGCTT
>JALRIN010000022.1:10216-49790 GCA_023255415.1 Cypionkella sp. | reverse complement strand
ATTTAGACCAAGATGAAAGGCTTAGAGCCCTAATTTGTCACGCAGCGAAAACCAGGTCATCGCCAGCACCAACAAGGGCCAGCGCAGACCACCTGCACCTGGGAAGCGCGGTTGCGGCAGGCTTGCCATCAGATCAAAGCTGGCGGATGGGGCGAGGCTGGCCTCGGCCAAGAGTTTACCGGCGAGCGTGGCGATGGCGACACCGTGGCCAGAATAGCCCGAGGCCGAGAGGATATTCGGCGCAAGCCGAGTAAAGCAGGGCATGCGATTAAGGGTAATGGCGAGCGTGCCGCCCCAAGCATAGTCTATTGGGGTGTCGCGCAGCTGCGGATAAACCGCAAGCATCGGTTTTGACACCGCTTTCAAGATGTCAGGGAAGCGGTAGCCATAGCTTTCGCCACCGCCAAACAGCAGGCGGTTGTCCTCGGACAGGCGCCAATAGTTCACCACGAATTTGGTATCGGCCACGGCAATGGGCTGCGACAGGATCTGCGCCGCCTGCGCACCCAAGGGCTTGGTGGCGATGATGAAGTTGTTGATCGGCATCACTTTTGCCGCGACCTCGCGGTTGAGCCCACCAAGATAGCCATTGGCTGCGAGGATAACATGGCTACAGCTGACTTGGCCCTGCGCAGTTGTCACCAAGGGCTGTGGGCCCTTGTCCAGCGCGAGGACTTCGGACAGTTCGAAGATCTGCGCGCCCGCGTCTTTCGCGGCTTTTGCCAGGCCGATGGCAAAATTCAGCGGGTGGATATGGCCCGCCCCATGATCAAGATCGCCGCCTTGATAGGCTTGTGAGCCGATCAGCTTGCGGATGGCCCTGCGGTCCAGCGGTTCGATCTGGTCATAGCCATAGTCTTTCGCCAGTTTTGCCGCATAGGCGTGGGAGTGTCGCACCTCGGCCTCGCTCCAGCAGGCATGTGCGACGCCCGGATGAAAGGTGACGGGCATGGCGTGGGTTCTGATCAGATCGCGCACCAGTGCTTTGGCGTCTTGCGCCAGATCCCAGAGCCTGTGGGCGGCATCCAGCCCCATGGTGTTTTCCAGCCAGTCTTGATCTTGGCGCTGGCCTGATCCGACCTGCCCGCCGTTGCGCCCAGAGGCACCAAAGCCGACCCGATGCGCTTCGAGCACCGCCACCCGCAGCCCCTTTTGCGCCAGATGCAGGGCGGCTGACAGTCCGGTGTAGCCCGCACCAATGATGCAGACATCAGCGCTGATTGCCTCTTGCAGCTGCGGGAAGGGCGCAAGATTGCTGCGGGTGGCGGCGTAATAGGACTTGGGGTATTGCCCCGCGTCGTCATTGGCGTGCAGGAGGTTCATCTTAGACGCTCAGCAGCAGGTGCTCGCGCTCCCAAGGGCTGATCACCTGCAAGAACTCTTTGTATTCATTGCGCTTTACCGAGGTGTAGACCTTGACGAAATCTGCCCCCAGCACTTCGCAAAGCGCTGCGTCTTCCTCCAGTAGGTCCAGCGCATCGGCCATATTGGTGGGGATATCGTCGCTGTCGATATAGGCGTTGGTTTTGAATTCGGGGCGGGGCTGCTTTTTCTCCATCAGGCCCAGATAGCCGCAGGCGAGCGTGGCTGCGATGCCGAGATAGGGGTTGCAATCCATCCCCGGCAGGCGGTTTTCGATGCGCCGCGCCGAGGGGGCCGAGATCGGCACCCGCAGCCCTGTGGTGCGGTTGTCACGGCCCCATTCAAGGTTAATCGGGGCTGCGAAATCGGGCACATAGCGGCGGTAGCTGTTCACATAGGGCGCAAGCAGGGCGATGGCACCGGTCAGGTGGTTTTGCATGCCTGCGATGCAGTGCAAAAACGCCTCGGTCTCTTCGCCTTTTTTGTCCGAGAAGATGTTCTTGCCAGTTTTGCTATCGATCACCGAGGTGTGGATATGCATGGCTGAACCCGGCTCTCCGGCGATGGGTTTTGCCATGAAGGTGGCAAAGCAATCGTGGCGCAGCGCGGCCTCGCGGATCAGGCGTTTGAAGAAGAACACATCATCGGCCAACCGCACCGGGTCGCCATGGGCGAGGTTCAACTCGATCTGGCCCGCACCGCCTTCTTGCAAGATGCCGTCGATTTCAAGGCCTTGGGCTTCGGCGAAATCATAGATATCGTCGATCACCTTGCCGTATTCATCCACCGCCGAAAGGCTATAGGCCTGCTTGCCCGCAGCCCGCCGTCCCGAGCGCCCCATTGGCGGGATCACCGGCTGGTTAGGGTCGATGTTGCGCGCGGTCAGGAAAAACTCCATCTCGGGGGCGACAACCGGCGTCCAGCCTTGATCGGCATAAAGCTGCATCACGCGGCGCAGCAGGTTGCGCGGCGCAAAGGGCACCAGATTGCCTTGCTGATCCTTGGCGTCATGGATGACTTGCAAGGTCACATCCGCCGTCCAAGGTGCTGCTGTGGCGGTGGTAAAATCAGGCTCCAGGATCATGTCTGGTTCGGTAAAGGCGTCGAACGGGCTGTCGGCCCATTCGCCCGTGATGGTCTGCAAAAAGATCGAGTTTGGCAGGAAGTAGTTGGTTTGATGCGCGAATTTCGCAGCAGGCATGGCTTTGCCGCGCGCCACTCCGGCAATATCGCCGATCACGCATTCCACTTCGTCCACACGACGGCCTGCGATGTAGTCTCGGGCTGCCTCTGGCAGTTGGTCGGTCCATTTCGACATGGGTCACACTATTTTTGCGGGTTACCCCTGGCCTGATGGCAAAGGGCTTAGCTGCGTTTGGCCTGAAAGAAGGCCGCGATGCGGGCGGCCATGGTGGCAGAATTCAAAGGGTTGGAAAGGCGGGCGGTGGCAGCGTCCAGCAGCGGTTGCGGCACCACGCCGCGTCCGCGCGTCTGCGCCAGACCGTCAACAAATTCGGGTTCAAATTCGGGATGTGCCTGCACCGTAAAGGCGCGGTCGTCGTAAAGCAGGGCGGCGTTCTCGCAAAAGGCATTGCGCCCCACCACCCGCGCAGCTTCGGGTTTTTGCGTCACCTGATCTTGGTGCCAAGCGTTCAGCGTGATCTTTTCGCCTTCAAAATCATAATCGGTCGCGCCTGCCGCCCATCCGCCTGCAAATTTCTCGACCCGCCCGCCCATGGCCTGGGCAATGATCTGATGGCCAAAACAAATCCCCACCAGCGGCACATGGGCTGCATAGGCGTCGCGAATAAAGGCTTCCAGCGGCGGGATCCAAGCATGATCTTCATAGGCGCCATGCCGCGAGCCGGTGATCAACCAGCCGTCGCAGGCCTGCACATCGGCGGGAAACTCTCCGTCCAGGACGCGATAGCTGCGAAAGGCAAAACCGTAGCCCGCCAGCAGCCGTTCGAACATATCGGGGTAATCCCCCGATTTTTCGATCAGAACATCTGGAGCTTGGCCAGTTTGAAGGATGCCGATCAGCATAGGAATTCCGCTTTGCAAGGTCGTCTTAGCTAACGCAGCCTCCCCCCTTGGGGTCAAGGGGGGAAGATGCGTGTCGATGTTACACAGTGTCGAGATAAAGTTCGATCAACTCTTGCGGGTTCAACTCGGCGGTATAATGCAGCTCTTGCCGTTTGGTCGACACAAGGTTCTTGATCAGCTCGGGGTGCAGAAAGCGCGGCACGATGGTGCTTTGTTCCAGCGCGTCGATGGCTTCGGCCCAAGTCGTTGGAATCTCGGGCAGATCGTCGATGGCATAGGCATTGCCGACAATCGGGGGCGGTGCCTCCATCTGATGTTCGATCCCGTCAAGCGCCGATCCAAGGATCGCGGCCAGCATCAGATAGGGGTTCACATCGCCGCCTGCCACGCGATGCTCGATCCGGCGCGCGGCGGGGTTGCCGGCGGGAATGCGAATGGCTGCGGTGCGGTTTTCATAGCCCCAAGCAATGGCGGTGGGGGCGTGTTTGCCCGGCACCAAACGCTCGTAGCTGTTTTGATGCGGCGCAAAGATCAGCGCGGAATCATGCATCGCGTTCAAGCAGCCCGCGACCGCATGTTTCAGCGCTGCCGTGCCCTTTGGCCCGCCGCTGTCAAAGATATTCTCGCCCTTCTCATCCAATATCGAGAAATGCGTGTGCAGACCCGAGCCGGAATATTCTGCATAGGGTTTCGCCATAAAGCTGGCGGCAAAGCCGTGGCGGCGCGCCAGACCTTTCACCAACATCTTGAAGAACAAGGCATCATCAGCGGCGCGAAGGGCGTCGTCGCAATGCATCAGGTTGACTTCAAACTGGCCCAAACCTGCCTCGGAGGTCGAGGTATCGGCGGGAATGTCCATCGCTTCGCAGGCGTCGTAAAGGTCGGTGAAAAAGGTATCAAAAGCGTCAAGCGCGCGGATCGACAGCGTCTCGGCGGCCTTGCGGCGCTTGCCAGAGCGCGGACTTGCCGGCACCTGCATGGTCTTGCCAGAATCGTCGATCAGGAAAAACTCGAGTTCGATCGCGCAAACCGGCGTTAGTCCGCGCGCCTTATAGCGGTCAACCACAGCACGCAGCGCATGGCGCGGATCGCCTTCGTAGGGCGTGCCGTTTTCACGAAACATCCAGATCGGCAGCAGCGCTGTTGGTGCTTCAAGCCAGGGCATCGGCATAAAGCCGCGCTCGGTTGGGCGCAGGATGCCGTCTTGGTCACCCTGTTCAAAAACCAAAGGGCTATCGTCGATATCTTCGCCCCAAATATCAAGGTTCAACACCGAAAACGGAAAGCGGGTGCCGTTCTTAACCACATTATCTGCATAGCGGGCGGGCACGCGTTTGCCGCGGGCTTGCCCGTTCAAATCCGCCGCAGCGACACGAATCGTGCGCACGTTGGGATGCTTTCTCAGCCAATCTTTCATCATGTTTTCCAGGAGAGCACACCACCTGCCACACCTGCCAAAACTGGCCAGCGGAAGGTTTGGATCATGCCCTTGACCCTATCCTTTTGCATTGATCCCGGCGGCTGCCGTTGTAGCAGTCTCGCAATTTGATCAAAAATAGCTTACTATCGGAGCAACTGCGGACGCAAGCGAATTCTGCTTTGCTCGTTTTGCGGCAAATGTCGGTTCAAATGCCGGTTCACCCGACCAAAGCCCCAGATCACGATCAGCGTCAGGATCACAAAGTAAAACGCAATGATCGGATAGGGGATAAAGGGGTTAAAGGTCTTATCGGCAAAATAGTTGGCGTAATAGAGCGCATCGCCCATCTGCCCAAAGGCCGGAAAGCCCGAGAAAAACACCAGCGTCGTCGATTGCAGCATGAAAATCGCTTCGTTGGTATAGCTGGGCCAAGCCAGCCGCAGCATGGTGGGCCATTGCACACGGGTGAATTTTTTCCATCCGGTCAGGCCATAGGCTTCGGCAGCCTCCAGATCGCCCTTGGGAATTGATTGCAGCGCGCCGTAGAAAATCTCGGCCGAATAGGCTGCAGTGTTAAGAAACAGCACGATCAGCGCCCCCGCCCAGGCCCGCGTCAGCCAAGAGGTTTCCACCGTCAGCCCCAACAGATTAACGCCAGAGCGAGGCAGCAAGACCAGCAGTTCGTAGGCCAAAAAGAACTGGATGAACAGGGGCGAGCCGCGAAACACAAACACAAACCAATCGGCCGGTTTGCGAAGTATCGGGCTGTGGGCAATGCGGGCAAGCGCCAGCATATTGGCGAGAAAAAAGCCAAAGAACAGCGCCAGCACCGCGAAATAGACGTTCCAGATCAGCCCCGATCCGATCAGGGTGAATTGTTGGCACAGGGTGAAATCGGTGCGCGGCAATAGCTTGGCCCCGATCCCGATCGAGCGCAGGCCATAGTCTGCAATGGTGTCGATGCAGCTCATGCCAAAGCCCTCCGCTGCGCTTCGCCTGCGGCGGTGGCCTGGCCCTTGGACAGCCGCGCCGAAATGCGGGACAGCACGATTTCAGAGCCTTTGGTCATCAGCAGATAAAACACCAAAAGCCCAAGAAAGTAATAAAGCCGCCAATCGGGATGCGCATAGGCATAGGCCGAGGTCTTGGTGCCGCCCAATTCGCGGGCGTAATAGACGATGTCTTTCACCGACAAGAGAAACAGCAGCGGCGTGGCTTTGATCAGCACCATCCACAGATTGGTCAGGCCTGGCAGGGCATAGACCCACATCTGCGGCACCAGTATGCGGCGAAAGACTTGGCGTGGCGTCATGCCATAGGCCTCGGCGGTTTCCAGCTGCGCGCGCGGCACGGCTTGCATAGCCCCCGACAGCACATGGGTGACAAAAGCGCCAAAGACGATGGCGAATGTCACCACCGCAAGAAAAAAGCCGTAAGCCTGATAGACAAAGGGCGAGGCCGTCGCCAGCGGCACTTTGGCCGCGTTGCAGACGTGAAATTCCATTCCTTGGAACACAGGGGCGGCAAGATCTTCGCAGACAAAGCGGCTTTTGACATATTCAAAGCCCTGATCCAGCGCGATCACGAAAAACATGAAATAGACGATGTCAGGCACGCCGCGCACCATCGCCGAATAGCCCTTACCCAACCAGCGCAGCGGCGCAAGCCGCGCCCGGCTGGCCATCGCACCGCCAAAGCCCAAAAGCATCGCGGTAGGGGCGGTCACGGCCAAAAGCGCCAGCACGGTGACAAAAGACATATAGAAATCAAGGTGCTTGCCCGAAGTCAGGTAGCAGCCAAGCCATGTCAGGCCTTCAATGGATTTCGGATCTGCGCAGATTTCGAACATGCCGCGGGCCTGTCTTGAAAAAGAATACCCCCCGCACAGCTTTGCGCGGGGGGTAGGGAAGGGCGATTAGTACTTCAGACCTTCCGGGCCAAAGTATTTTTCGATCATGGTGTTCAGCGTGCCATCTGCCTTCATCGCAGTGATCGCTGCATCCAGCTTGCCTTTCAGCTCTTGATCCGACTGACGCAGACCCATGCCAACACCGCCACCGATAGAGACCGGCTCGCCTACAAACATCAGCGCGCCGTTCGATTCGTTGACCAGCGGACGCAGATAGTCGCTGTCAGCAAAGACGCAAAGCGCCTCGCCGTTGCGCACAGCCGCCACAGTCTCGTCTGGGGTCGGGAATTCCAGCAAGCTCATGCCGGTTTCTGCCACATGGGCGGCCTGAATGGTCGAAACCTGCGCCGAGACCACGCCGGTTTTGCAATCGGCATCTGCCGAAGCCGCCACGAAAGCCGAAGGCGTTGGCGGATAGTAGTCTTGGGTAAAGTCGATGACTTTTTTGCGCTCGTCGGTGATCGACATGCCGGCCACGATTACGTCATAGTTGCCTGACTGCAGATTCGGGATGATGCTGTCCCATTCGTTGGTCGACCAGGTGCATTCCAGCGCCGCGCGCTTGCAGATCTCGTCGCCAAACTCGCGCTCAAAGCCGCCAACTTCGCCTTTGTCGTCGATCAGGTTAAAGGGAGGGTAAGCGCCCTCGGTTGCAAGACGCACAACATTTGCCGAAGCAAAGCCTGCGCTCAGCGCCAGAAGGGTGGTTGCAAGAAGAAGTTTTTTCATTGTGTTTCCCTGTTGATGGTAGTGTTGCGGTTAAGCGCCTGCAGACAGAAAGCCGCGCAGGCGCTCTGTTTGCGGATTGGTAAAGAGCGAGGCGGGTGCGCCCTGCTCTTCGATCTTGCCTTGATGCAGAAAGATCACGTGATCTGACACATCAGCGGCGAGTTTCATGTCGTGGGTGACCAAAATCATGGTGCGCCCCTCATCGGCCAAGGCCTTGATAACCTTGATAACCTCTTGCTCCAACTCGGGGTCAAGCGCCGAGGTGGGTTCGTCAAACAGCAAAGCACGTGGCTCCATGCAAAGCGCGCGTGCGATGGCTGCGCGCTGCTGTTGGCCGCCCGAAAGCATCGCGGGCCAAGCATCAGCCTTATCGCCAATACCAA
Source organism: Cypionkella sp. (assembly GCA_023255415.1). Taxonomy (GTDB): domain Bacteria; phylum Pseudomonadota; class Alphaproteobacteria; order Rhodobacterales; family Rhodobacteraceae; genus Cypionkella. Next base: position 41,941 of record JALRIN010000022.1, on the reverse strand, counting down.
CCTTTTCCAGATACATCCGCGCGCTTTTCTCGACCTCTTTGGGGTTGCGTTTCAGCACGGTGACGGGGGCTTCCATCACATTTTGCAAGATCGTCAGATGCGACCACAGGTTAAACTGCTGAAACACCATCGACAGATTGGTGCGCATGCGGGTGACTTGCAAACGGTCGGCGGGGTGGCGGCCAAGGCCTTGGCCCTTCCAGCGCACCGGCTCGCCTTCAAACAAAATCTCGCCCTGTTGGCTGTCTTCCAGCAGGTTGCAGCAGCGCAGCAAGGTCGATTTGCCCGAGCCAGACGAGCCGATCAGCGAAACCACATGGCCACGCGGCGCAATCAGATCGACGCCTTTAAGCACCTCGAGGCTGCCATAGGCTTTGTGCAGATCATGGATCGCAATAACGGGCGTGTCGGGGCTTTGGGTCACAGATCGGCCTTGGTTAGAGTGGGTCGAACAAATAGGGCGCAGAAATCAACGCTTTGCAACGGCATTTATGACGGCACTTGCGCGGGCTTTGACGGTTTGATCATTTTATATGCGCAATTTGTGCAGGCGGCGACGGGATTGGCACGCAAAGATAGGCTGCTGGCGGCAGACGCACCAGCCCCCTTATCCGCAAGAGATCCCGATCCGCAGCACTCAGCGCCACAATTGCAGCCTCGGTTGCGCCGAAATACACGTTCGCGTCGCGGCCTTTGGCGGTGATATAGGGCAGGGCAGGTGTCGCGGGCGCGGTTTGGCCCAGCACTCGCAGCCCTGCGGTCCAAGGCTCGAATGCGGTCAGAAAATCCCATGTCAGCGCGTCGATCGCGGCAAAATCCGCCCGCCCTTCGGCCACAGCCAGCGCCGAGGCGCGATGCCCGCCCGTCTCTAACCCGGCAGCAAAATGCAGCCCAAGCGCGCTTGCGTGGTTTTGTGGTGCCGCCCAGCCCGATTGCGACAGGGCATCATTATAGGTAATGCTCGCGCCGTCAAAATCAGCCAGTGCGCGCGGATCATCGTGGCGCACCACATAGACCGAGACATAATGACCCGCAGGACAGTCAGCGATGCCGTAATCGGGCGCACCAATCAGGGTGACATGATCATGCAGCCTTGCGCGATAAGGAAAGCCACAGGTCTGCGAAAACACCAGATCGGGCGATTGCCATGCGGGCCAATAGGCCGCCTCGCCCCGCGTCAAGGCATCTGGCGCGGCCTCGCCTGCGCTGCGCAGCGCGTCGCGGATCAAAGCCCAAAGCCGATCATTCGCGCCCGCTGTCTCGGCGCGATCATACATGCCAAGCGAGGCGATCATTGTCGTTCGACCCGCCGGCGCGCCAGACTGCTTTCCATATCCGTCACCCCCAGCAGATTGGCCAACAGCCGCAGCATCTGATCCTCTTCGGCGTCGCGGCTGCCATCGGCAAGCGCCACCGCCCATAGCGCCTCGATCACCGCGATGCGGTCTTCAAAGGGCACGGCCTCTTTCAGCGCGCGGGTAAAGCGCACGGTGTCGGGGGCCTCGGCCTCGAAGGCTTCGGCGCGCGCGCGCAAGGCGACCGCCTCAAAGGGCGACAGGGCGTGCCGCGCCATCAGGATTTTGTCGATCCGCTCGACCTCTTCGGCGGCGTAAAGCCCGTCACTTTTGGCCACGCGCACCAAAAGCGCTGCCAAAGCAAGCTGCGCATCCGGGTCGGGAAGGCGTTTGGGGGCGGGGGCCAAAAGGCCACGAAGGATATCTGCAAACATAGGCCTAGATTATGCCCGTGCCGGCCCGATGCCAAGGGGGGCATTCGGGATCGTGATCTGATCTGCACCCTGCGGATCAGACATGGGGCAAGCGCTTGAATATTGCCTGCAACCGCGCCGCCTCTTCGGCCATGCCATAAGGCGGGTTGACCACGAACATGCCCGAGCCTTCCATCCGGTGGCCCTCGCGCACTGGCGGAAACCGCACTTCGCTGCGCAGCGCCTCGGGGAACTGGTTTTGCAGCGCGCTCAGCATCGGCCCATGGCTGCCGCCGGTCAAAATCGGATACCAAAGTGCTATGATCCCGACGTTCCATTTGCGCGCGATGGTGCCAATATGCTTGGGGATCGCCTCGTAATCGGCCTTCACCTCGTAAGAGGGGTCGATCAGCATCATACCCCGGCGCGGGCTGGGCGGGGTCAGCGCGATGGCGGTTTCGAACCCGTCGCGTTGATAGATATGAGCATCCCACGGGTTCATCGCATGGCGCAGATGCTGCTGCTCTTGCGGGTGCAGCTCGGCCAGATGAATGGTATCCTGATCGCGCAACGACAGCGCCGCAATCAGCGGCGAGCCAGGATAGGCCAGCGGGCCATAGCTGGCGCGCACCTCGTTCAGCCGGTTCAGATAGGGGTGCAGCTTTGGAAACAAGGCCTCGGCCACCGCGATGCCCGCCTCGGCCTCGCCGGTCTTGATCGCCTCGTCCGCGCCCAGATCATAAAGCCCGCGCCCGGCATGGGTTTCGATATAAGACAGCGGTTTGTCTTTTTGAATCAGATAATCCAGCGTCCAAGACAGCAGCGCGTGCTTTTGAACATCGGCCAGATTTCCGGCGTGAAACAGGTGTTGATAAGACAGCATGGCCGCAGGGATAGCAGGCAGGGGCGGGGCGGTCTAGGGGGGGGTGGCAAGGCTGACCCAAGAAAGCGAGCTTGCCCAAGAGCAACAGATATGCTTATTTTGATAAATAAATTTAATTTTTTGGATATCTTGCATGTTTAATGGTGATGAAAAAATTTGTTCAACTGTCGAAAACCTATTGAACCAAAATGAAGTGCTTGAAGCACAAACTCAGATTCAAAATGCGACGAAGTTTAGTGTTAAATCCGGTGCTAACAAAGCTAGCATACTTGTTTTTAATACGGGCTCAATAGTGGTTCAAGGAACTGACAGTGCGCTAAAGAAATGGCTCGAGGAGCTTAAAACATCTGTCTTAGATGGAAATGCAGCGCCAGGAATTCTTCTTCCTGCTGACATTGAGAAGTTCCCTACGACACTTCAGCAACTCGTTCCCGAATGTGATGAAGTGGTTCTTTGGTTTTTTAAAGAGTCGCTAACATGCTTTAAAGCGGGCAGTATTTCAGGATCGGCTTTTATGCTTGGAGCTGCAAGCGAGAAAGCCATCAATCTGCTGATTGATGGCTATGCGACCAGCATCAAAGATGGAAAAAAACAGGAAAGTTTTCGAAATAGAACAAATAGCCAAGTTATTTCAAAGAAGTATGAGGAATTCAAGCAATCCTACAAATCGTCAATTCCTTCTCTCAAGTCTTTGCCCGTAGGCTATGATCTAGAATTACTTCTTGACAACGCCTTCAATTTTTACAGGTACACTCGAAACTCGATTGGGCATCCTCAGATCATACCAGATTTAGACAAGGGTGTCGTTTTGGCTAACATTGGCCAATTTATAACATACGTAGAAAGGATTTACCGCCTTTTGGAGTTCTTCCAGAAGAGCGAAATCACCGTATGAAGTTTTGACGAAACCCCCCCCTTAAACCAACCGCTCCACTTCCTTAGCCGCCCGCACGAAATCGGCGAACAGGGGATGTGGGGCGAAGGGTTTGCTTTTCAGTTCGGGGTGGAATTGCACGCCGATGAACCAAGGATGGTCCTTGATCTCGACGATCTCGGGCAGGCGGCCGTCGGGGGACATGCCGCTAAAGCTGAGACCGCATTTCTCCAACTGGGCGATGTATTTTGCATCCACCTCATAGCGGTGGCGGTGGCGTTCCTCGATCGCGGTGGTGCCGTAGATTTGCGCCACTTTCGAGCCTGCCTTCAACGTGGCATCATAGGCGCCAAGCCGCATGGTGCCGCCTTTGTCATCGCCGACTTTGCGCGCGACCACGTGGTTGCCTTGGATCCATTCTTTCAGGTGATAGACGATGGGAGTAAAGCGCTTTGCGCCGGCCTCGTGGTCGAATTCCTCGGAGCCTGCATCGGCGATTCCGGCCAGATTGCGCGCCGCCTCGATCACCGCCATTTGCATGCCCAGACAGATGCCCAGATAGGGGATGCCCTTTTCGCGGGCATAGCGGGCGGCCTTGATCTTGCCCTCGGTGCCGCGCTCGCCAAAGCCGCCCGGAACCAGAATGGCGTGGAAGTCTTGCAGATAGGTCGCCGGGTCTTCGCGGTCAAAAATCTCGGCGTCGATCCATTCCGCGCGAACCCTGGTGCGGTTGGCCATGCCGCCATGGGTCAGCGCCTCGGCGATGGATTTATAGGCGTCTTCCAGCTGGGTGTATTTGCCGACAATGGCGACACGCACCACGCCTTCGGCATGGGTCAGCCGGTCCATCACATCTTCCCAACGCGCAAGGTTTGGTTTGGGCGCAGGGGTGATGCCGAAAGCGTCCAGCACGGCTTGATCAAGCCCGGCATGGTGATAGGCCAAGGGGGCTTCGTAGATGGTTTTCAGATCATAGGCCGGCACCACGGCCTCTTTGCGCACGTTGCAAAACAGCGCGATCTTTTCCAGCTCGCGCTGCGGGATCGGATGTTCCGAGCGGCAGACCAGCACATCAGGCGCAAGCCCGATGGATTGCAGTTCTTTTACAGAATGCTGGGTGGGCTTGGTCTTCAGCTCGCCACTTGCCGCCAGATAGGGCAGCAGCGTCAGGTGCATCAGAATGGATTGGCCGCGCGGGCGCTCGTGGATGAACTGGCGGATCGATTCGAAGAAGGGCAGGCCTTCGATATCGCCGACAGTGCCGCCGATTTCGCAGAGCATGAAATCAACTTCTTCGTCGCCGATGCGCAGGAAGTCTTTGATCTCATTGGTGACATGCGGAATAACCTGGATGGTTTTGCCCAAGTAATCGCCGCGACGCTCTTTTTCCAAGACATTGGAATAGATCCGGCCCGAAGAGATGGAATCGGTCTTGCGGGCATGCACGCCGGTAAAGCGTTCGTAATGGCCCAGATCCAGATCGGTTTCCGCGCCATCATCGGTGACAAAAACCTCGCCATGTTCAAAGGGCGACATCGTGCCGGGATCGACGTTCAAATAGGGGTCCAACTTGCGCAGCCGCACCGTATAGCCGCGCGCCTGAAGCAGCGCACCAAGGGCAGCCGAGGCAAGCCCCTTGCCCAGAGAAGACACCACGCCGCCGGTGATGAAAATGTAGCGTGCCATGGGGCCTCCCGTAATGGTTTTTCGGCATGCGATTCGCGTCTTAGGAATCACAGCATCACGGGAGTTGAGCAGTAGCCTAGTCAAAGCTTTCGCGCAACCCGAACGCTACATGCTGTCGGATCTTAAGTCGCTGTAGCAAGCGATAGTGGTTAGTTCGACGCAGGTGCAGGCGTTGCAGGCGCGGCAGCTGCAGGCGGTGCCACGGGGGCATCGGTTGCAGGCAGGTCAGCAGGCACCGCGCCCAGATCGGTTGCTGCAGGCGCCAAAGGTGCCGCAGGTGGTGGCACTTCGCCGCCGAATTGGTCAATGACCGAGGCCGAAGACGAATCGCGTGCCGCAAGAATGGTCATGCTGATCGAGGTGATGATAAACCCAATCGCCAGCGCCCAAGTGATCTTGCCCAGGGCCGTTGCCGCCGCCCGACCCGAGATCGCACCGCCGCCGCCGCCCGAGCCCATTCCCAAACCACCGCCCTCGGAGCGCTGCAACAGCACCACGCCGATCAACAGCAAAGCAAGAATGAGGTGGACGGTAAGAAGAATATTTTCCATGCGGACGGGCTTTCCTGACTGACGCGCCTATCTAGGCGGATGCAGCCACGGGTGCAAGCCCTTCGGTCGGCTTGGCTTGGGTCCTTGTGCAAATAGCGGCCTTTGCCTGTCGATTATGGCATTGCCGCCTCGCAAACGGCGGAAAGTTTGTTGCCGTCGGGGTCGCGCAGATAGCAGGCGTAAAAATTTGCGCCATAGGGGCGCAGACCCGGCGCACCGTCATCGACGCCACCATGGGCGCAGCCTGCGGCATGAAATTCGGCCACGGCGGCGCGGCTTGGTGCCCGAAAGGCGATCATGGCGCCATTGCCATGGCTGGCGGGGCGGCTGGCGTCAAAGGGTGTGGTGATCCAAAGCGCGATGCGGCTGTCGTCTGGGGTGCCGTAGCCAAGCTCTGCCGTGTCTTCATAGCGCAGCACCAAACCCAGCGGCGCAAGCGCAGCGGTGTAAAAGATTTTCGCCCTTGCGACGTCATTTGTGCCTTGGGTTACATAAAGAAACATCTGCTTTGCCTTTCATATTGGCGACGGTTTGGGCGATGGCTGGGCGCTATTTCTGCGATCTTGTGTCAGGCTGCGACACTATTCCAGCAAATAGCGGTTTCGCGCGGCGGCCACTCTCGCTATAGGTCGCTCGGTTTTCGACAAACGCGAAGGATATGCCATGGCTAACGTTGTCGTCGTCGGCGCCCAATGGGGTGACGAGGGTAAAGGAAAAATCGTCGACTGGCTGTCAGAGCGGGCCGATGTGATTGCTCGTTTTCAAGGTGGCCATAACGCTGGGCATACCTTGGTGATCGACGGCAAGGTGTATAAGCTGTCGCTGTTGCCATCGGGCATTGTGCGCGGCGGCAAACTGTCGGTGATTGGCAATGGCGTGGTGTTGGACCCTTGGCATCTGGTGATGGAAATCGCCAAGCTGCGCGAGCAAGGCGTTGATATTTCGCCAGAAAACCTGATGATTGCCGAAAATGCGCCGCTGATCTTGCCGGTGCACGGCGAGTTGGACCGGGCCCGCGAGGGGGAAACTTCGGTTGCCAAGATCGGCACCACTGGTCGCGGCATTGGCCCGGCCTATGAAGACAAAGTCGGCCGCCGTGCCATCCGTGTCGCCGACCTTGCCGATGAGGCAACCTTGGTGGCCCGCGTCGACCGCTTGCTAAGTCACCATGACGCGCTGCGGCGCGGCTTGGGCATTGCGCCGGTCGACCGGGAATCGCTGCTGGCGCAGCTGCGCGAGATTGCGCCGCAGGTGCTGCCCTATGCCAAACCGGTGTGGAAGGTGATGACCGAAGCCCGCCGCGCGGGAAAGCGCATCTTGTTTGAAGGCGCGCAGGGGGCTTTGCTGGACATCGACTTTGGCACCTATCCCTTTGTGACCTCGTCCAACGTCATCGCAGGCCAAGCGGCCACGGGCGTGGGTCTTGGGCCAACGGCGATTGATTTCGTGCTGGGCATTGTCAAAGCCTATACCACCCGTGTTGGCGAAGGGCCTTTCCCGGCCGAGCTGTTTGACGCCGATGGCGCGCGTCTGGGCGAGCGGGGCCATGAGTTTGGCACCGTCACCGGCCGCAAGCGCCGCTGTGGGTGGTTTGACGCAGTTCTGGTGCGCCAGACCTGTGCGACCTCGGGCGTCTCTGGCATTGCGCTGACCAAATTGGATGTGCTTGACGGCTTTGACGTGCTGAAAATCTGCGTTGGCTACGATCTGGACGGGGTGCGGCTGGATTATCTGCCCACGGCGGCGGATGCCCAAGCGCGCTGCACGCCGATTTATGAAGAGATGGAAGGTTGGTCTGAAAACACCGCAGGCGCGCGGTCTTGGGCCGAGCTACCCGGGGCTGCGATCAAATATGTGCGCCGGATTGAAGAGCTGATCCACTGCCCGGTGGCGCTGCTCTCGACCAGTCCCGAGCGCGACGACACCATCCTTGTCACCGACCCCTTCGAGGATTGAGCGTTTGGCCCTGTCGTATAAAGCCCGCAAACGCTGGTCCTTGGTGGTGCTGTTGGTGGGCATGCCTGCCTATGTTGTCTTGGCGGTGACGCTGATGGGGCATATCCAGCGCCTGCCGCTTTGGCTTGAGGTGCCTGCTTATCTGGTCTTGGGCTTTGCCTGGATCTTGCCGTTCAAGCGGGTGTTCTTGGGGGTGGGCCAGCCCGACCCCGATCAGCCTGCCGATCATGACGAATAACGACAGGCGGCCTCCAGACAGAGGCCGCCTGATCTAAACAGCGCGCAGGCCCTTAGCCTGCGTTGCGCAGCGCCTCTGCCAAAAGCGGCGAGCGATCGGTGATCGCAAAACCTCCGCGTTTGACCTTGGTGATGCGGCCTTCGCGCATCAAAGTGCCAAAGGCGCGCAGCTGGTCTTCCAAGCGATGTTTGTTTGCTTCGGGCAGGGATTCGATCTGGCTCATCACCAAGGGGCGGCTGAACTGCGCCCGACCCAAGACCTGCGCGCAATAGACCGCCGATGCTTCCAGCAGGTCGTGCAGGCTTTCTGCCCCCAACTGTTCGGCAAATTCCGCAAAGCTTGCAGGATCGGTAAACAGGTTCGCGCGGGCCTCTTCGGCGGTCAGGGCTGCGTCGTCCTCGTCGTCGTCCAGATCACCGCCAATCAGCGCTTCGGGAAGCTTGCCTGCCAAAACTGCGGGCACAAGCCGTGTTGGCATCGGCGCGCGGGCAGGCGGTGTGACGGCGGCTTGATCGGCGAGCTTAGGGCGGTCAATCCGTTGTTCCGAAACCAAAACCAGCGGGCTTGGCCGGTCAGAGCTGGGATGCGTGCGCACAACACTGTCAAGATCGTTGCGATAGGCTGACTTTGGGTCGGTTGGCAAGTCAAAGGCGCTGTCTTGCAATTGGCGGTCTGCTTCGGTGGCAACGACAGCTGCCTTCAAATGCGACAGCGCGGCAGAGCGGCGGCGCAGCTCTGGCCCTTCAAGTGCGGTGTTTGTTTGTGCGATCAACCGATTTACCGATTCCTCTTTTGAAAGATCACTTAGCCCTTGATGCAAGTCGGCGGGCTCCGCAGGCTCTGCCACGGTGGCAGGCTCTGCGGCGATGTTTGTCGGATCAGGGCGCGCGGACCGCACCGGGCGGGTTGGCCGAACGGTCTGAGCGCTGGGTGGCAAAGCTGCCGGCGGCTCGTTTTGCAATGCAGCAAGCTCGGCGGCCAAAGATGCCTCTGCCTCTTTGGAAAGAGCAAAACTGGGCGGGGTCACTTCAGGCGTGGGGTCAGAGCGGCGCACGCGCATCACGCGGACGCGGGCGTTTTCTTGTGGCACAGAGGGCGCATCCGCCTCGGGCGCGCTTTGTTCGATCATGGCGCGGGCTTCGGGCGCATCGATGCCCAAGGCTTCGGCCAAAGCCTCTTCGGCGGTTTGGGGCCGTTCGGCAGGGATCTGGGCAGGTGGTTGCGCAGTCTGGGCTTTGGCGTCTGTTTCTGTCGCAACCTCTGCCGCCAAGATCGGTTCTGGCGCGGTTTGGCTGGCAAGCGCCGCCAACAGCGCTTCGGTCTCGGGGTCGGTTTGGTCCAGATCTGCTGGGTCTGCAGCAATAGGGTCTGCGGCGATAGGATCTGCGGCGATAGGGGGGGGCGCAATGTCAGCCAAAGCCTCAGCTGCAGCTATGTCCAGATCCACAAGATCCAGGTCTGGATCGGCAAGCTCGGCTGCGCTGGCTTGAAAGTCCATCTCCGCCAAAAGCGCTTCGGTCGATGTGGCGGTGTCGCCCGGTGCTGCCTCTGGTGCAAGATCCGGCGTTACGGTTTCTGGCGACAAGCCCAAAGCTTCGGTTTCTGCCGGTAGCGCGGCCAAAGCCTCGACACTGGCCAGCATGTCCAATTCCATGTCGCCCGCATGTTGGTCTTCGGTGTAAACGTCGTCCAAAAGCCCCGTGCCACTCAGCCCCGCGACGCTGGCAAGGCGCGCGCTGGCCTCGGCTGCGATCCCTGCTAAATCGCCCGCATCTTCAGCGACGGGCAGATCGGTTGCGCCAGGTTGCGGCTTTGATTCGGGCAAAACCGGGGCGGCGCGCAGACGCGACAGCCGCGCGCCGATGCTTTCGCCACTGTCCCCCAGCACCGAGGTTTCGCTCAGGCTTGGCTGCACCGCTGCGGCAAGCGGCGTTAAATTGGGGGGCGTGCCATCTTGGGCATCTGCCCGCAAAATCACGCCATTGTCTTGAATTTTGGCCTCAACCCGCCGCTGAATCTCGCGTTCGGCAATTTTATGCAGCATCGCCGCATCCGGCGTTGGCGGCTCTGCTCCGAAATATCGATCTTCGGCAGCAAGATCGCGGAAATATTCTGCAATGGCCTTCATGGTGTTAAAGGGTTCGTCAAAGCCCTCCAGCGTGCAGCTGAAAGTCCCGTAGGAGACGGTTAAAATTTTACTCGCACCAAGCATCCGGGCTCGCCTTTACCAATTTCACTCTGCAACCATGCACCGAAGATTGTTTTAATAAATGGACAGAAGTAGGTAATTTAAAGGATTGATTGTGTTCAAAGCCATGGGCTTTTGCCTCATTTCAGAGAACAGTATCGCCATGAAACACAAGATTGTCGAATCTTTGCAGGGGGTGACACTGGCGGGAGGTGGGCCTTTTGGTGCGGCGCTTCTGGCGCGGGCCTTGGCTTTGGCACCTGTCAGCGTTGGGGCGGACGGCGGGGCGGACCGCTTGCTGCGGCTGGGGGTCGAGCCATCAGCAGTGATTGGCGATTTCGATTCGATCTCGGCCACGGCCCGCGCGCGGCTGGCGGGGCGTCTATTTCCAATTGCCGAACAGGAGACCACCGATTTCGACAAAGCCCTGCGCTCCATCGCGGCGCCCTTTGTCTTGGGCTTGGGTTTTGCGGGCGCGCGGCTGGATCATGGTTTGGCGGTGCTGAACGCGCTGGTGCGCCATGCCGATCAGCGCTGCCTGTTGCTGTCACCGCAGGATGTGACCTTTGTGGCCCCGCCCGAGATGCAGCTTGATCTGCCGCTGGGCAGCCGGTTTTCGCTGTTTCCCATGGGCGCGGTGTCGGGGGAAAGCACGGGGCTGCGCTGGCCGATCCAAGACATCGCATTTGCGCCCGATGGCATGATTGGCACCTCGAACCAAGTGGTGGGGCCGGTGCATCTGCGGGTATCGGCGCCGCGCATGCTGGTGATCTTGCCGCTTAAATCTCTGCCGGCAGCGCTGCGCGGGCTTTCTGTCCTGTGACCCGCTCGCGGTGGATCACATAAAGCCCCGAACCCACGATCACCACTATCCCCGCCCAGGTCAGCAGATTGGGGAAGGTACCAAAGATCAGATAGCCCACCGCCACCGCCGCAATCAGTTCAAGGTAATGCAGCGGTGCCAAGGTTGAGGCGGGGGCGTATTTCAGCGCGAAGGTCATCGACATATGGCTGACCGCCGCCCAGAATCCGACGCCAAACAGCCACAGCCAAAACAGCCCCTGCGGCCAGACCGGATCCAGCTCGGCCAGCCCTGATCCATCTGCAAGCAGGATCACCGGCAGGCAGATCAGCCCGCCAAAGATCGAGGTGTAAAGCTGCTGCATCACCGGATGCGTGCCCGGCCCCAGCGATTGGGTGATCAGCATGTAAAAGGCAAACAAAAAGGCGGTGGCCAGCGGGTAAAGCGCCACCGTGCCGTAAAGCGTCAAAGAGGGTTGGATCACCAGCAAAACCCCGGCAAAGCCCACCACAGCGGCGGCAATCCTTCGTGGTCCGATGGCGTTTTTGAACAGAAAATGCCCCAAGATCAGCAGGATAAACGGCTCGACAAAAACGATCGCCAGCGCATCGGCAATCGGCATTACCTTGGTGCCCGCAACAAAAGCATAGGTCGAGGCAATCAGGCACAGCGCGCGCAGCGCCAAAAGGCCCGCCGCCCGCCGGTTCAGCCCAAACCCCAACCGCAACAATAGCGCCACCGGCAGCATCAGCGCGCCCTGCACCAAAAACCGCGCCGTTGTGATTTGGCCCACCGGAATCGCGTCAGTTGCAAGCTTGGCCGAGGCATCCAAAAGCGGTGCCAGCAGGCAAAATACCAACATCAGCGCGATGCCTGTCAGGGTTTTATCGCGTGCCATACCGCCCCCTTTGCGCGGTGTGCGGCGCTTGGTTCAGCAATTGGGCACATTGACCGCAAGGCCGCCCAGCGAGGTTTCCTTGTATTTCTCGTGCATGTCGCGTCCGGTTTGGCGCATGGTTTCGATGCAGACATCCAGGCTGACCAGATGGTCGCCATCGCCGCGCAGCGCCAAACTGGCCGCCGAGACCGCCTTGATCGCGCCCAGACCGTTGCGCTCGATGCAAGGCACCTGCACCAGACCTTTGACCGGATCGCAGGTCATACCAAGATGATGCTCCAGCGCGATTTCGGCGGCGTTTTCCACCTGTTTCACCGTGCCCCCCAGCACCGCACACAGCCCCGCCGCAGCCATGGCCGCAGCAGAGCCGACCTCGGCCTGACAGCCGCATTCCGCCCCTGAAATCGAGGCATTGTGTTTGCACAGCCCGCCAATCGCCGAAGCCGTCAGCAGAAAATCGGCGATGCGGCTGACAGATGCCCCCGGCACATGGTCAAGGTAATAGCGCAACACCGCAGGCAGCACGCCCGCAGCACCATTGGTGGGCGCAGTGACAACCTGGCCACCTGCGGCGTTTTCCTCGTTCACCGCCATAGCATAAAGCGACATCCAGTCATTGATCGTATGCGGCGCGGTCATGTTCAGCCCGCGTTCGGCCAAAAGCGCGTCATGAATGCCCTTGGCACGCCGGCGCACCTTCAGCCCGCCGGGCAGGATCCCCGTGCCCGCCATCCCGCGCGAGATGCAGTCGTTCATCACCTGCCATAGCCGTGCGATGCCTTCGTCGATCTGACTCTGGCTGCGGAATTTCAGCTCGTTGGCCAGCTTCATCTGTGCGATGGTCTTGCCCGACTTCTGCGCCATCGCCAGCATTTCATCGGCTGTTTCAAAGGCATAGGGCACATCGGCGCGGGGTTTGGATTTTGCCTCGCCCGCCTGCGCCATCTGCGAGGCCGTCAGCACAAAGCCGCCGCCGATGGAATAATAGGTCTCTTGCAAGATCACATCGCCCTGCGCGTCGGTGGCTTTCAAGATCATGCCATTGGCATGGCCTTCAAGGGCGGGGCCATAGTCGAACAACAGATCGGCATTGGGGTCAAAGTGTAGCGGCGGCAGCCCCTCGGCCTGAATGCTGCGGGTTTCGCGGATCTGGGCCAGCACGGCTTCGGCTTTTTCGGCGTCATAGGTTGCGGGGTGAAACCCCGCAAGGCCAAGGATGGTGGCGCGGTCGGTGGCATGGCCGACGCCGGTAAAGGCAAGGCTGCCGTGCAAAGACGCTCGCAGCCCGGCGAATTTAAACGGCGAGGCACGCATCAGGTCCAGAAATTGCGCGGCTGCCACCATGGGCCCCATGGTGTGCGAAGACGAGGGGCCGACACCCACTTTGAACATATCGAAAACAGAGAGGAACATAGGCGTCCTATTGATAAGGCTGGGTGAAAGGGCGGCTGCCCAAGGCTTCTTCGGCGGCAATGGCTTGGGCGGCGGCGCTGGTTTCCAGCACGGCCAACCGCTGATGCAGGGCAGGGAAATCCGTGCTGGGGAAATAGGCTGCATGATCGGGCGCAACCCCGCCCAGCCAATGCATCAACATGCCAAGATAATAGCCCATCAGCGAGCTGTCGGTGGAAAACCACGCTGGCGCGTCGCGGGTCAGCATCGAATCGAAGGTCGTCAGCAAGACCTGCATCTGCGCGCGGGCCGTCTGCGACACGGCTTTCGCCTGCGCGGGCCCTGCGGTGCGTTCGGGGTAGAAAAGCTGCAACAGCACCGGGTGGATGTTGGACGAGGTGAAGAAAAACCAGCTGAGAAAGCCCGCGCGGTCGGGGTGATCTGGGGCAGGGGCAAGCCGGTGATGGCGGTCGGCCAGATACAACAGCATCGCGGCGGTTTCGAACATCGGGCCGTTTGGCGTCTCCATCGCCGGAATTTTGCCCAAAGGCTGCAAGGCGCGGTAGGCAGCACTGTCCAGCACGCCCGCGTCGCGGTCAATCAGCACGGCCTCATGCGGCAATTGCAGATCGGCCAGTACCATGCGCAGCACCAGCGAGGCGGTATCGGGGAAATAGTGCAGCCTATACATCGCGGGCTCCTGCCGTTTTGTACAGTATGCGCGAAGTTTATCGCCAAGGCTGCGCTAAAACGACATCTTTCGCCTGACAACGGCGTGCGGCAGCGGGCGCTGCCTTAGCCAGCCGTGGCAGTGGCGAAATCCCACAGCAGTTTGACATTCAGCGCGATAATGATCGCCGCAATCACGATGGCAAAAACCATCAGCCAGCGCGGCGCCGCCATCGCCCCCATCTTTTTGCGATCTGCGGTGAATAGCACCAAAGGCACCACCGCAAAGGGCAGTTGCAGGCTCAGGATCACTTGGGTCAGGATCAGCAGCTTGCCCGTGCCAGCCGAGCCGTAATAAAGTGTCACAAGCGCTGCCGGCAAAATCGCGATCATCCGCGTGATAGCACGGCGCAGCCACGGCGGCAGACGGATTTGCAAAAAACCCTCCATCACCGCTTGGCCCGCCAAAGTTGCCGTCACTGTCGAGTTCAAACCGCAGGCCAGCAGCGCCACCGCAAACAGCATCGGCGCAATGCCTTGACCCAGCAAAGGCCCTAGCAGCTGGTGCGCGTCTTCAAGGGCTGCAACTTCGGTCATCCCATTGCTGTGAAACGACGCCGCCGCAAGTATCAGGATCGCGGCATTGATCAGCAGCGCAAACATCAGCGCAATCGTGCTGTCCCAGGTGGCAAAGCGTAGCGCCTCGCGCTTTTCGGCCAAGCTGTCGCCATAGGCGCGGGTCTGCACAATCGCCGAATGCAGATACAGGTTATGCGGCATCACCGTGGCGCCCAAAATCCCCAGCGCCAGATAAAGCATTTCGGGATTGCGCAGGATCTCGACCGTGGGCGCAAAGCCACGGATCACATCGCCCCAGACCGGATCGGCCAAAAAGATCTGAATGCCAAACGACAGTGTGATGATGCCAAGCAGGGTGATCACAAAGGCCTCGAGCCAACGAAAGCCTTTGTTTTGCAGCCATAAAATCAAAAACACATCCAGCGCCGTGATCAGCACGCCCAATTCCAGCGGAATGCCGAACAACAGGTTCAACCCGATGGCGGTGCCGATCACCTCGGCGATATCAGTGGCAATGATCGCAAGTTCTGCCGACAGCCAAAGCGGCAGCGAAATCCAGCGCGGAAAGGCATCGCGGCAGGCCTGCGCCAGATCGCGCCCCGAAGCGATGGCCAGGCGCGCGCAAAGCGCCTGCAGCACAATCGCCATCACGTTTGAAATCAGTGCTACCACCAGCAGCGTATAGCCAAATTTTGACCCGCCTGCGATCGAGGTCGCCCAATTGCCCGGGTCCATATAGCCGACAGCAACCATATATCCCGGCCCCAGAAAGGCCGCAAACCGCCGCCATGCGCCCTTGGGCAAAACAACCGAGGCATGGACATCTGACAGGGCTGCTTCGCCACGGGCTGCGCGCCACTTGCTGCTGGACACATCGAAAAGTGAAGGCATGATGGCTTTCTATTTTGAGAATTATTCGCAATTTAGATTGTGGCGGCCCTAAGTCAAGGCACTTCTGCCTGCTGCGGCAATTCCCCCTCGCCCCTGCGCGTTGATTTCCCTATAAGAGGGGGCAAATCCACATGGAGCCGCCTGCAACGGGGCCAAATATTCAGGAATACGCCATGACCGCCGAACTTTCCCCCATCGACAAAGCCAAATTTGTTGCCGCCAAACGCGCGGTCGATTTTATCGAAGATGGGATGAAAGTCGGGCTGGGCACGGGGTCCACCGCGGCATGGATGGTGCGCTGTCTGGGCGAGCGGGTGCGCGAAGAGGGGCTGAAGATCACCGGAGTGCCCACCTCGACCCGCACGGCAGAGCTGGCGCGGCAGATGGGCATTCATGTCACCTCGCTGGACGAGGCGAAATGGCTGGATCTGACCATCGATGGCGCTGATGAATTTGACCAACAGCTTGCGCTGATCAAAGGCGGTGGTGCGGCGCTGTTGCAAGAAAAGATCGTGGCCACTGCCTCGGATCTGATGATCGTGATCGCCGATGCCGCCAAGGAAGTTCAGCAGCTGGGTGCTTTTCCGTTGCCGATCGAAGTCATTCCCTTTGGCTGGCAAACCACCAAGGCGCTGGTCGAGGAATTGCTGGTCTCGATGGATGTGTTGGCGCGCGACGTTACATTGCGGATGAATGGCGAGCGCGCCTTGGTCACCGACGAGTCGAATTATATTCTGGACCTGCACTTAAAACGCATCGGCAACCCGCGGCAATTGGCGCTGGTGCTGAACCAAATTCCGGGTGTGGTGGAAAATGGTCTGTTCATCGACATTTGCGACATCGTCGTGGTTGGTCATGGTGACGGGCGGGTCACGGTGCGCGATATCAACACTGGCACAAAAACTGACAGCCATGTGCAGTTCAAGCCGACCGACAATATCTTTGCTGATCTGGGAGAATAGCTTTGGATTTTGACTTTGACCTTTTCGTCATCGGTGGCGGTTCGGGCGGCGTGCGGGCGGCTCGGATCGCGGCCTCGGAAGGTGGCGCAAAGGTCGGTCTGGCCGAAGAAAGCCGGATGGGCGGCACCTGTGTTATTCGCGGCTGTGTGCCGAAAAAGCTGATGGTTTTCGCCTCGGAATACCCCGATATGATCGCGGATGCGAAAGCCTACGGCTGGGATGTGCAGTCCGGCCCGCTGGACTGGCGCGGCTTTCGCAGCAAGCTTGAAGCCGAGCTGGACCGGCTTGAAACCGCCTATCGCAACACGCTGAAATCGGCAGGGGTGACGGTTTATGATGCCCGCGCCGTGGTGGTGGACCCCCATTGCGTGCGCCTTGCCGATGGCCGCACATTCAGCGCCAAACATATTCTGATCGCCACTGGCGGCCGGCCATTTGTGCCGCAGTTCGAGGGGCGCGAGCTTGCCATTACCTCGAACGAGATTTTCCATCTGGACGCGCTGCCAAAGCGGGCGCTGGTGGTGGGCGGCGGCTATATCGCCAGCGAATTCGCCTGCATTCTGAACGGCTTGGGCGTGAAGGTTTCGCAATACTATCGCGGGGCACAGATCCTGCGCGGCTTTGACGACGAGGCGCGCGGCCATGTTGCAAACCAGATGGCCGCCAATGGCATCGCGATCCATTGCGGCACCGATGTCGAGCGGCTGGAACAGGTCGCAGGCGGCATTCGCGCGGTGGCAACCGACGGCTCGACCGCCGAGTTTGATCTGGTGCTTTACGCCACTGGTCGCGTGCCCAATGTCGCGGGCTTGGGGCTGGAAGCGCTGGGCGTGGGCTTGGGTCGCAGGGGCGAGGTTTTGGTTGATGACTGGAGCCAGACCGCCGTGCCTTCGATCTATGCTGTGGGCGATGTCACCGACCGCATCAACCTGACCCCGGTGGCGATCCGCGAAGGCCATGCGTTTGCCGATACGGTGTTTCGCGGCATTGCGACCAAAGCCGACCACGATCTTGTGGCCTCGGCGGTGTTCACCCAGCCCGAGCTTGGCTCGATTGGCCTGTCGGAAGAGGCCGCGCGCGAGGCTGGGCCTTGCGAGATTTATGCTGCAAGCTTCCGCCCGATGCGGTCGCTTTTTGCAGGGCGTCAGGATAAGGTGCTGATGAAGCTGGTGGTTTGCGCCAGCACGCGGCGGGTGCTGGGCTGTCATATCGTCGGGCCCAATGCAGGCGAGATGATTCAGCTTGCAGCGATTGCGGTCAAGATGGGGGCGACGAAAGAAGATTTCGACCGCACCGTCGCCGTGCATCCCACCATGTCAGAAGAATTGGTCACCATGCGCAAGCCGGTGCGGATATTCTGACGCAGGCCGCAAAAACGGGGGCTTATGGGTTGAAATCTGCGGCTTCAGACCCCAGTTCCTACATAACTGAAAAAGATGAAAGGTGTATCAATGGCGGGTAGCGGAGGTCCCTGGGGCGGCAATGGCGGCTCTGGCGGTGATGATGACGAACGCAAGGGGCAGCCAGGCAACGGCCAGCGCCCAGGTGGACGGCGTCCGAATGAGGGTCCGCAGATCCCGGAAATTGATGAATTGGTCAAGCGGGGCCAAGAACAGCTGCGCGTGCTGATGGGCGGCGGCGGCAACCGTGGCCCGCGCGGCCCCAATGGCGGTGGCGGCGCACAAATGCCGCCAATCTTTACCCGCAGTGGCATCGTATTGGGCGCGATTGCAGCGCTTGGGCTCTGGGTATTTTCCTCGGTCTATACCGTAAAGCCAGAACAGCAGGCGGTCACGCTGATGCTGGGCAAATTCAGCGGTGTCACCCAAGAAGGCCTGCACTTTGCGCCGTGGCCGGTGATGCGGGCCGAACTGGTCGAATCGCGCAAGCAGCGCACCACCGATATTGGCAATGGCTCTAATGGTCCTTTGGACAATGGCCTGATGCTGACGCGTGATCAGAACATCGTCGATATTGAATTCCAGGTTGTGTGGAACATCTCTGATCCTGCCAAGTTCTTGTTTAACCTGGCCGATCCCGAAGACACCATTCGCGCCGTGTCTGAATCCGCCATGCGCGACATCATTGCGCGTTCAGAACTGGCACCGGTGCTGAACCGCGACCGTGGGGTGATTGCAGCCGAGGTGCTGAAAGCCATTCAGGACACGCTGAACACCTATGCCGCCGGCATCAATGTGATCCGCGTCAACTTTGACAAATCCGATCCGCCAAAAGAGGTGATCGACGCCTTCCGCAAGGTGCAAGCCGCGCAGCAAGAGCGTGATCGTTTGGAAAAAGAGGCCGACGCCTACGCCAATACCGTTACCGCAGGCGCACGCGGTCAGGCGGCCCAGCTGCAAGAAGAGGCCGAAGCCTACCGCGCGCAGGTCGTCAACCTTGCTTTGGGCGAAACCAGCCGTTTCACCTCGGTCTATAACGAATATATCAAGGCCCCGGATGTGACGCGCAAGCGGATGTATCTGGAAACCATGGAAAAAGTTCTGGGCGGCATGAACAAGGTTATTCTTGATGGTGTCGATGGCGGCGCAAACGGTCAGGGTGTTGTGCCCTATCTGCCGCTGAGCGAGCTGAACAAATCCACAGCCACCGGAGGGACAAACTGATGCGCGCCGCTTATCTTATTCCGGCAGCCGTTCTGGTTGGTGCCGTGGCGCTGTCGTCGATCTTTATCGTTGACGAGCGGAAAAAGGCCCTGGTCTTGCAGTTTGGCGAGGTCAAGCAGGTGATCAACGAGCCGGGCTTGGGCTTTAAAATCCCCTTCATTCAGGATGTGTTCCTTTATGAAGACCGGATCTTGGGCCTGCCAACGCAACCGCTGGAAGTCACGCCTTTGGATGACCGCCGCTTGGTTGTCGATGCCTTTGCGCGCTGGCGCATCGTTGATCTAGAGGCGTTTCGTCGCGCCGTGGGTTCGGGGGGCGAAAACGCGGCCCGTGACAACCTTGATAAGATCATCAACGCCGAAATCCGCGAAGTTTTGGGCGGGGTTCCCAGCCAAAGCGTGCTTTCAGAAGACCGCACTGGCCTGATGAACCAGATCCGCGACCAGGCCCGCGCCAAAGCACTTGGCCTTGGGGTCGATGTGATCGACGTGCGCCTGACCCGCACCGATTTGCCCGAACAAAACCTCGAGTCGACCTTTGGTCGGATGCGAGCCGAGCGCGAGCGTGAAGCCGCCGATGAAATCGGTCGCGGCAACGAGGCCGCACAGCGGGTTCGCGCGGCAGCCGATCGTTCGGTGGTCGAGATCGTGTCGAAATCGCGCAAAGAGGCCGAGGTTATTCGCGGTGAAGCAGATGCGACCCGCAACGGCATCTATGCCGAAGCCTTTGGCAAAGACCCTGAATTCTTTGCCTTCACCCGCTCGCTCACCTCTTACGAACGTGCCCTGCAATCGGGCAATTCCTCGATGGTGATGAAGCCTGACAGCGAATTCTTCGACTATCTGCGCAGCGAAAAGCCGCCCGCGACCAAGTAAGGCGGGTGCCTGAAATTCCAAGGGCCAGCGCCATGCGCTGGCCCTTTTTTCATGCTCTGCAAACCACACAAGCGTTCACAAGGGGTTGAGAATTGTGCTGCAGACTTGCAATGTCAGCCAATCTTGCCATCTGATGTCTGCAATGGGCCTTGCCGGTTTAGCACCGTGCGGGGCATTCGAATAAGGAGTTCTGACGTGGCTTATCTTTCCTCTGCTCGAACCTCGGTGCAGCCCAGCTTTGCGCCTGCGCGTCGTCCGCGCCTGCTGTTGGCGCTTGGATTGGGGCTGGGACTTGCGCTTGCGCCGACCCTGCAGGCAGAAGCGCGCGGCGCGCCTGAAAGCTTTGCTGATCTGGCCGAACAGATCAGCCCTTCGGTTGTCAATATCACCACCACTTCGGTGGTGGCCGCCAGCACAGGCGGCGTGCCGATGGTGCCGCCAGGATCGCCATTCGAAGATTTCTTCAAGGATTTCATGGGCCCCAATGGTGGCCCGAATGGTCAGGGTGGTAATGGTCCGCAGCGGTCCGAAGCGCTGGGATCTGGCTTTGTGGTCAGCAATGACGGCTTTATCGTCACCAACAACCATGTGATCGAAGGCGCTGATGACATCGAAGTTGAATTCTTTGGCGGCAAAAAGCTGAAGGCGAAACTGGTCGGCACCGATCTGAAAACCGATATCGCGTTGCTGAAGGTCGAAAGCCCCGAGCCGCTGCCTTTCGTGGCCTTTGGCGACAGCAATAAGATGCGGGTTGGCGATTGGGTTCTGGCGATGGGCAACCCGCTGGGGCAGGGGTTCTCGGTGTCTTCGGGCATTATCTCGGCACGTGGGCGGGAATTGAACGGCGCTTATGATGATTTTCTGCAAACCGATGCGGCGATCAACAAAGGCAACTCGGGCGGGCCGCTGTTTAACATGGACGGTCAAGTGATTGGCGTGAACACTGCGATCTTGTCGCCTTCGGGTGGCTCGATTGGCATCGGCTTTTCGATGTCGTCGAATGTGGTGGCGCATGTTGTCGATCAGCTGAAGGAATTTGGCGAGACTCGGCGCGGCTGGTTGGGTGTGCGCATTCAAGACGTCACCCCCGATGTGGCCGAGGCGATGAATCTGGCCTCTGCTGCGGGCGCTTTGATCACCGATGTGCCTGATGGTCCGGCCAAAGACGGCGGCTTGCAGGCGGGCGATGTGATCCTCAGCTTTAACGGCGCGGCGATCAAAGATGTGCGGTCTTTGACCCGCACTGTCGCCGATGCGCCGATTGGCCAAGAGGTTCCGGTGCTGATCAACCGCGCGGGGTCCGAGCAAACCTTGCAGATCAAATTGGGCCGCCGCGAAACCGACGAGGCCAATACCCCCGTGCCAGCGGCACAAAAGAACACGCCTGCAACCCCACCTTCCGCCGAGGTGATGGGACTGACGCTGGTGCCGCTGGACGCCAAAGCGATCAAGGATCTGGGCCTCGATACCAACGCCACTGGTCTTGTGATCACAGGAGTCGAGCCAACCTCTGAAGCCGCAGACAAAGGCGTCGCTCCCGGCGATGTGATTGTCGAGGCAGGCCAGCAAAAGGTGCTACAACTCAGCGATCTGCAAGACCGCGTTACCGAAGCCAAGGATGCTGGGCGCAAGTCGATCTTGCTGTTGATCCGCCGCTCGGGTGACCCGCGCTTTGTGGCGCTGTCGGTGCAATAAGCGTTTACGGTCAAAGCAATGGGGCGGCAGGGTGACCTGCCGCCCTTTTTGCATCAGCCGATTTCGCGCAGCAGTCTGCTGCGGAACGACAGCATCCAATCCAAGCGCTCGGCCGCCACTGCGCGGCCTGTCGCGGTTTGCATGCTATCGGCGATTTTCAGCAATTTCACCTCGATATGATCCAGCGCAAAGGCGCGGTCATCCAACGCGCGCGTGCGCGCCAAAGGGTCTGCGGCGTCAAACAAGCTGCCACCCATTTGGCCCGCAACATGAAACATCCGCGCAATGCCAATCGCGCCAAGCGCTTCTAGCCGGTCGGCGTCTTGCAGGATCCGCGCCTCGGTGCTTTCGGGGGGCACGGCGGCTGAAAAGCTATGCGCGGTGATCGCATGGGCCACGGCAGGTAGCTTTTCGGGCGCAAAACCGTCTTGACGCAGAAACAGGCAAGCCGCCTCGGCTGACAGCCGCGAGGCAGAGCTGCGATCGGGATGTGATTTCGGCAGATTGACCAGATCGTGAAAAAACGTGGCCGCCAAAAGCACCTGCTGATCGCAAGGCTCGTCCATGGCGATCAGCTGCGCCTGTTTCCAGACCCTCCGCAGATGGCCCAGATCATGCGCGCCATCGGCAGGATGTGCCTGCCACTGCCGGATGACTTCGGCTTCATAGCGGCTTTGTGCCTTTGCAAGGGCTGCTTGTGTCATTGCTGCTCCAGATCTGTTGCCAAAAGGCCAAGCTCTTGCGCCGCCACCAGCGACAGCACGGGGCTGTCGAGGCCGCGCTCAGCCTGAAAGCGGCGGATCGCCTCGCCGGTTTCGTCACTCATCTCGCCCGTCACCGTGGCTGTATAAAGCCCTCGCGCTTTCAAGGCGCGTTGCAATGTGGCAATAAAACTGACCGTCAGGTTTTCGGCGCAGGGCGTACGAAACCACACCTCGCGGGTGTCTTGCACCATACGTTGATGAATATTGCTGCGATAGCTGGCAGGGCGTATGACATTGCCCGCAACGTCGCGCTGTTCTTCTGACAGCAAAATCTGTTCTGTCACGGTTTCAATGATCGCGGGGGTCACATCCTTGCCCCAGCAAGCGCCCTTGCTGCTGCGAGGTGTCTCGCCCGGTTTGGCGATGATCTGGGCGATGGTTTTGCCCGAGGTTACGGGGGCTGCGACATAAGGTTGGCTGCAGGCACTTAAAGCCAAGGCACAACTTACCAAAAAGCGAAACGTCATTCGGCCCCAATCTGCCATACGAAGCGGTCGGTTTGTCCGAGCCTGTTGGCCCAGACCATAGCGCCAAAGCCCAAGGCTGCAAAGCCCGTTCCTTGGCGCGGGGTTCTGACGGGGAATTGACGTCTTTGGTCGCGCGCGGCACTGGCAAAGCTTGGCAACTTGCCCTAAGTGTTTTGGCAAGTTTTGATCAAGGTGGGACGTGAAATGGCGAAAATCACTTATGTCGAGCATAACGGCAAAGAACATGTTGTCGAAGTTGCCAATGGGCTGACCGTAATGGAAGGCGCGCGCGACAACGGTATTCCGGGCATCGAGGCAGATTGCGGTGGCGCCTGCGCTTGCTCGACCTGTCATGTCTATGTCGATCCGGCTTGGGTCGAAAAGCTGCCGAAAAAAGACGCGATGGAAGAAGACATGCTGGATTTCGCATGGTCGCCCGATGCGCTGCGCTCGCGGCTGACCTGCCAGATCAAGGTAACCGACGCGCTGGACGGTCTGCGGGTGCAGATGCCGGAAAAACAGATTTGAGGCGGATCGGGGCGGCTGTT
The DNA here is from genome assembly GCA_023255415.1 of Cypionkella sp. Classification (GTDB taxonomy): domain Bacteria; phylum Pseudomonadota; class Alphaproteobacteria; order Rhodobacterales; family Rhodobacteraceae; genus Cypionkella. The sequence goes on along the minus strand of JALRIN010000022.1, from coordinate 18,691 downwards.
GCCGCCCTTTTCTTTGCCGCGGCCGCCGTGGCCGCCGCGGCAACAGAAGTCTGTGATCAGACCATGGGCCTAAAGGTCTGCTACACCGATAACGGGGGCCCTGCGGGCTATGATCACCCGATTTTGGGGGGCACGCCCGAATGGCGCGATCTGCGCGGCCCTGATTGGGTGCTGCGCTTTCAGGCCGGGTTTTTCGAAGATATTGCGCCGCGCGTTGCCGATGTTACTGGCGACGGGCGCCCCGAAGTGATTGCGGTGCAAACTGATCTGCGGCGCGGTGCGCGGCTGATTGTGGTCGCAGGCGACGGCAAATTGTTGGGAGCGACCGCCTATATCGGTCAGCGCCACCGCTGGATGGCGCAGGCCGGGTTGGGCGATTTTGACGGCGATGGCCGCATCGAGATTGCCTATGTTGACCGCCCGCATTTGGCTAAGGAATTGGTATTTCTGCGTCTTGAAGCGGGCGATCTGCGCGAAGTGGCGCGGATCTCGGGCCTGACCAATCACCGGATTGGCGACAAGGCAATCAGCGGCGGCACCCGCCATTGCGACGGTAAAGACCAGATCATCCTTGCCTCGGGCGATTGGCGCCGGATTTTGGCGGTGCAGATCGGCCAGACGTCGCGTGATCTGGGGCCCTATAGCCGCGCCGCGATGCGCGCCGCACTGACCTGTCAATAGGGGTGCACAGAGCCGTCGTAGTTCAGGAAACATCCGGTGTTTTGCAGTGAAAGCGCCTCAAAACATCGGGTTAAGCCTGCCACCGATTGCGCCACACTGATCGAGGCCGCAGCCCCGCCCATATCGGTTTGCACCCAGCCGGGGTGATAGATGCCGACGGCTATGCCTTCGGGCGCAAGATCGGCCGACAGATTGCGCCCCAAATTCAGCACCGCCGCTTTCGAGGCGCGGTAGATATAGCTGCCCCCCGGCGCGCGGGTGTCAGACGCCATTTGCGACGAGATGATTGCGATTTTGCCCTTTGCGGCACGCAGCTGCGGCAACAGCGCCTGAAGCGTCAAAAACACCCCTGTCACATTGGTGGCAAAACTATCGGCCCAAAGCTCTGGCGCATAGCCGGTCAGGTCTTGGTCGCGATCCAGATAGACCCCGGCGTTGCAGATCAGCAGATCAAGCGGCGCGTCAATGTGCTGGCCTAGCGCGGCACAGGCTGCGGGGTCGGTGACATCAAGCGGCAGCAGGCCATCGCTGGCCTTGCGGGCGGTGCCAAAACAGACCTCGCCCTTGCTGCGGTAATGCGCAAGCAGACCTGCGCCGATGCCGCGATTGGCGCCTGTGATCAAAACCGTCATTCAATTGGCCTTTCTGGCTGGCATAAAAGGCAGGGGGGCGACGGGGATGCCGTCTTCGATCAGCGCGCGCGCCTCTTCCGGCTTGGCCTCGCCGTAAATCGCGCGCGGCTCACTGCTGCCCTCATGCATCCGGCGCGCTTCTGCGGCAAAGTTCAGGCCGACATAATCGGAAGTCGCCTCGATCTTGCGCCGCATTTCGGCCAATGCGGCCTCTACTTCGGTCTGTGGGGCCGAAAGGCTGGGCTTTTCGCTGCGGCCTGCAGGGCGCACAGCTGGGGCCATTAGGGTTTTCTCGACACGGGTGTCGCCACAAAGCGGGCAGCTGATCTGACCCGCATTCAAAAGCGCGTCAAAGCCGCTGGCCGATTTAAACCAGCTTTCAAAGTCATGTGTCTGGCTGCAACGAAGCGAATAGCGGATCATATTCTGACCAAATCTAACGAAGATCCCAGCCTGCTCTGGTTTTCAGTCAGAGGCAAGAGCCAGCGGCAAAAGCTGTTTTGCGATCGCCTTAAGCAATTGGCGCAATTCAGGTTCTGCAACTTTGCGCGCGGCTTTTTCCACGGCAAACCATTTGCGCCGCCGCTGCTTGCGTTCGGGAAAATCGGTGTGCAGCGCAGCAACCCGCAAGCCAAAAACCGTGACAGTGCAGGGCTTTGTCGCGGTCGGACTCAGCACCTTGTCATAGCCAAATTGGCCGATGCTTTCGGGGTTTATATCGCCGCGCACCCCTGCTTCTTCCCAAGCCTCGATCGACGCGGCCTCGGCATCAGACAGCCCCGCCATCGGCCAGCCTTTGGGGATCACCCAACGGCCGGTGTCGCGGCTGGTGATCAGCAAAACCTCGACCTTGGCACGGTGCATGCGCCAGCAAATCGCGCCAATTTGCGCGTTGCTTTCGGCAGCTTTTTGCGGCTGCGCCTTGGGTTTTGATTTCGGCATTGCTGCGGCCTCGGGGTCACGTGTTTTTAGCCCTGCCATTCGCAGGCAGGCTTGGTTAGGCTATGCCAGACTGTTTTTGCGATAGCCAGAGCCGTCATGGCAAAAGCGTGAAGATTCCGTCATAAATCTGTTACAAAGCGGGTGTCACACAGAAAAATGCAGAAAAGTGCCGCTATTTTCATCGGTTCCGAGATTTACCGCGGCTCCAGCTATGGTGCAAAGCACCCCTTGCGGGTGCCGCGGGTGTCGACGGTGATCGATCTGGGCCGCGCGCTTGGGTTGCTGTCTGGGTGCTATCGCGCAAGCCCGCGTGCCAAACCCGCTGCCCTGACGGCCTTTCACCACCCCGCCTATATCGCCGCCCTGCAAGAGGCCGAGGCGACGGGCGATCTGCCGCCGCAGACGCGGGCTCGGTTTCATCTGGGCAGCCTCAGCAATCCGATCTTTCCGCAGATCTACAGCCGTCCGGCCACCGGGGCGGGGGGTGTTTTGCTTGCGGCCGAGCTGTTGGCCAAGGGCGGGGCGGTCTATGTGCCCGGCGGCGGCACCCATCACGGCATGGCCGACCGCGCCAATGGCTTTTGCTATCTGAACGATCCGGTGTTGGCGATTTTGGCGCTGCGGCGGGCGGGGCATCGGGTCGCCTATGTCGATCTGGACGCGCATCACTGCGACGGGGTCGAGGCGGGGCTTGCCGGGGCCGAGGGCGTGCTGCTGATCTCGGTGCACGAGGCGGCGCGCTGGCCTTTCACCGGGGCCACGGGGCAGCGCGGCAATTGCGTCAATCTGGCGGTGCCTGCGGGCTATCACGACAGCGAGGCGCGCATGGTGCTGCACGAGCTGATTTTACCGCTGCTGCAAGCCTTTAGCCCCGATGCCATCGTACTGCAGGCAGGGGCTGACAGCTTGCTCGAGGATCCTTTGTCGCGGCTGGCGTTGTCGAACAACGCCTATGTCGAGGCCTTGCGTGCGATCACGCCCCTGGCGCCGCGTCTCTTGTTGCTGGGCGGCGGCGGCTATAACCCTTGGTCGGTCGGGCGCTACTGGACGCGGCTTTGGGCCGAACTTTCGGGGCAAGCCTTGCCCGAGATCTTGCCCGAACCCGCGCGCGCGGTGCTGATGGGCCTGTCTTGGGGCGGTGGCGGGCGGCCCCTGCCCGAGGCGGGGCAGCTGAACAGCCTGTTTGACCCCGCGCGCGAAGGCAGCGTCAATGCGCGTCTGCGCGCCGAGGTGGCGGCTTTGCGACAGGGGTTTGCACAGATCAGCGGCTTGGGCTAAACAAAACCAACACCAAACCGGAGAAGCCGCTTGAAGGTTGCCTGCATCACCGCTGTCCGCAACGACCGTTTGTTTTTGCGCAAGTGGATCGACTATTATGCCAGCAACTTTGGCCGCCAAGCGCTGTTTGTGATCCTTGACGGTTTGGATGAAACGCCGCCCGAGGGCTGCGAGGGGGTAAATTTTCTGCACCTGCGCCACCGCGATTGGCAAAGCCAGATCGGCAATGTCGCAATGCGCCGCGCGGCAATGGATCATGCGCGCGCACGCGCGATGTCGGATCTGGCGCGGATGCTGTGGCGCTATGATTATCAGGCGGTTATGGCGACCGATGTGGATGAGTTTCTGATCGCGGACCCTGCGCGCCATGAAAGCCTTGCCAGCTTTTTGGCCGGGCCACGGCCGCGCCATGTGACGCTCTCGGGCTTGGGGCTGGATGTGGTGCAAGACCTGCCGCATGAGGCCGCCATCGACCCAGCGCGGGGCTTTTTGCAGCAGCGCCAAAAAGCGGTGATCTCGGACGCCTATACAAAGCCCATCTTGGCCTTCAAGCCCGTGACATGGGGCGCGGGGCAGCACCGGGTCAAGGGGCGCAATTATCATATCGACCCGGATCTTTATCTGCTGCACTTTGGTCTGGTGGATTACGAAACCGCAATGGGGCGCGCCAATGATCCAAAACTGGTTGCCGCAGGTTGGGGCCCGCATGCCAAACGTCGCGAGGCGCTGTTTCGCAAGGTCGAGCAGGTGCAAGCCGAGGCGGGCGACGGGGTGTTTGACGCGGCACGCCAGCGGCTGACTTGGTCGCGCCGCATCCTTGCCTGGAATAAGCCTGCACGCTGGCGCGAGGCTCCGGTGGTTGTGCTGCCAGAGCGGTTTCGCGCCTTGGTTTGACGGTTGCAAAGACACTACAGCGCCGCAAAGGCCTGCACCAAAACGAAAAAGGGACGCGAACAGATGGACGGAATTTCGATTGCAGCGCAAAGCCGTGAGGCGCGCAAGGATCGCGCAGTTTACTTCTGCGTCGATGCAAAATTCTTTCCCTATGCGCTGTTTGTGGCCGATCAGATCGCGACTAAATACCCGCAGCGTGACTTTGATCTGTGCCTGATCAGCGCCACACCGCTGCCAGAGCACCCTTTGATGGCCAAGCACGACATTCGCGTGGTGCAGATCGACGCCGCCGCTTGGGGCAGCCGTTTGCCCGCCGATGACAGGATCAGCTTTGCAGCCTATCTGCGCATCATGGCGCCCGATCTGCTGGCGGCAGATTACCGCCGGATGCTCTATCTTGACGCCGATGTGTTTTATCAGCGTGGCGATTTGAACCGTCTGCTCTCGCTTGATCTGGGCGGGCGCGCGGTGGGGGCGGTGCGCGATATGGTGCAGCTGCGCAAACCAGATCGGGTGCCCGAAGATTTCCGCCCCTTTGATCTGCCCTTTGGCAAATATTTCAACTCGGGCGTCTTGCTGATTGATGTGGCGGCATGGAATGCGCAAAGCGTGACCCAGCGCGCGCTGGATTTCGCGGCGCAAAACGCGCTGAAGCTGATGGCGCATGACCAAACCGCGCTGAACGTGACGCTGCGCGACAATTGGGCCGAACTGTCCTTGGTCTGGAACTACGAATATTCGCATCAGACCATGTATTACATGGGATTTTTCGACGTTTGCTTTGTGCATTTCATCGGGCGGCGCAAGCCGTTCAACCAAAGCTATGGCGGCTTTGCGCGGCGATTTACCGAAGAATATCGCAGCTTTTTTGCCCAGCATATGCCGCAGCTGCAGGCCCAAGACGGGCTGCAAATCGCCAGCCAAAAGCGCAAGCATCTTTATGCAATCTTGTTCACCCTGATCAATGTCGGGCGGTTTTTGCCTAATGATGACCGCTTTGCCTCGGATTGGCAGGTGCTATAGCACGGGCGGGCGACGGCTGGGCCAATTTGTCGCCAGATGATAGGCCTGCCCCATCGCCAAAATCTGCGCATCCGCCCCCACTCGGCCGGCAAGCTGCATCCCCATTGGCAGGCCCTGCGCGCCAAATCCCACTGGCAGCGACAGCGCAGGCAGGCCGATCAGGCTGATCGGGATCACAACCTCCATCCAGCGGTGATAGGTGTCCATCGCGCGCGTGCCAATGCTTTGCGGCCAGCGCCATTCGGTCGGAAACGGCCAGACCTGCGCCGTGGGCAAAACCACCGCATCATAGCTGTCAAACAGCCGCGCCATCTTGGCGTAATAGCGCGAGCGGATGACGCTGGCTTCGTAAACCGCTTGTGCGCTTAGGCTGCTGCCTTGCTCGATTTCCCACAGGGTTTCGGGTTTCAATTCGGCGCGTTTGGCCGGATCGTCATAGATCGGCTTGAAACTGCCCGCATTCAGCATCGCGCGCAAAGTGGTCCAGGCCTGCCACAGTTTTTCGGCGGGATAGGGCGGGGCAATGGCCTCGACCACCACGCCCTGATCGCGAAACACCGTCAGGGCTACTTCGCACAGATCAAGGATCCCAGGCTCTACCGCATAGGCGCCACCCCAATCGCCCAGCCAAGCGATGCGCTTGCCGCGCAGATCGCCGTTCAGGGCGCTATAGTCTTGCGCTTGGCGGCCAAAGGGCAGCTCGGGGTTCACGCCGGCCTGCACCGCCAGCAGCCCTGCGATGTCTTCGATCGTGCGCGCCATCGGGCCTTCGGTGGCAAGCGTTGCCAGATGGCTGTCGCCCTCGGAATCCGGCTGCACCAGCCCCCAGCTGGGGCGAAAGCCGTAAACGTTGCAAAAGGCGGCCGGATTGCGCAGCGAGCCCATCATGTCAGAGCCATCAGCCACCGGCAGCATCCGGGCTGCCAGCGCCGCGGCTGCCCCACCCGATGACCCGCCCGCGGTGCGGCTGCTGTCATAGGGGTTGCGGGTGACGCCAAAGACGCGGTTGAAGGAATGGCTGCCGTGGCCCCATTCGGGAGTATTGGTCTTGCCAATGAAAATCCCCCCCGCCTTGCGCATCCGTGCGGCCAAAAGGTCATCCTTGGCGGGGACAAAATCGGCAAACAGTGGCGAGCCATAGGTGGTGCGCAGCCCTTTGACCGCGCAAAGGTCTTTCACCGCCAGCGGCAGCCCGTGTAGCCAGCCTTTATGGGGCGCATCATCGGCGGCACGCGCCTCGGCCATCAGATCATCAGGGTCGCGCAACGACACAATCGCATTCAGCCCGCTATTCACGGCAGCAATCTGGCGCAGATAGGCTGCCATCACCTCGGAAGGGGCAAGTTTGCGGGCGGCAATCTGGCGGGACAACTCAGAAGCAGACAGCGCGATCAGGTCCAAGGCGGGGCTCCAGTCATTGGGAAAAAAACGCCTGCGGAACAGGCCGCAAGGGGCCACTGGCCCCTTGCCCGCGCGTCAGCGCTTATTGCAATGGTGGGGGGGCGGATGCCCCCGCACCGCCGCCAGATCACCTACTTTTGCAGTTCGGTCCAGATCGCAGTCATATAGTCCTGCGCCTTGGGCGAGCAGGTGGGGATGAACTTGCCCGCCGCCTTGAACTCTTCGGGGATCTGCACCTCGGGCGCGGTTTTCATGTCTTCGGGCATGAAGGGTTCCGAGCCCGCAATGCCATTGGCATAGCGCGCGAAATCCGAAATCAGCGCCGCGTTTTCAGGCTCGGCGATAAAGTTCAGGAAGGTATAGGCCTCTTCGACATTCTTGGCATCCGACAACAGCGCCACCGAATCCATCCAGACCGGATAGCCTTCCTTGGGGTAGCCGTATTTCACATCCGGATTGGCAAGCCGCACCCGCATCGTCGATCCATTCCAGTTCACCGAAGCCGCCCAATCGTTGTTCGACAGCTTTTCGGTGGCGCCGTAATCCATCGAAATCCAATCTGGCTTGGCTGCAATCAGATCGTCGCGCACCTGTTTCAGAATGGTGGTGTCTTCGGTGCAAGGCTCGCCGCCCGCGGCCATCACCGCAAGATTGACGATGTCATTCATCTCGGGAACGATGTTGATCTTGCCTTTCAGCTCTGCTGGCACATGCAAAAAGATGTCCGAGGTGTTGATATCGCCCTTATAGACCGAGGTGTTCACCGCAATGCCAGTGGTGCCCCATTGCCAAGGGATGGTCAGCGTGCGGCCCTTATCCCAATCAACATCCATCCATTCGGGCGCGATGTTTTTGTGGTTTGGAACTTTGGACAGGTCCAGCTTTTGGATCAGGCCTTTTTCGGCATAGATCTGCACATATTGGTGGGTTGGCACCACCAGATCAAAGCCCGAACCGCCAGCCTCGATCTTGGCCAAGGCCGCGTCATTGCTGTCGTAATCGGTGACGGTGACTTTGATGCCGGTTTCTTTTTCGAATTTTTCCAGCAGTTTCGGGCCGGTGTAATTGCCCCAGTTGAACAGCTGCAAGCTGCCTTCGGCATAGCCAAACGAGGTGCTTGCCAGCAAAAGCGCTGTCGCGGAGAGTAGGTTTTTCATTGTCGTCTCCCTGTTGGTTTTGTTTATTTTTGCAGTTCAGTCCAGATCGCGGTCATATAGTCCATCGACTTGCCAGCACAGGTTGGCAGAAAGTGCCCCGCAGCGCGGCTTGCCTCTGGGATCACCACCTCGGGGGCGGTTTGCATATCGGCGGGCATGAATGCTTCGGCGCCGGTGATGCCGTTCGGATAGCGCGCGAAGGCCGATATAAGGGCAGCATTCTCGGGCAGCATGATGAAATCAAGAAATTTATAAGCCGCATCGACGTTTTGCGCGTCAGACAGCAGCATCACCGAATCCATCCACAAAGGATAGCCTTCCTTGGGATAGCCATAAACCACATTGGCATTGGCCAGCCGCGCCCGGAAGGTTTCGCCCGACCAATTCACCGAGGCCGCCCATTCGCCATTGGCCATTTTCTCGGTGGTGCCATAATCCATCGAGATCCAATATTGCTTGGCATTCAT
>JALRIN010000022.1:0-10206 GCA_023255415.1 Cypionkella sp. | reverse complement strand
AGCGCATCGCGGGCTTTTTTCAGCACCTCGACATCTTCGGAACAGGGTTTGCCCCCCGCCCACATCACCGCCAGATTGACGATCTCGTTCATCTCGGGCACGACGTTGATCTTGCCTTTCAGCGCGTCTGGCGGGTTCAAAAAGATGTCGGATGTATTGGCATCGCCGCTATAAACCGCGGTATCCACCGAAATGCCGGTCGAGCCCCATTGCCAGGGGATCGAATATTCGCGGCCCTTGTCCCATTCGACATCCATCCATTCAGGCTTGATATTGCCGTGATGCGGCAGGCGGGTCAGGTCTAGCTTTTGCACCAGCCCCTTTTCGACGTAGATCTGCACAAAATGCGCCGAAGGCACCACAAGATCAAACCCCGTGCCACCCGCCGAGATTTTCGCCAAAGCGGTGTCGTTGCTGTCGTAATCGGTGGTGGTGACACGAATGCCGGTTTCGGCCTCGAATTTGCTCAGCAATTCGGGCGAGGTGTAATCGCCCCAGTTGAACAGATGCAATTCCTCGGCCGCAGCCAGCGAGGTGGAGCACAGCAGCAGTGACAGGCCAAGCAGGGTGTTTTTCATGGGCAATCTCCGGTTCTAGTCGTTTTTGCGGGTCAGGAAGAAAAAAGCCGTCAGCAGCGCCACGGTCAGCGCCAGCAGCATCGAGGAAATCGCATTGACCTCGGGCGTAAGCTGGCGGCGCATTTGGCCCAGCATATAAGTGGGCAGGGTGTCTTGGCCGCCAGATTTCACAAATTCGGTGATCACCACATCATCCAGGCTGATCACAAAGGCCAGCATCGCACCCGCCGCCACCCCCGGCGCAAGGATCGGCAGGGTGACATAGCGAAAGCTTTGCCAAGCACTTGCGTAAAGATCCTGCGCCGCCGTCTCTAGGCTGATGTCCATGCCTTCCAGTCGCGCGCGGATCGGCAGATAGGCAAAGGGAATGCAAAAGGCCGAATGCGCGGCAATCACATAGCCAAGCCCTTGATAGCCCGTGGCTTTCTTGATCATGCCAAAAAAGATCAGCAAGGCCACAGCGGTGACAATTTCGGGCACCATCAGCGGTTGGTTGATCATCACATAGATAAAGGTCTGGCCCTTGAAGGCCTTGCGCCTTGTGGTGCCAAGGGCTGCCATGGTGGCAAGCGCGGTCGAGATCACCGCCGCCGAGACCGCAATCAGCAAAGACCGCACGGTGGCGGCCTTGACCGCATCATTGGCCCAAGCCTTGCCATACCAATCCAGCGAAAACCCGCCCCAGACCGCCACCGATTGGCTGGCGTTAAAGGAATAGGCCACAAGCGTGAAGATCGGCAGATAAAGCGCCACAAAGACCAAAATCGCCGTGGTGGCAAAACCGGGCAGCGCCGAGACCGAAAACGAAGCTTTAGCCATGCGCGCTCTCCTTATTGGCGTATTTGACATAGACCAGCAGCGCTATGGTCACGATCACCAGAAGCGTCAGCGACAAGGATGCCCCCAGCGGCCAATTGCGGCCTTGGCCAAATTGCAGATCGATAAAGTTGCCGATCATCATCTGCTTGCCGCCGCCCAGCACCCGCGGTGTGACGTAAGCCCCCAGCGAGGGCACAAATACCAAGATCGATCCCGCGATGATCCCCGGTTTCACAATCGGCAGGATGACGCGGCGCAGCACCTGCAAACGGCTGGCGTAAAGATCATAGCCCGCCTCAAGCAAGCGCATGTCAAAGCGGTCGATGGCTGCAAACAGCGGCAGCACCATCAGCGGCAGATAGACATAGGTCATGCCGATAAACACTGCTGTATCGGTATACATCACTTGGATCGGGCTGCTGATCGCGCCCAGTTTCATCAGCACGGTGTTCATCAGCCCTTCGGTGCGCAGAACCTCGTTCATCGCATAGGTGCGGATCAACAGATTGGTCCAAAACGGAATGGTGATCAAAAACAGCCACAACGGCCGCGCCTTGGGCGGGCGGGTTGCGATGAACCAAGCGGTGGGAAAGCCCACCGCAAAGGTGGTCAGCGTGGTCAGCATCGACAATTTCAGCGACCGCCAAAAGATCGTCAGATTGGCATCGGCCAGCCCATAGGTGTCGTCAAAGATATCCTTGGTGTAAAGAATGCCGCGCCAGCCTTCAAACGACAGCGCCCATTCGACATTGCCGTATTTGCCCGGCGTCAAAAACGAATAGACCGCCACAATCAGCAAAGGCCCCACCGCAAACAGCGTCAGCACAATCAGCGCCGGGGTCGACAGCAACCAGCCGTTTCGGCGCGAGCTGCGGTCTTGGTCGCGTTCTGCGGCGCTCATTTAATCCTCCACAATCTGGGCAGCCCCTGGGCTGATGGCAATGCCCACCGCTTGCCCCGCCAGCAGACCCGCATCGCCCGAAGCCGGGCTTTGCAGCCGCGCGATCACCTCTGATCCATCGCGCAGCGTCATGTTCACATGGGTATCGGTGCCAAAATACACCAGCGAGCTGACGGTGGCCGCAATCGCGCCCGCAGTTGCAGGGTCCACGATCGACAGCTGTTCAGGCCGCAGCGTCAGCGTCACCTGTCCCGCCGCCGTCATGCCATCGACGGCAATAAAATCGCCGCTGGCAAGTCTTGCCCCACCCGCCTCGGTCTGGGCGGTCAGAAAATTCGTCTCTCCGATAAAGCTTGCAACAAAGCGGTTGACGGGGCGGGTGTAGATCTCTTTGGGCGTGCCGACCTGTTGCAGCTTGCCCGCCGACATCACGCCAATGCGGTCAGACATGGTCAGCGCCTCTTCCTGATCATGGGTGACAAAGATAAAGGTGATGCCGGTTTCCAGCTGCAAGCGCTTCAGTTCGACCTGCATTTCCTTGCGCAGTTTCAGATCCAGCGCCGACAGCGGCTCGTCCAGCAACAACACCTTTGGCTTGGGCGCCAAAGCACGCGCCAAGGCGACCCTTTGTTGCTGACCGCCCGAAAGCTGGCTGGTCTTGCGGCCGGCCAGCGCCTCCAGCTTCACCAAGGCCAGCATCTCGGTCACGGTCTTATCCACCTCGGCCTTGGGGCGGCCCTGCATTTGCAGACCAAAACCGATGTTTTGCGCCACGGTCAAATGCGGAAATAGCGCATAGCTTTGAAACACCGTATTCACCGGCCGCTTGTTCGGCGGCAGATAGGTGATGTCGGCCCCTTCCAGCAAGATCAGCCCGTCTGTCGGCATCTCGAAGCCCGCGATCAGCCGCAGCAAGGTGGTCTTGCCGCAGCCCGAGGGGCCAAGCAGGGTGAAAAACTCGCCTTGATTTATCTGAACCGAGACATCGTCCAAAGCTTTGACAAGCGATGCGCCTTGGCCAAAGGCTTTGATGACATTGCGTGCTTCTATGGCGTTGGCTTGGGTCAAGATGACTCGCTCCCTGTTGTATTTTGATCATATTGGGCAGCGCTTTCGGCGCGACGCAACACAAACTTAACCTTTCGGTCGAATCTGCCTCCGGTTTTGGCATCTTGGGCCAAGTCTGCACAGGATAATGGCACGCGGGCGTCGTAACTGCCTTCGCGCTGCTTCAGCTTTGTTTAACCTATGGCCAGCAAAAAGCCCGCGCCGGTCGCTGACGGCGCGGCAGAGGCTGTAAAGGTGGCAGAGTTTAGGGCAGGGTCAGGGTGAGATCTTGCACCAAGTTTCCGGCGCTGTTGAACAGCAGAAAATGGTTGTCAGCGGTCACCACCCCGACCCAGCCTTGCCCCATCGTCACCGCAAGCGCGGTTTTGCCGGCAGGCAAGCTCAGGTTTGGTGGCAAAACCGGCAAAGACGCATTTGCATCGGGCATGCGGGTGACAAGCAGGCCGACGACGGTTATGACACCGAAAATCATGGTGATCATCAGCACGATCACCAAAGCCTTTAACAAACGCAGCGAGGGCGGCAGCCTTGGCTCTTCAGGAGTATCGGTCATGGCAGGCCCTTTTGATGACGAAGATACCCCACAGGGGCAGCTTGAGGTGGAGATCGGCGAAGATGCGCCCGCACGTCTTGATAAGGCGCTTGCGGCCGCAGTGCCAGAGCAAGCCGCGCTGTCGCGCTCGCGCTTGATGAAAATGATCGACGAGGGCGATGTTTTTCTGGACGGCATCGCGGTGACCAACCCCAAAGCCAAGGTGGTCGAAGGGCAGGTCTATAGCCTGCGGCTTGCGCCTGCGGCAGATGTGGAAACCATGGCCGAAGACATTCCGCTTTCGGTGATCTGGGAAGATGGCGATCTGATCGTCATCGACAAACCTGCGGGAATGGTGGTGCATCCCGCCCCCGGCACGCCCTCGGGCACTTTGGTCAACGCGCTGTTGCATCACTGCGGCGACACGCTGTCGGGCATCGGCGGCGAGCGGCGTCCGGGCATTGTGCACCGCATTGATAAAGACACCACCGGCCTGTTGGTGGTGGCCAAATCCGACCGCGCGCATCACGGGCTTGCGGCCCAGTTTGAAGATCACAGCGTCAACCGCCATTATCTTGCGGTGGTGCACGGAGTGCCTGCCGCCAGCGACCCCCGCCTGCGCGGCATGCGCGGCGTCAGTTTTGAAGCTGGCGGCATCTTGAAAATCGCCACCCATCTGGCGCGCCACAAGACCGACCGTCAGCGCCAGGCCGTGGTTTGGGATCAAGGCCGCCATGCGGTGACCCGCGCGCGGGTGATCGAAGATCTGAAGGGCGGCGCAAGTCTGGTGGAATGCTGGCTGGAAACCGGGCGCACGCATCAGATCCGGGTGCATATGTCTTATGCCGGTCACGGGCTTTTGGGGGATCAGACCTATGGCGGCAAGCGCAGGCTGGCGCCCAAGCTTTATGGCGAAGAGGCGGCCGAGCTGGGCATGGGCTTTGCGCGCCAGGCGCTGCATGCGGCGACTTTGGGCTTTGTGCATCCGGTGACGGGCGAGATGCTGGAGTTTTCCTCACCCCTGCCTGCCGATATGGCGGCGCTGATCGCAGCTTTGCGCTGACATAAGCGTGAAGAGATTGACATAAATCTTACATTGAGACCGATCCATGTTCATCTGGCGTTAAGATAAATGTGCAGGATGTGTCTTGAAGGCGCGTTTAAGCACGTTTAAATTCGTCTGCCCGGGGGCGAAATCGCACCGGAAAAGAAGGGAGCGTCACGATGAGCACCTATGCAAACCTACCAGCACCCAGCCCCGAACAGGGGCTAAACCGCTATATGCAGGAAATCCGCAAGTTTCCGCTGCTGGAACCTGAAGAAGAATATATGCTGGCAAAACGGTGGGTTGACCACCAAGACAGCCAAGCCGCGCATAAAATGGTCACCTCGCATCTGCGCTTGGCCGCGAAAATCGCCATGGGCTATCGCGGCTATGGCCTGCCGCAGGCCGAGGTGATTTCCGAAGCCAATGTCGGGCTGATGCAGGCGGTCAAACGCTTTGACCCTGAAAAGGGTTTTCGCCTGGCGACCTATGCCATGTGGTGGATTCGCGCCTCGATCCAGGAATATATCCTGCGGTCCTGGAGCCTGGTGAAACTGGGCACCACCTCGGCGCAGAAAAAGCTGTTCTTTAACCTGCGCAAGGCCAAAGCCAAGGTCGGCGCGCTGGAAGAAGGCGATCTGCGCCCCGAAAACGTCGCCAAAATCGCCACCGAACTGAATGTCACCGAAGACGAGGTGATCTCGATGAACCGCCGGCTTTCGGGGGGGGATTCGTCGCTGAATGCCACTGTCGGATCGGATGGCGAGGGCGCGACGCAGTGGCAGGACTGGCTGGAAGATGAAGACAGCGATCAGGCCGGCGATTACGAGGCGCGCGACGAATTCGACATCCGCATGAGTTTGCTGCAAAACGCCATGACCGTGCTGAATGAGCGCGAGCGCGACGTGCTGCACAAGCGCCGTCTGTCGGAAACCCCGATCACCTTGGAAGAACTGTCGGAAATCTACGGCGTCAGCCGCGAACGCATCCGACAGATCGAAGTGCGCGCCTTTGAAAAGCTGCAAGAGCGGATGCGCGAGCTGGCCAAAACCAAGGGCATGGTGGTGCCAGCCTAAACTTGCGTCGGGTCAGTTTGGCCCGACGGTTGCACCCTGTCGCGGCAAAGGCTAGGACTGTGCGACCAAGCCAAGGGGCGATTTTTATGACGATGCTAGAAACATTCATCAAACCCATGCACCGCGAGGGCTATAAGTTCGTCGCGATCTTTGCCGCGATCACGCTGGTGCTGTTTATGATCTGGGACCCGCTGGGCTGGATCGGTGTTGGTCTAACGGTTTGGTGCTATTACTTTTTCCGCGATGCAAAGCGCGCTATTCCACAGGGGCGCGGGCTGATCGTTTCGCCCGCTGATGGCATTGTCAGCCTGATCGAACGCGCGGTGCCACCGCCTGAATTGGGCGTGGGCCACGCCGAATTGACCCGGGTATCGGTGTTCATGTCGGTGTTTAACTGCCATGTGAATCGCACGCCGATTGCTTCGCGTTTGGTGAAAATGGCCTACCGTCCCGGCAAATTCTTTAATGCCGCGATGGACAAAGCCTCGAGTGATAACGAACGCAACAGCCTGCTTTTGGAGCTGCCCGATGGTCGTCATCTGATCGTGGTGCAGATTGCCGGTCTTGTGGCGCGCCGCATCGTGCCCTTTGTCAGCGAAGGCCAAGGCCTGCGCACTGGCGAGCGCTTTGGCCTGATCCGCTTTGGCTCGCGGCTGGATGTCTATCTGCCCGAAGGCGTCGAGCCTCTGGTGGCGCTGGGCCAAACCATGATCGCAGGCGAAACCGTTCTGGCAGAGCTGGACCGCGACCTGCTGCGTCGCACGGCAATCTCGGAATGAACGTGCAGCCCCAAGGTCGCCAAAGGCGCAAAAAGCTGCCGCTGGTGCAGCTTTTGCCGAATTTCCTGACCATTGCGGCGCTGTGTTCGGGGCTGACAGCGGTGCGCTTTGCGATTGCGGGGCAATTTGGCATGGCGGTGGCGCTGATCCTGGTGGCGGCGGTGCTGGACGGGCTGGACGGGCGGATGGCGCGGCTTTTGAAAAGCCAAAGCGACATGGGCGCCGAGTTGGACAGCCTGTGCGATCTGGTGAACTTTGGCGTGGCCCCGGCGCTGATCACCTATCTTTGGGCGTTCCAGGGCATGCGGTCAGAAGGCTGGATCGCCTGTTTGGTCTATGCGGTGGCCTGCCTGCTGCGGCTGGCGCGCTTTAACGTCAGCAACCGCCAGCCCGAGAATGATTCCAACAGCTTTCAAGGCGTGCCCTCGCCTGCGGGCGCGCTTTTGGTGCTATTGCCGATCTTTCTGGCCTATTCCTTTGACGGCGGCCAGCCCGTGGCAATCTGGGCGGTGGCGCTGTGGATGGTGATCGTGGGCGCGCTGATGGTGGGGCGGTTCCGCACCCCCTCGTTCAAACGCGCCACGATTTATGCCGAAACGGTCAGCTTTGTCATTCTGGCCTTTGTGGGGCTGGTGGCCGCGCTGCTGACCTATCCTTGGACCACGCTGGTTTTGCTCGATTTGGCCTATCTTGGCGCAATCGGCTATAGCTTATTGCGAAAACCCGCAGCCGTCGAGCCTGCCGAAGACTAAGCCCCGTTGCGCAGACATCGGGCAAAGGCTAGCCTGCCGCGAACAGTAGGGGAGGCGGGCTATGAAGGTTATGCGTTGGGGAATCTTGGGGGCTGCGAATTTCGCGCTTAATCACATGGCACCGGCGATTCATGCCGCCAAGGGCGCGAAACTGGTGGCGCTTGCCACCTCTAGCCCGGAAAAAGCCGTTGGATTTCAGGCGTTTTGCCCAGATTTGATCGTGCATTCCAGCTATGACGCGCTGCTGGCCGACCCCAACATTGACGCGGTCTATATCCCGCTTCCGAACCACATTCATGTGGAATGGTCGCTGAAAGCGCTGGCGGCGGGCAAGCATGTGCTGACCGAAAAGCCCATCGCCATGCAGGCAAGCGAGATTGACCAGATTATCGCCGCGCGTGACGCCAGCGGTCTGCTGGCCGCCGAGGCCTATATGATCGTGCATCATCCGCAGTGGCAAAAGGCCAAGGCTTGGGTCGAGGCGGGCGAGATTGGCCAGCTGCGCCACGTCGATGCGCAGTTTTCCTTTTGCTTGCACGACATGGAAAACATCCGCAACCGCCCAGACGCAGGCGGCGGGTCGTTGCGCGACATTGGGGTTTATACCTTTGGCTCGGCGCGCTTTGTGACCTCGTCTGAACCTGTCGACATCTCGGCGCGGCTGATCATGGACAATGGCATCGACAGCTTTGCGCAAGTGGCGGGCATTATGGCGGGGCCGCATGGCAAGTTCACCTATAACTCGATGACCTCGATGCGGCTTTACAACCGCCAGAGCGTGACCTTTCAGGGCGATAAGGGCATGGTGCGGCTGGATGGCGGGCCGTTTAACGCCAATGTCAACGATCTGGCCGCTGTCAGCCTGCATCAAAACGGCAACCGCGTCACCACCGAGCGCTTTGCTGGCGTGAACCAATATGTGCTGCAAGTCGAAGCCTTTGGACGCGCAGCACTTGGTCAAGAGCCCTATGCCTGCCCGCTGGAATTCGTGCGCGGCACCCAAGCGATGATGGACGAGGTTTACGCAAAGGGCGTCGAGATCACGCTATGATGGCAAAAGGGCAGATCGTTTTTCATCTGCCACGGCATCTGTTGGGCGACCTGCAGATCCCGCCACTTTATCAGGTGCTGCGTCGGGGGTTTCAGGCGCGCGGGGCCGAAGTCACCCTGCGCTACCGCGATCTGCGCGCGTTGCAAGATCTGCCGCAGGGCGCGGATTTTCATTTTGTGCACAACGGCGGCGGCACGGGGGCTTGTGTTTTGAACACCGCCGTTGCCTATCTTTTGCCCTATTTCTATTTCGATCCCGAAGGGGTGTATTTTCAAAGCCGCAGCAATCGCGCCAGCTTTGATCCCAAGGCGGTGCCCGAGGCCACCGCCGCGCGCCGCTTTCAGACCCTGCACCAGCGCTATGTGCGCCCGCGCCTAAGCCGCTATGAGCAGCCGCAAGAGCACAGCACGCTGCCCAAAGGCGCGATTGCGGTGTTCTTGCAAGATTGGTCCGAACCCGTTGAGGCGGCGCGGTTCATGTCCACCCAAGCCATGCTGCAAACCGTGATCGCAGGCGCTGCGGGACGCCCCGTTGTGGTCAAGCCGCATCCGCGCAATCAGGGGCCGGAAACCGTGATGTTGCTGCATTGGCTGGCACGGAAACAGCCGCAGGTTTTGGTGACACAGGCCAATCTGCACGATATTCTGCAGGCCGCGGCGGTCTGCGTTTCGATCTGTTCGTCAGTGGCCATCGAGGCGATGTTGCACAAAAAACCCGCGATCCTGTTTGGGAAATCCGATCTGCACCCCTGTGCCGTCACCGTGCAAAGCCCGCAAGACTGGCCCGCAGCGCTTGCCCATGCGCTAAGCTTTGACTGGCCCTATCAGGCCTTTGTGCATTGGTTTTTCGACCAGCACCTGCGCGGCGGCGATGTGATGTGGCTGCCGCTGTTGCAGCGCATGCAAGCAGCGGCAGCCGATTTTGCGGCCTTGGGGATCAGTCCTCCATCGCCTCCAGCTCGTCAATAAAGCCCGCGATCATCGACAGGCCCTTGTCCCAGAACTTGGGGTCGCTGGCATCCAAGCCAAAAGGCGCCAGCAAGTCCTTGTGGTGCTTTGATCCGCCTGCCTTCAGCATATCAAAGTATTTCTCTTCAAAATCAGGCAGCCCGCCCTCGTAGGCGGCGTAAAGTGCGTTCACCAGACCATCGCCAAAGGCATAGGCATAGACATAGAACGGCGAATGCACGAAATGCGGGATATAGGCCCAGAAGGTCTCGTATCCATCCATGAAATCAAAGACGTCGCCCAAGGATTGCGCCTGCACTGACATCCAAAGCGCGTTGATGTCATCGGGGGTCAGCTCGCCTTCGGCGCGTGCGGCGTGCAGTTTGCATTCAAAATCATAAAAGGCGATCTGGCGCACGACGGTGTTGATCATGTCTTCGACCTTGCCCGCCAGCAGCGTCTTGCGCTCGGCCTTGGTCTTGGCGCCTTCCAAGAGCTTGCGGAAGGTCAGCATCTCGCCGAAAACCGATGCGGTTTCGGCCAATGTCAGCGGCGTCGCGGATAGCAATTCGCCTTGGCCTGCCGCCAGCACTTGATGCACGCCGTGGCCAAGCTCATGCGCAAGCGTCATCACATCGCGCGGCTTGCCCAGATAGTT
>JALRIN010000021.1 GCA_023255415.1 Cypionkella sp. | reverse complement strand
CTTCAACTGACGCGTTACGCCCAGGGGGACACGGCCTTCGGTGTCTTCTGCTAACTCCTGAAAGTCATCGAACACATCCCACTCTGGCTCGACCACCCCGGCGAGGAACATCGACTCGTGCCGCTCGCCTAAGCGTTCCCGGACCAGGCTTCTGGCACGTTGGTCATCTGTGGTGCGGCGTTCCTGATCGAACAGCGCCTCGATCTCTGCATGAACCTTCGGCAGCGCCCTGATCGCATCATCATAGGTGGCTCCCAGCTGGCGGTAGACGGTCGCCTTGGGGATAATGCTGCGCAACTCTTTCGGAACGTTGCGTTTGTAGCGGAACGAGCCATTGGCACGCCGGAACATATAGCGGGGAAGTTTAAGGGCCACGGGGTTTTCCATGCGTGAGAGTTTCCCTCCCAACCTAGGCTGAGGCAAGTGAAAATGCCTCGCCAGACCTGACGATCTTGGACCAGTTTCTGACCCAAGTGGTCCTGAAAGCGGTCCCGGAAATGGTCCCAAGACAAGAAAAAACCCCGTAACCAGTTAAGGTTACAGGGCTTTCATTGCGACAAGTGGTGCCCAGGAGAGGCACCAACTCTTTGTTTTTACTTGTTTTTAATTGTCCATTTTCGATTCTATCCCCCTATTTTATTTGGGGAATGTGTCCGAAGCTGTCTTGCCCTGTCCGGCCTTATCCCGCAAGGTAGGGTGGATATTTAGGGGGATGCAAAATGCGGGCAACGAACAGGCTTACAGCCGGATTTATGAAATCCCCCCCGACTGGCAAACACTGCGATGGCGCTGGGCTTTGGCTGGTGGTTCGCGAAGATGGTGGCGCGCAATGGGTGCTGCGCGTGACGGTTCACGGGAGACGGCGAGAAATGGGCTTGGGCGGCTTTCCGGCGCTTGGGCTGGCAGATGCGCGGAAAGTGTCGGAACGCTGGCGCAAATTGGCTGCGGCTGGCCGTGACCCAATAAAGGAACGTGAAGCCGAAGAACGGGCAGCGCGGCGCGAAGATATCACTTTGGCAATTCTAACGGCTGATGCTTTCGAATCCCGTAAAGCAGAATTGAAGGGGGATGGAACAGCGGGCCGGTGGCTTTCACCTCTGACCCTTCACGTTCTACCGAAGCTTGGCAAAGTGCCGGTTACGGATCTGGACCAAAGAGACATTCGCGACTGTCTTGCGCCGATCTGGCACGACAAAGCCGATACTGCCCGCAAGGCTATGAACCGGCTTTCAATCGTTTTGAAGCACGCAGCTGCGCTGGGCTTGGATGTTGATTTGCAAGCCACCGAAAAGGCTAAGGCGCTCTTGGGGAAAACCCGTCACGTTTCAAAGAACATCCCCGCAATGGCTTGGGGGGAAGTGCCCGCTTTCTACGCAAGCCTTGATGAACCGACGCTAACCCATTTGGCTTTACGGCTTGCCATTCTAACAGGGGTCCGCTCAAGCCCCTTGCGCACTTTACGGCTGGAACAGATCGAAGGCGATATTTGGACAATACCTGCCGAGAATATGAAGGGGCGGAAGGGGACAACCGAAGCTTTCCGCGTGCCCCTTTCAGCCGAAGCCCAGCGCGTGATTGACCTTGCCCGCCCCCATGCCCGAAATGGCTTTCTTTTCTCAAACACTCAGCACGGCGTGATATCTGACATGACCCTTTCACGGATGATGGAACGGCGGGGGCTGGAAGCCCGCCCGCATGGCTTTCGGACCTCACTGCGCACTTGGCTGGCCGAAGCAACCGACGCACCGCATGAAGTAGCGGAAGCAATGCTTGCGCACTCGACCGACAGCGGCGTGGTTCGGGCATATAGGCGCACCGATTGGATTGACCAAAGGCGGATGCTGACCGAACGCTGGGCCGATCATGTAACAGGCGGCGCTGGGCAGGTGGTCAAGCTGGTGGGAGCACGGTGATGGCGCGGGACAAAACCGACAAAACCGACCCCCCCCCCGTTGCGACAACTGCGACAACTGCGACACGGAGGCCACTAATGGCGGCGGCATTTGGGGCGCGTGGACGGATGGTGGTGCAGCCCCCGACTTCGCGTGAAGAAGCGGCAGACGAATTCGGGGCGGCGATATCGGAGGGCGCGTGGCGCGAAATCTGCAACGCCTTCGCGCTTCACGGTGAACGCCTAGCGGATCTGGAAGTAACGCGGGGCAATGACAACAAAAACGATAAGCGCGGCTGGAAAAGGCGGAAAAGCGACGCAGAAAAGGGCATCGAAAACGCGCTTTCGGGGCTGCTGAAAATTGACCGCGACTTTTTAGCGGAAGCAGCTGACAATGTTTCTTCGACTGGAAAGGCTGGGATTATTACTGGGGTGTTGCAACACCTCGACCGCGCAGTAAAAGAAATCATGTTTCTGTCTTTGATTGTGCGCGACGCTCAACCGCTTCGACGCGAAATTATGACGGAAGCAGAAAGCCGGAAGGCGCTGGCGCGCGATACATTCACGGCTCTGGAAGGCGCTGGAGCAAGGCTTTCGAATGGCTGGAAGATGGGCCAAATGGAGCCAAGTTTTGCCGACCTATCTGGCTTTGAGCGGCTTGCCGAGCTGCTGCAAATTCACCAAGGCGAAACGCCGATGGCGTCCGCAAAATGGCTTCGCGAAGCGCTGGCACAAGATAAGTGACAGCGCGGCACCAAAGCCCAGCTTAGCGCGAACGCGCTTGAACGGGCACGTTTGCACCACCTGAAACCAAAAAGGATGGTGCAAAATGCAAACCTATCTCACTTTGACCGAACTGCGCGCAAAGCTTGGCGGTCGCTCACGGTCCGCAATCTATGTTGATCTGGCGGCGGGGCGGCTGCCCAAGCCTATGAAGCTGGGCGCTAAGCTTTACTGGCCGGAAGGCGATGTGGAAGCCCACTTGCGCGCCCTGCGCAATAAGGCCGCTTGATATGATGGGCGGGCAAAACAAAAACCCCGGCGCGCTTGTGACGCTACCGGGGAAAGGGAGCCGCTATGCGACTGCGGCGGGCTTTATAACCTTAGCACATTTGAACGGGTCTGACCAAGGCGCAAAAGGGCTCGCAATGGCGCTGGGCGGGCGCTGGCATGGCCGCTACGGCACGGCGGCTTGCCCCATATGCCAGCCAGACGGAAGGCGCGACCAAGCTGCCCTGACGCTTGCGGATGGATCGAATGGGCGGCTTATCTTGAACTGTAAGAAATCACTCTGCGCCTTCACGGACATTCTTTCGGCGCTTGGTCTGCGATCTGGTGACTATACGCCCCCGAATGCTGCAACCCTTGCCCAGCGCGAACGCGAACAGAAGGCCGAAGCCGAAAAGCGGGCAGAGCAAGCCAAGGGGCTTTGGATGGAAGCCAACCCTATAACAGGCACGCTGGCCGAAACTTACTTGCGGGGCCGTGGGATCATTTGCTCACTTCCTGATAGCCTTCGGTTTCACCCAGAGACCTGGCACGGTCCGACTGCAAAGCGCTATCCGGCTTTGGTGGCGCTGGTGGAGGGTGCCGGCATGGCGGCGGTGCATCGCACCTATTTGCGCCCGGATGGCTCGGGGAAAGCGGATGTGGAGCCTGCGAAGGCAATGCTGGGCGCTACCGCTGGGGGCGCTGTGCGGCTCACTGGCGGGCTTGGGCCGCTGGTTGTGGCAGAGGGAATAGAAACCGCGTTAAGCCTTGCCAGCGGGCTTCTGGCACGGCCTGCGACGATCTGGGCCGCCTTATCCACTTCAGGCATTCGCGGCTTGCACCTGCCCCCGCAACCGAGACGCCTAACCATCGCGACCGACGGCGACAAGCCGGGCCGCGAAGCTGGGCATGCTCTGGCAGAACGCGCGCACGCGCTGGGCTGGGCAGTGTCGCTGTTACCTTCCCCAGATGGCCGAGACTGGAATGACATTTTAGCAATGAAAGGGGAAACCGCATGAACGCGCTCCAACCCATCCCATTTACCCCAGAGGGGCCGCAACCGCTAATGCGCGAACTTCCACATGGCGAGGCTTATCCGGTTCACGCTCTCGGGCCCCTACGCGCGGCTGTGGAAGCCGTGCAAGGCATGACCCAAGCCCCAATGGCAATACCTGCGCAATCCGCTTTGGCGGTGGCAAGCTTGGCTGTGCAAGGCTTTGCCGATGTGGACACGCTGGGCGGGCCGCGCCCGACTTCGCTTTACGCCCTGACAATTGCGCGCAGTGGAGAGCGAAAATCGGCTTGCGACGCGCCCCTGATGGCGGCGCTGCGCACTTATGAACGGGAGCAAGCCAAAGCCCAGGGTCAAGAGATGCTGAAATGGACGAATGCACATGCGCTCTGGAAAGGTGAAAAGGAACGAATCCTTTTGGAAGCCAAAAAGAACAAAGGGGAAAAGCGCACGGCTGCCCAAGCCGATCTTGCTGCGCTGGGGCCGGAGCCAATACAGCCGCCTTCGGCTGATCGAACCGTGACCGAGCCAACCTTTGAGGGACTGACAAAGCTATTTGCATTTGGCCAACCGAGCCTTGGACTCTTTTCAGATGAAGGTGGTCAGTTCCTGGGCGGTCACGCGATGAACTCGGAGAACAGGCAAAAGACGCTGGCGGCATTTAATGACCTTTGGCAGGGGAACCCTATTCGGCGCACGCGCGCCGGGGATGGGCACTCGACGCTATTCGGGCGGCGGCTGGCAATTCACCTGATGGTTCAACCCAGCGTGGCGCGCGGGTTCATGGCGGATCCACTGGCAGCCGATACTGGCTTTCTCCCCCGCTTCTTGATCTGCGAGCCGCCCAGCGCAATCGGAACAAGGCTTCATGCCAATGGCCAACGCAATGACATAGCCCTAGCAAGCTTCGCCGGTCGGCTGCGGGATATCCTAGAAACCGATATGCCAATGGATTCTGAAACCCGTGAATTAAAACCGCGAACGCTGGCGCTTTCGACCGAAGCTCGCGCGCTCTTGGTCAGATTTTCAGATGAAACCGAAATCGCGCAATTGGCTGGCGGGACCTTTGCGCACCTAACCGGCACGGCTTCAAAGGCGGCAGAACAGGCGGCACGAATTGCTGGGGTTCTAACGCTTTGGCGCAACCTTTTTGCCGTGAAGGTGGAAGCTAACGACATGACCGACGCGATTGACCTCGCACGCTTCTACCTTTCAGAAGCTTCGCGGCTTGCAAGCGCGGCGCTTGTGTCCATCCAGATCGACCGGGCCGAGACGCTGCGCAAATGGCTTCTGGAAACCTTCACCAAAGATGAAGTGACGCCGCGCGACGTGGTCAATGCTGGCCCCAACGCTCTGCGAGACACAAATAAGGTAAAGGAAGCGCTTCGCATTTTAGAGGAGCACGGTTGGCTTGAGCGTCTTGAAGCTGGAACGGTGGTGCAGGGTCGATCCTGCAAGGAGGCTTGGCGAATAGTAAGGGGGTTCTGAGGCTACCTCCAAGCCCCTAGTGATAAATGTTGAAGCCCACCCCTTCGGTGGGCATCCACATTGGAAGCTGGCTCAATCCTTCAATGGGATTTTGCTCAACACATAGTTCAAGGCCGCTTCGTCAGCAAAATTGGGATTAGCTTTCACCTTCACAAGCTTATGACAAACTGTAGCAAACATGACTGTCCATTCGCTGTGATGCGTCTTGATTCCGCCAACGAGCTTTTGAAAGCCAGCAGGGGTCGTCACCTTTGTGTTTTCGTAGAGATCTTGAATGTCTCTCGTGGTGACTTGGCTTCCACCGAGAATGTGAGAAAACGCCTCTTTTAGCACCCCGTATTCATACTCCCCGGGCTTCTTGTTTGCTTTAAGAAGGAAAAGCCATGCCTTCCCAATCCGTTCAAACTCAACAAACCACTCCCTCAGCCGTCCCAACGAACTGTCTTCGTATGCCGCCTTCAAGTATTTGGAGACGTCCTCAATGATTTCGCCGGTATCCGCATCAGTCACATCCCACATTCGTGAAGTCTTGAACGTCCGACCAGCGTGCCGCATCCGGCACTCGCCATAGATGAACTCACCTTCGTTTCCATAGAACTGGATTTCCTTCAAATTAACAGTTCTGCGACTATCTTGCCCCTTGTGATCGACATACCGAAACTTGAGGGCAATCCTGAGAGAGATTGCGTAAGTGGGAAAGCTTTCTGGAATTTCCCATGCGTCCACTGCTGGACCAAATTGCTCAGCCAAGACATTTGGGTTCTTCCTAGGGTCGCTTCGCTCTGAGAGCTTGCGCCTTACCGCCTCAGGCTCTGTACTCATAGTAATTGGTGTTGCTATCCTGTCGAGATCAGCTGGTGCATCAATGGCTTTTAGGAAATGCCTGAGGAGCGACGCACCTGGATTTCCGACGCCATAAGACCATCGTTTTTCAGTGCAGCTCCAACCAAACCGCTCAAAATCACCACTGGCCTCATAGACGGATTGCTTGGCAAGCTTTTCGCGCGAATAGATGTTGATCCAATCGTCATTCTTCCCGACGATGATATACATCAACGGAAGGTCTTGATGCTTGATGGCGTATGCAGATCTCGTTTCTTCGCGGGTCGCTAGAAAACAGGCTGTGCGCGCGAGGTGGTGCAGGTCATCAAAGGAATGCTGCTTATTCATCTCATTGCACAGGTGAGAGCAGATGCGGCCTAAATGGTTTGGTGGGAAACAATTTTTACCACCAACAAAACGGTCACAAGTGCATGTTTGCTTGTCTAAATCGACATCATAATAGATGTTACTGAACTCGTCCTTGTGCTCAAACTTACCGCTTACCGGACGCAGATTATTGAAAGTTGTTGGTATCTTTATACATTCGATATCTTCGTATGCCTTAGAAATCACCGGAACTTGAAACTCGGTTCGGTTTGGCGCGTGGGCCGTCTTTGGTCGTTCATTATGCGTCTCGTTTTCGATTTTCAGAGTGTTTTTCTCTTGCAGCTTTCGCAGCTCTGTTTCTTTTTTTCGAGCCTGAATGCGTTGCCATTCCAACTCGTCGCGTTCTTGCTTTTTCTTAATTGTGGAGAGCTGGTTCGCAAGGAGGAAAACAAGCGCTACGGCGCTGAACAGAACAATTGCAACGAAGTCCCAATTATCTGACATAGACATCCTCCTCTACCGTCAAGTTTTCAGACATGGGCGCTGATGTCAGTCACTCCTGAGGCTTCCGCCCCCCCAATGTCGCAAATGTCGCAGTTGTCGCGGGGGGGGGACCTCTGATCGCTAAGCGCACCTTCATAAATCGGCATGCTGTAGTTTATCGAAGCAAAACTATTCCTTTGGGGCATCGAAGGCATAAATCGCCTTCGCTAAAGCGTCTTCAGATACAAACCGCAATTTGTGGCCCTCTTCAATAAGCTCCTTTGCGCGCTCGATTTTTGTGCCGAAATGCGTCGTGCGCCAATGACGGGATGCCTCAGACGATACAACAAGATAATCTGTGCGCTGTGTTGTTCTAGGATCGCAAACTCCGCCAACCCGTTCAATCTCAGCTTGAATGAAAGTTCGAGTTCCAAACTTCATCGGGCCTGTAAGGACGAAGTGAGCGCCGTGAAGCGTCAATTCATCAGGATCTGTGATCGGATCATCGAGACGTAACACGGTGCCAATGTTTGGAATTCCGGTGTCTACAAATCCGTCCCCAACAAGTTGAGCGATCCATTCGCGAACGTCTTCGGATTCTTCTTTTGTCAGAATCTGGTCTTCCAATGCCGCTTCAATAGCGCGTCGAAGCTGTAAAAATAATGCAGACGTCATGAGCACGTCCGATTCCTTGAAGCGGTTCAGGATGGCTTGTGCTTCATTTTCAAGTATTACCCCATCACAAATAATTCCTGCGCAAAAGCCAAGAAACTCATTCATTTCATCTGTTTCGGAGTAAGCAGATTCCTGCTCTAGTGATTGACGCTTCTCTTGAATAAATCTGGAGATCTGTATCATCATGTCGGCTTCTGACGAAAAACATTTGGCACGCAAGTCTTCGGCAAGATCGTCAGCATCTGGATCGTCAAAAAACTCACGGAACTTGTCAGCTTCAGCAAGAAGGGCTTCTTCCTCCCCCTCTTCAATTCTATTGGAAGAAATGGCTCCACCGAGAAAGCCAATCCAATACACTGACCGCTTACGATCATTTGCGGTCTTTCGAAAGGCGTTGATCTGCTCTTCTGCTTCACGGTCCATGAT
Source organism: Cypionkella sp. (assembly GCA_023255415.1). Classification (GTDB taxonomy): domain Bacteria; phylum Pseudomonadota; class Alphaproteobacteria; order Rhodobacterales; family Rhodobacteraceae; genus Cypionkella. The sequence goes on along the minus strand of JALRIN010000021.1, from coordinate 43,055 downwards.
GTGCAGCTGCGCGCGGTCCGACAATTTCATCTGACAATCTCCTTCGCTCTCATACTACAAGTAGGGTATCAAAGAAAAAGATGAAAATGTTATCCGATCGCTACCGTCAAAAATATTCAGACTATCGCAAAATCTGTTCCTCGCCCTTCTAAAATAGAGATGTGAGGGATTTTCAGCGCAACCGCCCCCAATGTCGCAGTTGTCGCGGGGGGGCAGCCCTTTTTTATGGCCTTCTGGGCTGGTGCTTTTCGAGACGTAAAACTTGCAAACGCTGATGCTCTGCGTTTTGGTCGGATTATTGTTGGCATCCGCCGCCTAGGAGAATTTAATGTTCATGTTTATCCGCAGTGCAGCCTTGGTTCTGATGCTTGTGTCATCATCAGGTGCCGCACAAAGCCAGCAACTCACCCCGCTCTCTGATTACCTCGCACTGCCATTAGATCAGCAAGAAAACTCATATCCCTATATGCGCTGCGCTGGACTTGTACTGGGAGCTAAGTTGATTGCGGGATTTGATAAAGATGCACCAAGCAATCTACCACCTCTTGAAGCACTGGCATGGACGCTAGCATCAGTAGACCTCTCGTTGAAAATAGATGCACTGGCAAAGGTGGCATTGTCACATAGGTTGAAAGAGTTCCCTAACGCTGAAAGCACCACAGTGCAGCTACAGCTTCGCGAAGAAATTCAATCACTCGCAAAAATATACTATGCTAAACTGACGCAAAACTTATCAGATCCAACAAGCACGGATGACGGAAGCACCTGTAAGCTGTTCGCTGAACTAGCACTTGATGCAACATCGAACCCAGTTGATTCAGAGGTTCAAGCAGACGTCGATGCCCCTGCCGCCGCTTTGCCAGAAGCTTCTCCTGAGCCGCAGGAGCCACCAAAAGAGCTCCCAATCAACCAAGCGGGGATCGCAGGTTTGAGCTCGGCAATTAACGAATGCTTAAACACAAGCAACATGTCAGATGAAGTGTTAAATACGTCAGTCGGAATTCAGTTTGAGATGTCAGAAGACGCCAAGCCCAATGTTCAAAGTATCAAGATGATGAGCTTTTCTGGTGGCTCCCTGACATCAGCGCAGATCGCCTTTCAGGTGGCTCGCACAGCTATCGTCCTATGTGGGCAAAATGGCTATGGCTTGGATCCAAGTGAATATGGCGAGTGGGCCGTGATGAACATGACCATTGATTCAAATGGGATGCGGCTTCGATAATGGAGCGGGTACCCGAGATCATCCAAGGGATTGAGTGCCGAGACGGGATCCGCCAACTTCAAGCTGCCGCCTGATCAAGCGTCACCAACTTTTGCCCATATCTCCTGAGGCTTCCGCCCCCCCAATGTCGCAAATGTCGCAGTTGTCGCAGGGGGGGGCCTCTGATCGCTCAAACTTTGGAAGCCAGACCTGACCCCATCCAAAACTTTTCGCAATTGCAAAATTAACATAGGGGGTCGGATCTGCGGCAAGCAAAGCACCCAAGGGGGATATTTAGGGGGATCAAGAAAGCAAAAACCCCCATTTTTCCTAAGAAAAACAGGGGCTTAGCTGCGACGAATGGTGCCCAGGAGAGGACTCGAACCTCCACGTCTTGTGAACACTGGTACCTGAAACCAGCGCGTCTACCAATTCCGCCACCAGGGCAGGTGTCGTGATGGGCGATGTAGACAAGCCGCTGCGGGGAGTCAACGGGGTCTGTGGTGGAATTTAACAAAATTCCAACTGAAATCGCGGCGGCGATTGCACTTGCCGCCTGGGCGCATGCGGATTATTCAGGCAAAGACTTTTTCAGCCTGTCAAAGAGGGTATCCCATGAACAAGCTTGTCACGATCTACGGCGGTTCGGGTTTTGTCGGTCGCTATATTGCGCGGCGGATGGCGAAAGCGGGATGGCGCGTGCGCGTTGCCTGCCGCCGTCCGAATGAGGCACTTTTTGTCAAATCTTACGGCGCTGTCGGGCAGGTCGAGCCGGTTTTTTGCAACATCCGCGATGATGCCTCGGTGCGGGCGGCGATGGTAGGGGCTTCGGCGGTGGTGAACTGTGTTGGCACCTTTGATCGTGGCGGCAAGAACAGTTTTGACGCCGTGCAGGCAACGGGTGCAGGCCGGATCGCGCGGATCGCGGCTGAACAAGCGGTCGGCAGTCTTGTGCATCTGTCGGCGATTGGCGCCGATGTTGCAGGGCCCAGCCTTTACGCGCAGTCCAAGGGCGAAGGCGAAGCGGCGATTTTGGCCGCCTTTCCAAACGCGATGATCCTGCGGCCTTCGGTGATTTTTGGCAATGAAGACGGGTTTTTCAACCGCTTTGGTGCGATGGCCAAGATGGGCCCGATCCTGCCTTTGGTGGGTGGGGCGACCAAGTTTCAGCCGGTCTATGTTGATGATGTCGCCGCCGCTGCAGTCAAGGGCGTGATGGGCGAGGCTCATGGCATCTACGAGCTTGGCGGTCCTGATGTGGAAAGCCTAAGCCAGATCATCGCCAAGATGCTGGTGACCATTCAGCGCCGCCGTCTGGTGCTGAACCTGCCGTTCTTTGCGGGCAACATCATTGCAACAGTGCTGGATTTTGCATCGTTCTGCACCGGTGGGCTGTTTGCCAATAAGGTTGTGACCCGCGATCAGATTACCAGCCTGAAGTCAGACTCGGTTGTGTCTGAAGGCGCAAAGACGCTTGCAGATCTGGGGATCACCGCGACCGATTACGATGCCGTGGTGCCGGAGTATATGTGGTGCTACCGTCCATCTGGCCAATATGCCGCGATCAAGGATTCGGCCAAGAACCTTAGAAAAGCCTAAAGCATCCCCAACCAAAGGGCCGTGATGTGACCTATTTTAATGACGTGCTCTTGGGTGTTATCGAGGGCGTGACGGAATTCTTGCCGATTTCCAGCACGGGCCATTTGCTTTTGGTGGAACAATGGCTGGGCGCGCGCAGCGACACCTATAATATCGTCATCCAAGCCGGGGCGATCTTGGCGGTGACCTTGATTTACTGGCGCCGCATCATGGATCTGCTGATGAATTGGCGGCAGGCCGAGCAGCGTGATTATCTGATCAAGCTGTCGATCGCCTTTCTGATCACCGCGGTTCTGGGGCTGATCGTCAAAAAGCTGGGGTTTGAACTGCCGACCACCATCGCGCCGGTGGCTTGGGCTTTGGTGATTGGCGGTATCTGGATGATTGCGGCCGAGCATTTTGCCGCCCAGCAGGTTGACCGCGTGACGATTACGCTGCGGGTGGCGATTGCGGTGGGCTTGGCGCAGGTGGTGGCGGGGGTGTTTCCTGGCACCTCGCGCTCTGCGGCGACAATTTTTGTGGCGATGGTTCTGGGCACCTCGAACCGTGCGGCAGCCACCGAATTTGCGTTTTTGGTCGGCATTCCGACGATGTATGCGGCCTCTGGCTACGAGCTGCTGAGCCAGTTTCGCCACGGCGCGGGCGGCGAGGATTGGGCAGCGCTTGGCGTCGCCTTTGTCACCTCGACCCTAACCGCCTTTGTCGTGGTGAAGTGGTTGCTCAGCTATATCCGCAGCCACCGCTTTACCGCTTTTGCGATCTATCGGATTGGTCTTGGCGGTCTGCTGCTGGCGCTTTTGACGGCCGGTGCGATTGGTTAAAGCGGCGAATCAGGGGGCGATTTTGTTGGTAGGTAACAAAAGCTGACCTAGTTTTAACGCATTCGGGCAATAATTCTGATATTCAGGCTGAAAAATAGTTAAATAGGTAACTCATCCTGACTTTTATTCCGATCCGGCTTTCAGTATCAACGCGCGACGGGGAAATTCCACCAAGGGGCGCATGATGGCCGGTCAGAAAATGCTGAAATTTGTCACTCTGCACAAAGAGATGCCGCAGAAGCGTTCTGCTGATCTTCGCGCGCAGGACTTTGACGAGATTTATCGCGAATTCGCTGCCGAAAAAGCCGCCGAGCAGGCTAGCCGCTGCAGCCAATGCGGCGTGCCCTATTGCCAATCGCATTGCCCCTTGCACAACAACATTCCCGACTGGCTGCGCCTGACCGCCGAAGGCCGTTTGGAAGAGGCCTATGATCTGTCGCAGGCCACCAATACTTTCCCCGAGATTTGCGGCCGGATTTGCCCGCAGGATCGCCTGTGCGAAGGCAATTGCGTTATCGAACAATCCGGCCATGGCACTGTCACCATTGGCTCGGTCGAGAAATATCTGACCGACAAAGCTTGGGAAATGGGCTGGGTCAAAAGCATCAAGCCGCATTCTGAACGGGCGGAATCGGTGGGGATTATTGGCGCTGGGCCGGGTGGTTTGGCGGCGGCTGACGTGCTGCGCCGTGCGGGCGTGCAGGTCACGGTCTATGACCGCTATGATCGCGCCGGCGGTTTGCTGACCTATGGCATTCCAGGCTTTAAGCTGGAAAAACCAGTGGTGATGCAGCGGATCGAACAGCTGGAGCTGGGTGGCGTGCAATTTGTGCTGAACTGCAAAGTTGGCGAAGACCTGTCGTTTGACGCTATTCGCGGCCAGCATGATGCGATTTTGATCGCGACCGGCGTTTATAAGGCCCGCGACATTGAAGCGCCGGGCGTTGGGGCCAAAGGCGTTGTGCGCGCCTTGGATTATCTGACCGCCAGCAACCGCAAAAGCTTTGGTGACGATGTGCCGGAATTCGACTCGGGCGAGCTGAACGCAAACGGCAAGCGGGTTGTGGTGATCGGCGGCGGTGATACGGCGATGGATTGCGTGCGCACCGCCATTCGCCAAGGCGCTGTTTCGGTGAAATGTCTTTATCGCCGCGACAAGGCGAATATGCCCGGCAGCCAGCGCGAAGTGCAAAACGCTGAAGAAGAAGGCGTTGATTTCGTTTGGCTTTCTGCGCCAAAAGGCTTTACCGGCGGTGAGGTCGTGGACGGCGTTATGGTGCAAAAGATGCGTTTGGGCGCGCCAGATGCTTCGGGGCGTCAATCACCCGAAGTGATCGAGGGTGCCGATTATATCGAGCCTGCCGATCTGGTGGTGCAAGCTTTGGGATTTGAACCCGAAGCGGTGCCAAGCCTTTGGGGCGTGCCCGATTTGGCCGTGACCCGTTGGGGCACGATTAAGGCCGATTTCCGCAGCCATGCCACCAATCTGGACGGCGTCTATGCGGCGGGCGACATCGTGCGCGGCGCAAGCCTTGTGGTCTGGGCGATCCGCGATGGCCGTGAGGCTGCAGACTCGATCCTGACCTATCTGGCACAACCCGCCAGCGTGGCAGCAGAATAGTCTGCGGCCTTTAAAGGCCCAGGCAAAGCGTGATGGGTCAAAGTAATTGACTCAATCTTTAGGTGGCAAAATGAAAGCCTTGATGTCGATCTTTCTGTTCTGCCTTGGCGCGCCGGCCTTTGCTGGCAGCTTTGCGCCGCCCGAAGGCTGCACCTCGACGCTGACTGTTCAATCACGCGGCTGCTATGTGGCGAATTATTACACCTGCCAAGCCGATGCCAACGGCGACCAATGGCGCGCGGATTTCGATCAGGACGGGCTTTTTTATCTGTCAAAGATCGACCACGAAACGCAATGGGTCGAAAGCTATGACATGAACCCGCAGGTGAAACAAACGTTGGACCCAAACCCCGTCGACCCCGCCAATTTCACCAGCTTGCTGGCAACGGGGCGCGATGATTTCGAATTTGGCCTCAGCAAAGACAATGGCGAACAAACCTACGTCAAAGGCTTTGACAAGCTGACAGGTGTGACCGCCACCATCGACGGTGTCACGCTGCAGGTCACCGAATACGAGTTTGTCGAGACCGACACAGCCGGCAACGAGCTGCGCAAATCGCGCGGCCACGAATATGTCAGCCCCGAGTGGCGCAATTTCTTTGCCGGCCCCTCGGAATGGTGGAACGGCAGCGACTGGCTGCCGATGAACAGCAGCCCTGTTCAGTTCATCCTGCCCGGCGAAAAAGGCTTCGCCGCAACCCAACCCCTTTTTGAATGCGACGCAGTGATGTCATCGCTGCCCTACAACCCGGAGATTGCACGCCATGACGACCTATGATGACGCTTGGGTAAAAGCCGAAGAAGCAAAGCGGGCTTGGATGGACGCAAACGGGCTTTACAAGACCGAAGACGAGCATTCGTCTTGCGGCGTGGGGCTTGTGGTTGCGATTTCGGGCAAACCTTCGCGCAAGGTGGTGGAAAACGGCATCAACGCGCTGAAGGCGATTTGGCACCGCGGCGCAGTGGATGCTGACGGCAAAACCGGCGATGGTGCGGGCATTCATGTGCAAATTCCGGTGCCGTTCTTTTACGATCAAGTGCGCCGCACCGGCCATGAACCCGATGTGAAAAAGCTGATCGCTGTCGGGCAGGTGTTCTTGCCGCGCACCGACTTTGGCGCACAAGAGCGCTGCCGGACGATTGTAGAAACCGAAGTGCTGCGGATGGGCCATTATATCTATGGCTGGCGGCATGTGCCGGTTGATATCTCGGTTCTGGGCGAAAAAGCCAATGCGACCCGCCCCGAGATCGAGCAGATCCTGATCCGCTGCGAAAAAGACATCGACGACGAGCAGTTCGAGCGCGATCTTTACATCATCCGCCGCCGCATCGAAAAGGCGGCTTTGGCAAGCCAGATCCAAGGCATGTATCTGTGCAGCCTGTCCTGCCGCTCGATCATCTACAAGGGCATGATGCTGGCCGAGCAGGTGGCGGTGTTCTACCCCGATCTGATGGACGACCGGTTCGAATCTGCCTTTGCGATCTATCACCAGCGCTATTCGACCAATACCTTTCCGCAGTGGTGGTTGGCCCAGCCCTTCCGCATGTTGGCCCATAACGGCGAGATCAACACGCTGAAAGGCAATGTAAACTGGATGAAAAGCCATGAGATCCGCATGGCCTCCAACAACTTTGGCGATAATGCCGAAGATATCAAACCGATCATTCCAACAGGCACCTCGGATTCCGGCGCGCTGGATGCGGTGTTTGAAGTTCTGGTGCGCTCGGGACGCAACGCGCCTTTGGCGAAAACCATGCTGGTGCCAGAGGCTTGGTCAAAGGCAACCACCGATATGAAACCGGCTTGGGCCGATATGTATGCCTATTGCAATTCGGTGATCGAGCCTTGGGATGGACCTGCGGCTTTGGCGATGACCGATGGCCGCTGGGTCTGCGGCGGGCTTGACCGCAACGGCTTGCGCCCGATGCGCTATGTCGTCACCGGCGATGGCTTGCTGATTGCGGGTTCGGAAGCAGGCATGGTTCCGGTCGAGGAATCGACGATCCGCGAAAAGGGCGCGCTTGGGCCGGGGCAGATGATTGCTGTCGATATGGCAACGGGCAAGCTTTATCACGACGTTGCGCTGAAAGATAAACTGGCAGCCGCACAGCCCTATGGCGAATGGATCGAAAAGATCGTCGATCTGGGCGAATTGCTGCGCGATGTGCCCGAAGAACCCTTGTTCCAAGGCGCCGAGCTGCGTCAGCGCCAAATCGCGGCGGGCTTTACCGTGGAGGAACTGGAACAGGTTCTGGCCCCCATGGCCGAAGATGGCAAAGAGATGATCGCCTCGATGGGCGATGACACGCCTTCGGCTGTGCTGTCGTCGGTTTACCGTCCGTTGTCGCATTTCTTCCGGCAGAACTTCTCTCAGGTCACCAACCCGCCGATCGACAGCTTGCGCGAAGGTCGGGTGATGAGCCTGAAAACCCGCTTTGGCAATCTGCGCAACGTGCTGGACGAAAACAACGCCCAGAACGAGATTTTGGTGCTGGAAAGCCCCTTCTTGGCCAATTCGGAATTCGAGGTTCTGGTCAAACGCTTTGGCGATCAAGTTGCCTTTATCGACTGCAGCTTCCCCGTAAACGCGGGCCCAGATGCGCTGCGTCAGGGGCTGGAGCGTATTCGTGCCGAGGCTGAAGACGCCGTGCGCTCGGGTGCAGGGCAATTGGTGATGACCGATCAGCATCAGGGCGCTGAACGGGTTGCAATGCCGATGATCCTGGCGACAAGTGCGGTGCATTCCTGGCTGACCCGCAAGGGGCTGCGGACCTTTTGTTCGATCAACGTGCGCTCGGCGGAATGTATCGACCCCCATTATTTCGCGGTGCTGATCGGCTCGGGTGCCACCACGGTGAACGCCTATCTAGCACAGGATTCGATTGCTGACCGCATTCGTCGCGGCTTGATCGAAGGCAGCTTGCTGGATGCGATGCGGCGCTATGGCAATGCCGTCGATGCGGGTCTGCTGAAGATCATGTCAAAGATGGGCATCTCGGTGATCTCATCCTATCGTGGTGGGCTGAACTTTGAAGCCGTGGGCCTTTCGCGCGCGATGGTGGCGGAATATTTCCCCGGCATGCAAAGCCGGATTTCCGGCATCGGTCTGCAAGGCTTGCAGCTGAAGGTCGAAGAGGTTCACGCCAAGGGCTGGCTGGGTGGCGCTGACGTGCTGCCGATTGGCGGGTTCTATAAGGCGCGGCGCTCGGGCGAAAAGCACGCTTGGGAAGCGCAGACCATGCATATGCTGCAATCGGCCTGCGACCGTGCGTCTTTCGACATTTGGAAGCAATATTCGGCGGCAATGCGCTCGAACCCGCCGATCCATATTCGGGATCTGTTGGACATCAAGGCATTGGGCAAGCCCGTGCCGATTGAAGAGGTCGAAAGCATCACCTCGATCCGCAAGCGGTTTGTGACACCGGGCATGTCGCTGGGGGCACTTTCGCCCGAGGCGCATAAAACCCTGAACGTCGCGATGAACCGCATTGGGGCGAAATCTGACAGCGGCGAGGGCGGTGAAGATCCCGCACACTTCCTGCCCGAGGCCAATGGCGACAACCCAAGCGCCAAGATCAAACAGGTGGCTTCAGGCCGCTTTGGCGTGACGGCGGAATATCTGAACGCCTGTGAAGAGCTGGAAATCAAGGTAGCCCAAGGCGCAAAGCCCGGCGAAGGCGGCCAGCTGCCCGGCATGAAAGTCACCGAGCTGATCGCGCGGCTGCGCCATTCGACCAAGGGCGTGACGCTGATCTCGCCACCGCCGCACCATGACATCTATTCGATCGAAGACTTGGCGCAGCTGATCTATGACCTGAAACAGATCAACCCGCGCGCCAAGGTGACGGTCAAGCTGGTGTCCTCTTCGGGCGTTGGCACCATTGCGGCGGGCGTGGCCAAGGCCAAGGCCGATGTGATCCTGATTTCGGGCCATAATGGCGGCACCGGCGCAAGCCCTGGCACCTCGATCAAATACGCCGGCCTGCCCTGGGAAATGGGCCTGACCGAAGCGCATCAGGTGCTGGCGATGAACAACCTGCGCGAGCGGGTGACGCTGCGCACCGACGGTGGCTTGCGCACCGGGCGCGATATTGTCATGGCGGCGATGATGGGGGCCGAGGAATACGGCATCGGCACCGCCGCGCTGATCGCGATGGGCTGCATCATGGTGCGTCAGTGCCAAAGCAACACCTGCCCTGTGGGCGTCTGCACCCAAGACGCAGCGCTGCGCGGCAAGTTCACCGGATCGGCTGATAAGATTGTCAATCTGATCACCTTCTATGCGCAAGAAGTGCGCGAGATTTTGGCGCAGATCGGCGCGCGGTCGATGGATGAAATCATCGGGCGGGCGGATCTGTTGTCTCAGGTCTCGCGTGGGTCGGCGCATCTGGATGATCTGGATTTGAACCCGCTGTTGATCACCGTCGATGGCGCGTCAAAGATCACCTATGACCGCACCAAGCCGCGCAACCATGTGCCCGATACGCTGGACGCCGAAATTGTCAAAGACGGCGCACGCTTCTTTGAAGATGGCGAAAAGATGCAGCTGTCTTACGCGGTGCGCAACACGCTGCGCACCATCGGCACCCGCGCCTCTAGCCATATCGTCAAGCGCTTTGGCATGAAGAACAGCCTTCAGCCAGATCATCTGACGGTCAAGCTGTCGGGGTCTTGTGGCCAATCCTTGGGGGCTTTTGCGGTGCAGGGGCTAAAGCTTGAGGTGATGGGCGACGCCAATGACTATGTTGGCAAGGGCCTGTCGGGGGGCACGATTGTGGTGCGGCCGCAGATGTCTTCTCCGCTGAAGGCCGAAGAAAACACCATCATCGGCAACACTGTGCTTTATGGCGCAACGGCGGGCTATCTTTATGCCTCGGGTCGCGCGGGCGAGCGCTTTGCGGTGCGCAACTCGGGCGCGCATGTGGTGGTCGAGGGCTGTGGGTCGAACGGTTGTGAATATATGACCGGCGGTGTTGCAGTGGTTCTGGGCCGGATTGGTGCGAACTTTGGCGCGGGCATGACCGGGGGGATGGCCTATGTCTATGACCCGCAGGGCGTGGCCGAAGACTTTATGAACACCGAAACCGTGCTGACCTGCGCTGTGGCGCATCCGCATTGGGAAGCACAGCTGCGCGATCTGATCCAGCGGCATCACGCGGAAACCGGCTCGCGGATTGCGGAACGGATCTTGGGCAATTGGGTGGCCGAGCGCGCCAATTTCTTGCAGATCTGCCCGAAAGAAATGCTGCCGCATCTGGCGCATCCTTTGTCGAATGAAGCAGAAAAAGTGCCTGCAGAATAAAGTCAGGGCCCCCGCAAGGGGGCCTTTGGCTTTGGCGGGGACTTGACCCGCGCGCAGGCTTAAGGCCTAAGTCCAGTGATGGTTGCAACGCCCAAATCCCGATCAAAAGCCAAACCTGCGCCGCAGGCCAAGCCACCCTTTCAGGTGCGTCTGCGGGTCTGGGTCAAGCGCTTGGCGCTGGGCGTGCTGGGCTATTTTGGCGTGCTGATTTTGCTGTTCAGTCTGGTTCCGCCGCCGATCAATCTTTATCAGATCAGCGAAAGCTGGCGCTTGGGCGGGATTTCCAAGCAATGGGTCAGCTGGGACGCCATTGCTCCGGTGATGGGGCGGTCGGTGGTGGCGGCCGAGGATGCGAATTTCTGCCAGCATTGGGGCTTTGATCTGACCGCCATTCGCGCCGCCGTTGATGGCGGCGGCCAGCGCGGCGGATCCACCCTGACGCAGCAAGTCGCCAAGAACGTGCTGTTGTGGCAGCAGCGCAGCTATATCCGCAAAGCGCTAGAGGCTTTGCTGACGCCTGTAATCGAATTGGTCTGGAGCAAGCAGCGTATCCTAGAGGTCTATCTGAACGTGGCCGAATTTGACGAAGGCGTGTTTGGCGTGCAGGCTGCGGCGCAGCATTACTTTGGTGTCGATGCCCAAGATCTAAGCGCGCTGCAGGCGGCCCGGCTGGCGGCGGTGCTGCCCAATCCCAAAGATCGCTCGGCCTCGAAACCCACCGCCTATATTCGCAAACGCACCGCGGCAATCATCTCGGGCGCCGAGACCATTGCGGTTGATGGCCGTGCCGCCTGCTTCCAGTTGCGCGACTAGCCCTTATAGTGGTTGAATTCCGGCACTCTTCGCGCCATTGAAGAGCAAACCCTGAATGCAAAGTCCGAATGCTTTATGATCCGTCTTTATCACTTTCCCCTCTCGCCGTTCAGCCGCAAGGTGCGGTTGACGCTGGCCGAAAAGAAGCTTGAGGTCGAGCTGATCGAAGAGCGCTATTGGGAAGCCTCGCCCGATTTTCTGCGCCGCAACCCTGCTGGCAAAGTGCCGGTGCTGCGGATCGACACCAAGACGCTGTCGGAAAGCCAAGCGATTTGCGAATATCTGGAAGAGTCGGTGCCGACCCCGGCCTTGATGCCGCGCGATCTGGATGGAAGGTTTGAAGTGCGCAGGCTTTGCGCTTGGTTTGACGATAAGTTCAACGCCGAGGTGACCTCGAAGCTGCTTTATGAGCGGGTGAACAAAAAGATCATGGGGCAGGGATACCCGGATTCAAAGAACGTCAAGGCTGGGGCGGTGCGGATCAAATATCATCTGGATTACATGGCCTGGTTGCTGGATCAGCGGCGCTGGCTTGCGGGAGATGTGATGACCCTGGCCGATTTGACCGCGGCTGCGCATCTGTCGTGTTTGGATTATATTTCGGATGTCGATTGGAACCGGTCTGCCGTGGTCAAGGATTGGTATGCCAAGATCAAATCGCGCCCGGCGTTTCGCGCCCTGCTTGCCGATCAGATCCCCGGGTTTCCGCCGCCCGCCCATTATGCCGATCTTGATTTTTGAGACCAGCCGCGGGGGTTTCACACCCCCGCACCCCCGTGGGATATTTAGAGACAGATGAATGAGGCGCTGAAACAGGCTTTGACGGCGCGGGCTTTGGAAGAGGGCTTTTCCAAGCTGGGCATTTGTGCGCCGGATGCGGCACCCGAGACGGCGACGCGGTTGCGGGCGTTTTTGGCGGCGGGGCATCATGGCCAGATGGCTTGGATGGCCGAGCGCGAGGCTTGGCGTGGCAATGCAGCGGCACTTTGGCCCGAGGCGCGCTCGGTGATCATGTTGGCGGAAAGCTATACGCCACAGGGCGATCCGCTGGCGGTTTTGGCAGAGCGGGATCGGGCGGCGATTTCGGTCTATGCTCAGGGCAAGGATTACCACGATCTGGTGAAGCGGCGGCTAAAGCGGCTGGGCGGCTGGTTTGCAGGCGTTTCGGGGGCCGAGATCAAGGTATTTGTCGATACCGCGCCGGTGATGGAGAAGCCCTTGGCGCAGGCGGCAGGGCTGGGGTGGCAGGGCAAGCACAGCAATCTGTTGGCGCGCGATCTGGGCAATTGGGTGTTTCTGGGGGCGATTTTCACCACCGCAGATCTGCCCAAGGACCCGCCAGAGGTCAGCCATTGCGGGTCTTGCACGGCCTGTCTGGATATTTGCCCGACCAAGGCTTTTCCTGCGCCCTATCGCTTGGATGCGCGGCGCTGCATTTCCTATTTGACCATCGAGCATCGCGGGCCGGTTGATCTAGAGTTGCGCGCGCTGATGGGCAATCGGATCTATGGCTGTGATGATTGTCTGGCGGTTTGCCCTTGGAATAAGTTTGCGCAAAGCGCCAAGGATCTGGGCTATCAGCCGCGGGTGGGGGCGCCGGCACTTGCGGAGCTTTCGCAATTGGACGATGCGGCATTTCGGTTGCGCTTTGCCGGTAGCCCGATCAAGCGGATTGGGCGGGACCGCTTTGTGCGCAATGTGCTTTATGCGATTGGCAATTCCGGCACGGCTGCCTTGATGCCGCAGGCTATGGCCTTGCTGCAAGACGCCGATGCGGCGGTGGCAGAGGCAGCGCTTTGGGCGGTGCAGCGGTTGCAAGCCCTGCAATAGGCCGCATGCTGCCTTGCTCTTGGCGGGAATTCCCAGTATTCGCAGGCGAAACCCGTGATGGAGCCCTGACATGTCCGCACCTAAAAAAGTCGTCCTCGCCTATTCTGGTGGGCTTGATACCTCGATCATCCTGAAATGGTTGCAGACCGAATATGGTTGCGAGGTTGTCACCTTTACTGCCGATCTGGGGCAGGGCGAAGAATTGGAGCCCGCGCGCGCCAAGGCCGAGTTGTTGGGGATCAAGAAAGAGAACATCCATATCGTCGATGTGCGCGAAGAATTCGTGCGCGATTTCGTTTTCCCGATGTTCCGGGCCAATGCTTTGTATGAAGGGCTTTATCTGCTGGGCACCTCGATTGCGCGGCCTCTGATCTCGCAGCATCTGGTGCGGATTGCGGCGGAATGTGGCGCTGATGCGGTGGCGCATGGTGCGACCGGCAAGGGCAATGATCAGGTGCGGTTCGAACTTTCGGCCTATGCGCTGAACCCGTCGATTCGCGTGATTGCGCCCTGGCGTGAGTGGGATCTGACCAGCCGCTCCAAGCTGATTGAATTTGCCGAGGCGAACCAGATTCCGATTGCCAAGGACAAGCGCGGCGAAGCGCCTTTCTCGGTGGATGCGAATTTGCTGCACACCTCGTCCGAAGGCAAAGCCTTGGAAAATCCTGCCGAGATGGCACCGGAATATGTCTATCAGCGCACGGTTTCGCCCGAGGATGCGCCGAACACCCCGGAATATATCGAAGTCAGCTTTGAGCGCGGCGATGCCGTGGCGATCAACGGCGAGGCGATGTCGCCTGCCACCATCCTGACGCGGTTGAACGCTATGGGGGGCGCGCATGGCATTGGGCGGTTGGATTTTGTGGAAAACCGTTTTGTCGGTATGAAATCGCGCGGGATCTATGAGACCCCCGGCGGCACGATCTTGCTTGAGGCGCATCGGGGCATCGAGCAGATCACGCTGGACGCGGGCGCTGGACATCTGAAAGACAGCATCATGCCGCGCTATGCCGAGCTGATCTATAACGGCTTTTGGTTCAGCCCCGAGCGCGAGATGCTGCAGGCCCTGATCGACAAAAGCCAGGAGCATGTCACCGGCACCGTGCGGCTGAAGCTTTACAAGGGCTCGGCGACCTGCGTTGGGCGTTGGTCCGAGCATAGCCTTTATTCTGAAAAGCACGTCACCTTTGAAGAAGATGCCGGTGCCTATGACCAGAAGGATGCGGCGGGCTTTATTCGCCTGAACGCGCTGCGCCTGAAACTGATTGCGACGCGCAATGCGCGGGTGGCTGACAAGGGCTAAGGCCTGACAGATCAGAGCAAAGCCGCGCCAGATTTTGGCGCGGCTTTTTCATGGGCGCTAGAGTTTATGCGCGGCCAACTTTTCGTAATAGGGCAGGGCTTGGTCGACCAGATCGGCATAGCCTTTGGCCAGATCGGGCAGGGCGGCTTCGGGGTCCTCAAAGCCTGTCGAGCGGTGCACCGCGTTATACCAATGCGGCGCCCAGATGCCGTCATAGGGTTTCGGCCCTGCCGGCCAATGCAGCATCTTTTCGGTAAAGCTGATCCCCAGCGCCGCGCAAAGCCCTGACAGCGCGCGCTTTGGGTTGGCGCGGATATCTGCACTGTCGATCACCAAAGGCGCTTGACCAAGTTGATCGGCAATCTGGTCGAACAGCTCTGCCTGTTGCTGAAAGCCAATATCCGCAAGCGTCGGGCCTTCGCGTTTCTTGGCATAGCTTGCCACAACGCGGGCGGGGTGGCGGATCAGAAAGACATTGGTCAGATCGCGCAGGAAATCGCGGGGAAAGCCGGGGATCATATGCAGGGTCATGTGTTTTTGGTAAAACAGGCTCTGACCGTGCGGAATTGGCCCAATGCAATCGGCGGCAACCTGCAAAGGATCGGTGCTTTGCGAGGCGATCACCTCTTGCTGCATTGGGTGCGCAAGGCCGGTTGCCGCCAGATAGGCCGCGTAAAACGGCTCGTCCACCACGGCGCAATCGCCACGCGCGGCAAAGGCATACATCATCGCGGTTGACAGGTTGCGTGGGCCTGACCACATCGCGATTTTCATGCGCCGACCATGGCTTTGTATAGGTCGCGAATGCGTTGGGTGACGGGACCCATCTGGCCGCTGCCAATCTGGCGACCGTCGATTTGGCTGACAGGGGTTTGCGCGCCAAACGTGCCGGTTAAAAACGCCTCGTCGGCGGAATAGGTTTCGACCAGCGAGAAGTTTTTCTCGAACACCGCAATATCATTAGCGCGACACAGGTCGATCACCTTTTGCCGCGTGATGCCGTTCATGCAGTAATCGCCGGTCGAGGTCCAAACCTGACCCTTGCGCACGATAAAAAAGTTGCAAGCGTTGGTGGTGTTCACAAAGCCATGCACATCCAGCATCAGGCCTTCGTCGGCACCGGCTTTTTCGGCGGCGATACAAGCCAGAATGCAGTTCAGCTTGGAATGCGAGTTCAGCTTGGGGTCTTGGGTCATCGGCAGGCCGCGCAGATGTGGCACGGTGGCCAGACGGATCGGGCGCGGCATATTGGGGCGGCTGTGTTCCATGATGATCACCATGGTCGGGCCTTGCTGCGATAGTTTTGGGTGTTGAAACGGCCGGGTCTTGACGCCGCGCGTCAGCATCAGCCGGGCATGGGCGTCGGTGGTCATGCCATTGGCAGCTTGTGTCTCTAACACGGCGGAAATCACCTGATCGGGCGTCATGCCAATCTCAAGGTCAATCGCCTTGGCGGCCTCGAACAACCGCGCGATATGTTCGTCTAAAAACGTCCAGCGGCCGTTATAGAGACGAATTCCCTCCCAAACGCCATCGCCCAGCATAAAGCCGGAATCATAGACCGAAACCGTCGCTTGGGCTTTTGGAACGATCTTTCCGTTCACATAGATCAGGATCGTTTCGTTGCGGGCGTCGTCTTCGGCTTGGTGGGTCGAAATATGGTCTGTCATTTTAGCCTCCGCTTTGGCGCAGGCTATTGTGCCGCGCGCCAAAGGCCAAGGGGCTGTGTCGCGAACCGGCCTTACAGAGACATTTCTGCGATGATCGCGCGGGCGGCTGCGGCGGGATCGGCGGCTTGCCAGATCGGGCGGCCAACCACGATGTGATCGACACCGTCGGCGATGGCTTGGGCCGGGGTGGCGACACGCTTTTGGTCGCCAAGGGCGGCGCCTGCAGGGCGCACGCCGGGGGTGACGATCAGCTTGCCCTTGGCTTGTGGCAGTGCGCGGATCGCTGCGGCCTCTTGCGGGCTGGCGATGACGCCATCGGCACCTGCCTCTAGCGCGCGGGCGGCGCGTTCCAGCGTGATGTCGCGCAGATCGCCCGGCTTGATCAGATTGGCATCCAGATCGGCACGGTCCAGCGAGGTCAGGATGGTGACCGCCATGATCTTCAGATTGGTGCCCGCCTTGCCCTCGGCTGCGGCGCGCACAACCTGCGGGTCGCCGTGCACGGTCAGCAGATCCATGTCATATTGCGCAAGGCCGCGCACGGCGGCTTCGACAGTGGCACCGATGTCGAACAGCTTCATATCCAGAAAGATGCGCTTGCCATGTTCGGCCTTCAGCTCGTTGGCCAGCGCAAGCCCGCCGCCTGTCAGCATCCCCAGACCGATCTTGTAAAACGACACCTCTTTGCCAAGCCGGCCAGCGAGTTCGAGGCCCTGCAGAATGTTTGGCACATCAAGGGCTACGATAAGGCGGTCATCAGACATGGGGGGCTCCTTTGATTTTGCCCGTCATGGCGGGTAAGGGGCCAAGCTGTCAAGCCGACAACGGGCTTTGATCGTGGCTTTGCGGCGGGAATATCCTTGCGCTCTCTTGCCAATTTGGCTGTGGCAAGACTAACTCGCGCCATGGCCGCAGATGCTCGAATCCTTCCGCTGATTATAGCCACGGCTTTGTTGATGGAGAACATCGACTCGGCGGTGTTGTCGACGTCTTTGCCGCAGATTGCCCGCGATTTGGGGTCTGACCCGATCCATCTGAAATTGGTGCTGACCACCTATCTGCTGGCGTTGGCGATTTTCATTCCGGCCTCGGGCTGGGCGGCGGATCGCTTTGGCGCGCGGCGGGTTTTTCGTTGGGCGATTGTGGTCTTTGCGCTGGGGTCGATTGCCTGTGGCATGTCGACCTCGCTGTGGCAGCTGGTTGCGGCGCGGGCCTTACAGGGCATTGGCGGGTCGATGATGACACCCGTCGGCAGGCTGATCGTGCTGCGCGGTGTGCCGCGCGAAGGCTTGGTGGGCGCGCTGGCATGGTTGACGGTGCCCGCGCTGCTGGGGCCGGTGATTGGGCCGCTGCTGGGCGGCTATATCACCACCTTTTGGGATTGGCGCTGGATCTTCTGGATCAACATTCCGATTGCCCTGTTGGGCGTTGTGCTTGCTGGGCGGTTTGTGCCCGATTTGCGCGAAGCCGAAACCCGGCAGTTTGATGGCCTTGGATTTTTGCTGCTGGGGCCGGGGCTTGCTGGGTTTTTGACAGGCGTGACGCTTTTGGGGCTGAATCTTGCCAGCGCACCTGTGGTGGCGGTGCTGCTGCTGGGTGGAGCGGGGCTGACGGTTGCCTATATCTGGCACGCCCTACGGGTTGCCTCGCCCTTGGTGGATCTGCGGTTGCTGGCGCTGCCGACTTTTCGCACCACGATCACGGCGGGCACTTTGTTTCGGATTGGCGTTGGTGCCTCGCCTTTTCTGTTGCCGCTGATGCTGCAACTGGGCTTTGGCCTGACGCCGTTTCAATCTGGTGGGCTGACCTTTGTGTCGGGCCTTGGCGCGATGGTGATGAAGTTTCTGGCGCAACCGCTGCTGCGGCGCTTTGGCTTTCGCAGGGTTCTGGGGTTGAATGCGGTGATTGCAGCGGGCTTTGTGCTGGCACCGGCTTTCTTTACGCCTTTTACACCTTGGCAGGCGATGATGGCGGTGCTGTTTGTGGGCGGGCTGTCGCGGTCGTTGCAGTTCACCTCGATCAACGCGATTGCCTATGCCGATGTCACGCCGGAACGCTTAAGCAGTGCCACCAGCTTTTCCTCGGTGATGCAGCAACTGACCGGCACCATCGGCATCACGCTGGCCGCGATGATGCTGGAGGCGACGGGGGCTTGGCGCGGCGTGGCGGCGACGGATTTGGGCAACTTTCCAGCGGTTTATGCGGTGATTGCCACGATGACGCTGATCTCGGCCGTGGCGTTCTGGCGGCTTTCGGCCGGCGCGGGGGAAAATATGCTGCGCAAAGCAGCCGATTGACAGCATCGGGCATTCGGTGATGCTTGGTTGAAAGAGTAAGAGGTGATCTGTGGATATCAATTTAAGTTTTGAACGCCCTGAAAGCGGGCCAAAATCGGGGCCGATCACGGTGGGTTGGTTTCTGGCATCGGATAAAGGTGCTGTGCTTTATGATGCGCCCGAGCGGGTGATGTTCCGGGCCTTAAATAAATCTCATGCAAAATCAGCCACGCGCTGCCCTGCGGTTATTCAGTTGGAAAGCCGCTATTTCATGGTGAAATGCCCGTTTGATCTGAACATCGGCTTTAAGCGCGACGAAAAGGGCAAGGCGCAGCTGGTCAATCGTGCGGGAACTGGGTCAAGCATTCGAGGCAACAAACTGGGCGAAGTGCTGACCTTGGTGAGTGAGACCGAGTGGCGCTCGCCAGATCGGCCAACGGTGCAGCTGCATTTGCCCTACTGCTTTATCGCCGATGAATTGGTCTATATCAGCCAGATTTCCGCCTTTGCGCATTATCGTAAAGATCCGATGCCGGGCACGATTTTTGGCGGGCGTTTTCCGTTGAATGTTTGGCCGCGGCCGCTGATGTGGGCGTTCGAATGGCACGAGCCGGAAAAAGACTTGGTGTTGCGGCGCGGTGAGCCGCTGTTTTATTGCCAGTTCGAAGGCGAAGGCCCAGATCGTCCGGTGCAATTGGTCGAGGCAGAGCGCACGCCAGAGCTGCAGACCTATATGGATCAGATTGGCGGTGTGGTGAATTACGTCAACCAGACCTTTGGCCTGTTCAAAGCCGCAGAGGCCTTGCGGCCGAAAACCCTGCTAAAGCCCAAGCAGCGCGAGGGTTAAGCAGGCTGCACGGTGGCTTGGTGGTAGCCGTTTATGCCGCGCTCGACTGCGCCCCAGACCGAAACTGAAACCTCGGGGTGGTGGGATTTTGACAGATGCGCCGGTGTCAGGCCGACAATCCGCACGCGCAGGCGCAGGTTGCGGCGCAGATGTTCGCTAAGCATATCGGTGGCAATTGGCCCCAAAAGGCCCAATTGCAGCCAGGGCCGCCGGGTGTAAAACCCAAACCAACGCTGGCGGCCTTGGGCGAAAAGCGCGACATGGCCGTCGTCTTGCAGCCTAAGATAGGCGGTATCGCCAAGACAAAGGCCAGCTTTGGCCACGTCCAGCGTGATCCCGACGATTTGGGCTTTGGTTATCAATTGCTGCATAAATTCAATCATTCACACCGGTTCGTAGGGTCATAAAGGGAGCCTTCGAATGCGGCAAAGTGGCCCGTTTGGGCAAGGACGGAAGATTAGACGAAACCAAGGGCCTGCTTGACAGAAGGCGCATTCATCACCTTGCCAAACAGTTTGACCCGCAGGCTGCCAGCGGTTTTCAGGGCAGCTTCGGCCTCGATAGCGCGGCGCTTTTCAACTTTGTGCAGGGTCTGAAAAATATTCGCTTGGCATGCATCGATGGAGGGGAACTCGACAGAGCGCGGCTCAAAGGCATCCTTGGCTTCTGTCTGCATACGCATCGGCGGTTTTATCTTTTCTAGATATGACATTTTACAGATCCTAAACTGCGTCTTTCAGCTTTCTGCCAAAAAGACGCTTTAACCTACTGGATCACCTTAACATTAGCGTCGGGTTAAATTCAGTGCACAGTTGGATAAGTAACTACTGCTTTCGGCTATAATTATGGTCCATAAGGCGCGGGGGCCGTATTTGTCGCAGCCAAGGCCCATTGTAATCAGCGGGGCGACTTCCCAAATTTAAGCCGAGGCCAAAGTGGCTGTGCCGAAGAGTCGGGCAGCGCAGAGGTGCTTTTTAAAAGGAGAATTACCGATGAATTTAGAGAAATTCACGGAACGGTCGCGCGGGTTCATCCAGGCCGCACAGACCATAGCGACACGCGAAAATCACCAGCGGCTTGCGCCCGAGCATTTGCTGAAAGCTCTGATGGATGATGACCAAGGGCTTGCGTCAAATCTGATCAACCGTGCGGGTGGCGCGCCTGCGCGGGTGACCGAAGCCCTGGCGCTGACCATGGCCAAGCTGCCAAAGGTGACCGGCGATGCCCAGCCCTTTATGGACTCTGGTCTGGTCAAGGTGCTGGACGAGGCCGAAAAGCTGGCCAAAAAGGCCGGTGACAGCTTTGTGCCGGTGGAACGGGTGCTGATGGCTTTGGGCATGGTGGCCTCGAAGGCCAAAGAGGCTTTGGACGCAGGCGCAGTTACCCCGCAAAACCTGAACACCGCGATCAATGACATTCGCAAGGGCCGCACCGCAGATTCGGCAAGTGCCGAAGACAGCTATGAGGCGCTGAAGAAATATGCGCGTGACCTGACCGAGGCCGCCGAACAAGGCAAGATTGACCCGATCATTGGCCGCGACGAGGAAATTCGCCGCGCCATGCAGGTTCTGTCGCGCCGCACCAAGAACAATCCTGTGCTGATCGGCGAACCTGGTGTCGGGAAAACCGCGATTGCCGAAGGCTTGGCGCTGCGCATCATCGACGGTGATGTGCCGGAATCCTTGCGCAACAAAAAGCTGATGGCGCTGGACATGGGTGCTTTGATCGCTGGCGCGAAATATCGCGGCGAATTTGAAGAGCGTCTGAAGGCAGTGCTGAACGAGGTGACCGCGGCCGAGGGCAATATCATCTTGTTCATCGACGAGATGCACACTCTGGTTGGCGCGGGCAAATCCGACGGCGCCATGGATGCCGCCAATCTGATCAAACCAGCGCTTGCGCGCGGCGAGCTGCATTGCGTGGGCGCCACCACTTTGGCCGAATACCGCAAATATGTCGAAAAAGACGCGGCTTTGGCGCGGCGGTTTCAACCTGTGCTGGTGGAAGAACCTACGGTGGAAGACACCATCTCGATTCTGCGCGGCATCAAAGAGAAATACGAGCTGCACCACGGTGTGCGAATTTCCGATAGCGCACTTGTTGCGGCGGCAACGCTGTCGCACCGCTATATCACCGACCGGTTTTTGCCCGATAAGGCGATCGACTTGATCGACGAGGCCGCCAGCCGCCTGCGCATGGAAGTGGACAGCAAGCCCGAGGAACTGGATCAGCTGGACCGACAGATTCTGCAGCTTCAGATTGAAGCCGAGGCGCTGAAAAAAGAAGACGATGCGGCCTCGAAAGACCGGCTTGAAAAGTTGGAACTGGAACTCTCCAATCTGCTGGAGCAATCGGGTTCGATGACTGCAAAATGGCAGTCCGAGCGCGACAAGCTGGAAATCGGACGTGATCTGAAAGAACAGCTAGAGCGGGCCCGTGCCGATCTGGACCAAGCCAAGCGCGACGGCAACCTTGCCCGCGCGGGCGAGCTGTCTTATGGCATCATCCCGACGCTTGAGAAAAAGCTGGCCGAGGCCGAAGCCCGCGAGGGCGATCTTTTGGTCGCAGAATCGGTGCGCCCCGAGCAGATCGCCGAAGTGGTGGAACGCTGGACCGGCATTCCAACCACGAAAATGCTGGAAGGCGAGCGTGACAAGCTGCTGCGGATGGAAGACGAACTGGGCAAG
Source organism: Cypionkella sp. (assembly GCA_023255415.1). Classification (GTDB taxonomy): domain Bacteria; phylum Pseudomonadota; class Alphaproteobacteria; order Rhodobacterales; family Rhodobacteraceae; genus Cypionkella. Next base: position 21,084 of record JALRIN010000021.1, on the reverse strand, counting down.
CGGGTGATCGGCCAAAAGACCGCGCTGACGGCTGTTGCAAATGCGGTGCGTCGGGCACGTGCAGGTTTGAACGACGAACGCAGACCCCTGGGCAGCTTTCTGTTCTTGGGGCCAACCGGCGTGGGCAAAACCGAGTTGACCAAGGCGGTTGCCGAATATCTGTTCGACGACGATCAAGCCATGGTGCGGATTGATATGTCTGAATTCATGGAGAAACACTCGGTGTCGCGGCTGATCGGCGCGCCTCCGGGCTATGTTGGCTATGATGAGGGTGGGGTTCTGACCGAAGCCGTGCGCCGCCGCCCCTATCAGGTGGTGTTGTTCGACGAGGTGGAAAAGGCGCATCCCGATGTCTTTAACGTGCTGTTGCAGGTTTTGGACGATGGCGTGCTGACCGATGGTCAAGGCCGCACGGTTGATTTCAAGCAGACGCTGATCATCCTGACCAGCAACCTTGGCGCGCGGTCGCTGTCGGAACTGGGCGAAGGCGAAGATCCAACCCAAGCCCGGGCCGAGGTGATGGAAGCAGTGCGGCAGCATTTCCGCCCCGAATTCCTGAACCGTCTGGACGAGCAGGTGATCTTTGATCGGCTTGACCGCTCGAACATGGGGGCGATTGTCGAAATCCAACTGAAACTTTTGGAAAAACGGCTGGCCTCGCGCAAAGTCACGCTGGCTCTGGACGCAGATGCCAAGACTTGGCTGGGGGATGAAGGTTATGATCCGGTGTTCGGCGCGCGTCCGCTAAAGCGGGTGATCCAGAACCATCTGCAAAACCCCTTGGCCGAAATGATCTTGGCGGGCGAGGTGATGGATGGATCGACGGTAACCGTCAGCGCGGGCATCGGCGGGTTGATCATCGGCGACCGTGTAAGTGCCTCGCGCAAGCCCGCGGCGGCAAAACCGCCGGTGCATTAAGTCATCGCGGGGGGCTGCGGCCCCCTGCCTGTTTTGGCCACAAAAGCGGGCATTCGCAGCAGAATGCCCGCTAACTTATGTCGCCTGCGTTGACCGCCGCGCCGCTGGGGTCTACTTCCTTTGCAACCTTGCAAGAACGGAACATGACGTGGCGATCCACCTTTACAAGAATGACCTGCCGGACGGGCTGAAGTTTGGCTCTGTTGTGGCGATTGACACCGAGACGATGGGCCTCAATCCGATGCGGGATCGTTTGTGTTTGGTGCAGCTGTCGTCGGGCGACGGCAACGCGCATCTGGTGCAAATCGCCAAGGGCCAAACCTCGGCCCCAAACCTTGAACGATTGCTGACAGATCCTGCGGTGATTAAGCTGTTTCACTATGGCCGCTTTGACATTGCCGCGTTGAAACAGGCCTTTGGCGTGACCACGGCGCCGGTTTGGTGCACCAAGATCGCCGGAAAGCTGGTGCGCACCTTTACCGATCGGCACGGGTTGAAGAATTTGCTGACCGAACTGGTGGGTGTTGATGTCTCCAAGCAGCAGCAAACCTCGGATTGGGGGGCAAAGGTGCTGACCGAGGCGCAGAAAGACTATGCGGCGTCGGATGTATTGTATCTGCACCGGCTGAAAGCTGCACTTGAGCCGATTTTGATCCGCGAAGATCGTATGGATCTGGCGCAGCGGTGTTTTGATTTTCTGCCAACCCGCGCCGAGTTGGATTTGTTGGGATGGGATGAGCCGCATGACCTCTTCCACCACTGAAGCCGCCTTTCTGGCTGTTGGTCGCCGCGTGATCAGTCGCGAGGCCGAGGCGCTGGCGCTGTTGTCGGTGGGGTTGGGGCCAAGCTTTGGCCAAGCAGCGACGCTGATCATGGCGGCCAGGGGGCGGATTATCGTCTCGGGCATGGGTAAATCGGGCCATGTCGCGCGCAAGATCGCGGCGACTTTGGCCAGCACCGGTACGCCTGCGCATTTCGTGCATCCCGCCGAGGCCAGCCACGGCGATTTGGGCATGTTGACCAAGGGCGATGTGGCGCTGGTGCTGTCGAACTCTGGTGAGACGCCAGAACTGGCCGATATCGTCGCTCATACCCGGCGCTTTGGCATCCCCTTGATTGCGGTGGCCAGTCAGCGCGACAGCACATTGGCGCGTCAGGCCGATGTGGCGATCATCCTGCCGCAAGCCGCCGAGGCCTGCGACACCGGCATTGTGCCCACCACCTCGACCACAATGACCTTGGCGCTGGGCGATGCTTTGGCGATTGCCCTGATGGAGCATCGCTCCTTTACGCCCGAACATTTCCGGCTGTTCCATCCCGGCGGCAAGCTGGGGGCCAAGCTGTTGAAGGTGCGCGACCTGATGCACCGCGATCTGCCGCTGGTCAGCAGCGATTGCCCGATGACAGAAGCGCTTTTGGTGATCAGCCAAAAGGGATTTGGCGTTGTTGGCGTGACCGAGGCCGACCGCTTGGTTGGCATCATCACCGATGGCGATTTAAGGCGGCATATGGATGGGCTGCTGGGCCTGACAGCGGGGGATGTAATGACGCAGGGCCCGCGTAGCGTGGCACCTGATGCCTTGGCGGAACTGGCGGTCGCGATGATGAATGACGGCAAGATCACCTGTCTGTTTGTCGCCGACCCGCAGCAGCCGGGCACCGCGCTGGGCATCGTGCATATTCACGATTGTCTGCGCGCTGGGGTGATCTGATGGCCCGCGTGGCAAGCGACAATCTGCATTCGCGGCTGGTAAGCGTGCTGAAACTGGTGCTGCCCCTGCTGGCATTGGCGCTATTGTCGACGCTATTCCTGCTCTCGCGCAATATCGACCCCGAAGCCGCGATCCCCTATGCGACTGTCGATGTCGCCGACCGACTGCGCGACCCAAAGATGACCGATGCGGGCTTCGCCTCGATGACACAAGATGGCGCCACCCTTACGCTGACGGCGGCGCAGGCACGGCCGACTGCCACGGGCGCCACGATGCATGAAGTGTTTGGCACGCTGACTGCCGTGAACGGCGCTGTTACCCATCTGGCATCAGCCGATGCCCTGCTGAACACGACGCAAAAGCTGTTGACGCTAAGCGGGGGCAGCCAATTGCAGTCTTGGACCGGTTATCTGGTCTCGTCTGCGGGCTTTGATGTCGTAACTGATCTGACGCGGGTTAAAAGCACGGGCCCCGTCACCGTGACCGGACCGCTTGGCAATCTAAACGCCCAAAGCATGGTATTATCGCAACCCGCTGTGGGCGCACCCTATCTTCTGGTTTTCAAAGGTAAGGTCCGGCTGATATACAAGCCAAAAGAGTGATTGGATTAAATATGCCTAAAAGGACATTTATTCAGACGGCTGCCTTTGCCTTGATCCTGTCAGGCACTGCTCTTGCGCAAACCACGCAAGTTACCTTTGGCGGTATGAAGTCTGACAGCTCTTTGCCGGTAGAGATCACTTCGGATAGCTTGACGGTGGACCAAGCCGCAAGCACCGCGCTTTTTACCGGTGATGCGGTTGTTATTCAGGGCGATCTGAAGCTTTCCTCGAAAACGCTTTTTGTTGAATATTCGCAAGAAGATAAAGCCGTTCAAACCATTACCGCAGATGGTCAGGTCTTATTGGTTAACCCAACCGATGCCATCGAGGCCGATCACGCGGTTTATACGGTGGCGACTGGTCTTGTGGTCTTGACCGGCAAAGTTCTGATGACCCAAGGCCAATCCGCGATTTCGGCGCAGTCGATGGTGATCGATCTGACCACTGGCCTTGGCCAGATGGAGGGGCGGGTGACCACAACCTTTGTGCCCGGAAAGAAAAAGTGATGTCCGACCCAAGCGTTGTCGAGGGCGATCTGGGTCTGTCGATTCGACATATTCGCAAAAGCTATAACCGGCGCACCGTGATCCGCGATGTCTCGATTGATCTGCGGCGTGGCGAGGTTGTGGCGCTGCTTGGCCCAAACGGCTCTGGCAAGACCACGACGTTCTATACCATTGCAGGTCTTGTTACGCCTGAAAGCGGACAGGTCTTGATTGACGGGCGCGATGTGACGGCGCTGCCGATGTATCGCCGCGCGCAGCTGGGGATCGGTTATTTGCCGCAAGAAGTGTCGATCTTTCGCGGCCTGTCGGTTGAAGACAATATCCTTGCTGTGCTGGAAATTTGCGAACCCGACCGCCACAAGCGCCGCGAGCGGTTAGAAGATTTACTGTCAGAGTTTTCCATGACCCATCTGCGCCGCGCTCCGGCTCTGGCCCTGTCGGGTGGCGAAAGACGTCGGGTAGAAATCGCACGCTGTCTGGCGGCAGATCCGAAGTATCTGCTGCTGGACGAACCCTTTGCCGGGGTCGATCCGATTGCGGTGGGGGAAATCCGCCACTTGGTCCATGATCTGAAATCGCGCGGCATCGGTGTGCTGATCACCGATCACAACGTCCGCGAAACCCTAGATATCGTCGATCGCGCCTATATTTTGCATGATGGTGTGGTTCTGAAAGCTGGCACTGCAGCCGAGATCGTCGCAGACGAAATGGTGCGCCGGGTGTATTTGGGCGAAAATTTCCGGATCAATTGAAACATTCGTGTGACTGTAGTTGACAAGAGGCCTTACGCATCCCCAAATGTGAAGGATGCGAGCCAAATGCGCCTTGCCCCTTCAGACCCAAGCGGCCACACCAAGGCCCCGCGACCGAAGACGGTTGGTCTCGCTAAGACTCTTTAAATCAATACAAGTCAACCTTTCCGTGTCTTACGGAAGGCAATGATTTTTGCGCAAAAGGAGGCATTATGCGCTATCAGATCACTGGAAAACAAATCGACATCGGCGAAGCCCTGCAGACCCACGTAAAGTCTGAACTTGGCGAGGTTGTCGAAAAATATGCCCAGCGTCCGACGGATGCCGTGGTGATCTTTTCCAAATCCTCACATGAATTTGTATGCGAATCTGTCGTGCACCTTTCCACCGGCCTAAGTGCTTCGGCCAAGGGCCATGCAACCGAGATTTATGCCGCTTTTGAATCCTGTCGCGAGAAGATGGACAAGCAGTTGCGGCGCTATAAACGGCGCATTCGCAACCATCACCACAATCGTCCGGGCCCTGTTGAGTTCGGTGGCGGCGCGTCCTATATCATCGCACCAAGTGAGGAACCCGAAGACGACGACAACGGCGGCATCGAACCTATCATCATCGCAGAAATGGAAGCCAAAATCCCTCTGATTACGGTGGGTGAGGCTGTGATGCAGTTGGAACTGTCTAGTCAGAATTTTCTGGTATTTCGCAACGAAGGACATGCGGGCGTGAATGTTGTTTACCGTCGTGAAGATGGAAATATCGGCTGGATCGACCCGCGCAACACCAAATAATCCCTGCAAGGGTAAAGAGTACGCCGGATGGATCTATCGAAACTGCTTGTTCCCGAGGCCGTCAAGGTTTTCGGCCAAAGTCCCGCCAAAAAGCGGCTGTTCCAAGAGCTGGGAGAGTTGGCTTCGCAGGCCTATGGGCTTAGCTCGGCCTATGTCTTCGACGGGTTGCAGGAACGCGAAAGTCTGGGTCCAACCGGCGTTGGCAACGGCATTGCGCTGCCACACGCGCGGCTGGAAGGCATAGATCGGATCTTTGGGGTTTTTATTCGCCTTGAACGGCCGCTGGATTACGAAAGCGTTGATCGTCAGCCGGTTGACCTGATCTTTGGGCTGTTTGCGCCCAAGGATTCGGGTGTTGACCACCTTAAGGCGCTGGCGCTGGTCTCGCGCACCATGCGTGACGCCAATGTCTGCGCCAAGCTGCGGGCGAATGCAGATGCGGGCAAGCTGCACGCGATTTTGACCGAAGCCCGCACGCCGCAAGCTGTCGCCTAGCCCCAAGCCGTAAAGCCAAAGCTGGTGTAGTCGCGGCCATAGGCCGCCTGCGCCGCCTCTTCCACATCGGTCCCATAGATCGCAGCCAGATCATAGTGGCCGTTCAGCTTGATCTGCGGTGGCGGCGACAGCGGGATGCCAACATCGCCCGCCAGATAGGCCAGCCCCTCGGCCAGCCGGTCTTCCCTGATCAGCATGTCGGGACTTTGCAGCTGCGAAAATCCATGGATTATTGCGCTTTGGGTGGCAAATGCTGGCAAAATCCGCAATTCGGTCCGCCCGGCCAGCATGTATTTTGCCAGCTCAAGGAACACCAGAAAGCCTTGGCGAAACTCGGCTTCGGTTTCAAAGCCCTTGCCTTTCGGAGGCAAGATGAATTTGTGCACCCGTTTCAGATAGGGCCGCAGTTCGGGCATGAAATCGCGGTCCAGCAGGTCGCAATAGGCCGAAAACGCCCGTGCCAAAGGATGCCGCAGCACGGTAAAGCTGCGCTGGCCCGGGTTGGCCGCCTTCCATTTGCGCAGGCTGTTGCGGTCAAAATCCTGTCGCAGCGCGCCATAGCTTTGCAGCCATTTCTTGATCGGCCCGTCTGGCGCGGCCTTTATCGGCATGAACAGCAAAGGCGCGCCTTCCGAGGCGATATATTGCGGCACCATGGCTTGGCGGCGCGGCTCGAAATTCGGGGCAAGCGATTGGTTGAACCAATCCAGCGTTGCCAAGGCTTCGCGCATTTCCTGCGGGTTCGAGACTTTTTCTTCAATCGGTTCCGGGTTTTGCTTTTTAAACCGGAAATCAAGCGTCTTAAGCCGCGCCTCTATGCCCAGAAACGCCGCCAGCCCGTTCAGCACATCCAGATCGCGCACATCTTCATAATCAAGGTAAAATGCGGTTTGCCCACTGACCTGCAGCCTGTTCACGATGCGGTTTTGAAACTGATGCAGCGCCGCGGTGCGTTCAGTGAATTCCGCCAGATCAAAGCGTGGCCGCACGGTTTTCAAATGCTTGGTATTGGCCAGCCACCATTGATCGCTTTCCATCGCGATTTTCCAACTGATAAAACTTTCTAATTGGTTGCGGGTCAGAATGATTTTGGCGCAGGCCTTGTCTTGCATCACCAGATCAAAGACCCTTGGATCGTGGTCCGAGAAATAACGAAAGCCCGCCAGCCCCTTGGTCTGCGCCCGCATGGCCTTCAGAAAACCGGCAGGATCGGCATCGCGTCCAACCATATCGATACCGAACATCTCTTGCTTGCCTTCGCCGCCAATCAAATAGGGATTAAAGGATTCGCCGTGGCAGGTAAGCCCGTCCAAAGCATTCAGATTGGCTTCAAGAAAGTTCGAGCCCGTCCGCATTTCGGCCAGCACGACAAAAGACGTAAATTGAGGCACGTTATTTTACCAGATAGGGGCGCCCACGACGCGCGTTAAGGGGGCGCAGATCATCGCCCGCCGGGAAATCGCCAGTTAAAATGGGCTGCATGCCCTGATTGCGCAGGTTTTGCAGAAACTGGCCAAAGCCTGACAAATCCGCCAAGCGTGGCGCTTCGGTCAGCCGCCGCATTGCGCGCGGGCTGATTTCATCCAGAATATTTTGCAATGGCTCCATCGGGTTTTCGACAAATTCTGCCAGCGTCCAGCTGTGCACGCGCGCCTTGACCCAAGGTTTGCGCAGCTCTGCTAGAAACTGCGCTTCGATCTTTTGCAATCTGGCGGCTTCTTTGCGAATATCCGAGAAATTCTGGTTTGAAAGAAACATCGGTATTGCCCAAGCCCCTGAAATCACAGAGATTTGGGCATTGGGGTCGCCAGCCATGAAATAGATCAGTGTTTGATCGTCTTGCGGCCCGAATTGAAAGCACTGCCGCTCGCCTCGGGTGTTCCAGATCAGATTTGTCAAAAAGCTGGTTGGATTATAGTCACGCATGATCGCGCTGTTGCTTAGCGCGCCGTTGTAAATCTTTTCCCCGCCAGCAAACTCGACAGAGTCGGGCGCAAAAATATGGCCGTGCACGCGGGTGCCTGTGGCTTTGCTGAGCCAGGCTTCAAAGTTTTCAAACACATCGCAAAAGCCCTCGAAAACTGAATAGGGTGCGGCGGTGCGACCGTTTTCCCAGTTTTGATTCGGATGGCGTGATTGCATGTAAAGACCGGCGCGCCCCTTTGTCCGCCGCTCGACTGCCTTGGCAAACAGCCTATCGATCTTACTTGGATTGGGTTCAGCGCTGGCTTGAGCGCCGGGCTCATCTCCCATGAAGGATTGGTAAAGCCGATCGGCATGGGGCCAAATTTTCCGCGCTACAAAGCAATCAGAGCGCCGCAGCAACTGCAAGTGATCATCGTAGAAGATATGCGGCTTGCCCTGAAAATCGAACTTTGACAGCGTCAGCGACCGGCTTTCAACCGAGGTCGAGACTTGCCGCACCATGGTCTGGAAATAGCTTTCATCAGGGATCCAGACCCGTGTGAAATAGGCGTCAATTTCTGCACGATCGGGGTTTTCCAGAATGGCGCTTAGGGTTTGCCGTGTCAGGCACCACCACTGGCTGCCTAGATGCGGTCTGATGCTTTTGGGAATACGCCGCCGAAAGCCCAAGCGGCGCTGAATCCGGACATAGCCGTCAAACAGGCGCCGCTGTTTGCGCCAGCTGAAGGGAAAGCGCAGCGTAAAGCGTTCCAGATCCAAACCACCAATCGTCCAGCCCACATCTTCCGTCGTGACAGATTCGATGAAATCGGTGCGCGGGCGTTGGTTCAGATAGGCAATCAGCTCTTCAACCGGGCGCAGCGGCAGGCAAGAGCCAGAGGCCAGATAGACATGCCGCACCTCTGGGAAATCGCGCAGCATGATGGTCGAGGCAGCCTGCGTGGCCGCAACGATCCCCCATGTGCCCCATTCGCAGGCATTGCGGGCTGAAAAGCGGATGTTGTCCAGATCGGCAAGCGCTTTGACCAGCCGTTCATACTGCCCCCGGGGCACGCGGCGATCTACATGGATCACCACAGGGCAATCGCGGCTGGCCCAGTGGCGCGCCACATCTGCCGCGCGGTCGAGCGCGGTATGGCACAGCATGACAAAGCCAATCGTCATGCCCAGTTGCCCTTTGACATCAGGCCCAGAATTTCAAGCTGACGCCAGTTGATGTATTTCTCGCTCCACTTACACCACAGGTCGGGCTGAGTGCTGATACCAGCACGATAGGCACGGTATTCGTGGCTGTTGGCATAGTGCTGTCGGCGGTCCATCTCCTCGGCTGCCTTCAGCGCAAAGGTGTTAAGGAATTTGGCATGCAGCAGACAGCCCGAGGCCTTTTCGCCCCCCCATTCGTCATAGGTGAGGTTCAAGCCGCGCGGCAGCAGCATATGGGTTGAGCTGACATAGGTGAAATCGCGGTCCCATTTTACCAATGGGATCTTGTTCAGCGCCGGCGCGCGTTCCGGCAGATCTTTAAAGAACATCCGCATGCGGGGGCCGCCCTGTATCCACAGGTTGCCGAACTTGTAATTGCGCTGCACCACATAATTGCCGCTGTCGAAATAGGGGGCCAGCTCGAACGGATCTTGTCCCTCTTGATAGGGCGTTATGTCAAACGGCCCCTTGGGATACATATCCAGCAGCATCGCCGAAAAGGATTTGATCGAACTGGCGTCCAGCCAATCGGTCAAGGCGCGCAGCGGGCGCGTATCGCTAAAGGGGTAAACAAAAAACTCGTCCGGATCGACGACCAGCGTCCAGTGACCATGGCCGTATTTTGATTGCAGCCAGTTCAGCCAATCGACGCCAAAGCGAGAGCGTTTGTAGCTGGCCTTGGTGGTCCAGAGCGAGACATCTGACTGGGCCGCAAGATATTCGCGGCTGCCATCGGTGCTGTCATTGTCGACAATCAGGAAATGGCTGATGCCCAAAGACCGATAATAGCGCAAGAAAAAAGGCAGGCGAACGCGTTCGTTGCGCAGGGTTGAAAACAGCAAAATGTTGTCTGTCTGGATCGCCTTTGTGCGATTGACCACAGCGCTCAGCTCGCGCCGTTTGCGAAAGGCGCGGATACGCCACCTTTTGCGCGCCAAACGCAGCATATATTGCGACAGAATGCTCAAGGTCGACCTTTTTACTCACATCGATCCCTCACCCTAGGTCAACGCAGTAAACACAAGGTTTAGATGCGCTGGCCAGGATGTCGGTATCATTTGATCATTATATATATACTTTTGTGCCGCAAGATAATCTATTGTATCTATCCAGGCATAAATATCGGTTGTGTCACAATAAATCGCCGTCTTTGGGGCGATCTCTTTAAAGACAGCAAGATCAGACAGCACAAGCGTTGTGCCCAAGGCTGCCGCTTCGATCACAGGAATGCCAAATCCCTCGGCAAGGCTGGGGAACAGCAGCGCCTGCGCGCCTGACAGCAGACTTGTGATCTGGCCATCATTGAGACCGTTCAGCATCTGGATCGGGCCGCTTTTGGGCAGCGCGTCAAGCCTGGCCATAAGCATGTCACTGGCCCAGCCGCGCCCGCCGACAAGATAAAGCCGCGGCGCGGGCTGCGGCAAATTCTGCCAGACCTCAAGCAAAAGCGCATGATTCTTGCGTGGCTCGATGGTGCCAAGGCAGACGAAATAGGGCGGCTCTGGCGTAAAGCCGAGGCTGGCTGCGGCGGCAATTGTGACCCCAAGTGGGGCCACCACCGCCGCAGGCACGCGGCCAAAGGTGGCAAAATGCGCCTCGGCCTTTTGGCGGGCGTCTTGGGTGCTGAAAATCACCAGATCCGCATGGGCTGAAACCGCCTGCATCTTGCGGCGAAAGATCAGGGGCGTGTCGGGACGACAAAGCTCTGGATGGTCCAGCGGAATGGTGTCATGCACCAAAACCACGCAACGGTTGGTGGCCTTTGCGATGCTTGTCAGTGTGTCATGATCCAGATTGGCGTGGCCTATGTTAAAATAGACGGTATCGTCCGGCAGCAGGGCCCGTAGCATCATGTCCAGCCTGCGCGGCAGACTTCGCGCAATGGCCAGACGGCGAATACCTGTTTCGGCACGCCCCCGCGCGGGATCTTTGCGCCAGGCCAGACGGCTGGCGAAATCTGCGCGGCTTTGATCAACAGTTTGGTCGCGCAGAACGGTTAAACCGTCGCGGTCCAGCAGCAAAAACCCTAGTGCACTGCGCACAAGCCCGTAGACAGGCGCGCTTTGCTCCAGAAAGCCCGCAAGATATGCCTGTTCAACCCGATCAACCCCTGTGTGCGGCCCCTTGCCCAGCCGTGACACCAGCCGCGTCACATCCAAAAGCCGCGCAAAAGCCACGGGTGTTACTGAGCAGCCTGCTGCAGCGCCATCAGGTCGGATAGATATTCACCGAACTCATCGCGCAGATCGGGCCGCGCCAAGGCAAAGGCAACGGTTGCCTGCAAGAAGCCCGCCTTCGATCCGCAATCATAGCGCTGGCCACGGAAGCGATAGCCAAAGACATTGCCCTCTTTCGCCTCTTCGGCAATTGCGTCGGTGAGTTGAATTTCACCACCTGCGCCCTGCTTAAGCTTGTTCAGATTGGTCAAAACCTTGGGCGACAGAATATACCGGCCAATCACGGCAAGGTTCGAGGGTGCCTCATTAGCCTTGGGCTTTTCCACCATGCCTTTGACCCGAACGATTGAGCCAAGATCTTCCTCAATATCCAGCACGCCATAAGACGAGGCCCTGGCCGGAGCCACCTCCATCGCCGCGACCATATTGCCGCCGGTCTGCTCGTAAGCCTCGATCATCTGCTGCAAGCAGGGTTTTTCTGCTGCGATCACATCATCGGGCAGCAGAACCGCGAAAGGTTCGTCGCCAATCAGGCGGCGCGCGCACCAAACGGCATGGCCCAGACCCATTGGGCGGTTCTGCCGCAAATAGGCAATCGCGCCCGAATCCATGTTGGTTTCTTTCAAGATATCCAGCAAAGCGTCTTTGCCAGCCCTGCGCAGGGTACTTTCAAGTTCGGGCGAGTGATCAAAGTAATCCTCAAGTGCCGATTTCCCGCGCGAGGTGACAAATATAAATTCCTTGATGCCCGCTGCACGGGCCTCGTCGATGGCATATTGAATAAGCGGGCGGTCGACCAAGGTCATAATCTCTTTCGGGATTGACTTTGTCGCGGGCAAAAACCTTGTGCCTAGCCCTGCCACGGGGAAAACCGCTTTGGTGACTTTCTTAATTTTCATCTGCGTCTTGCCTTCAATCTGCTTCTTTTCGGTCGGTGGCCGCTCTGCGCAAGGCACTTAAGACCACAAATCGATAATTTTTTGTAACACTGTTTCTTTTCAAGCATCATACTCCCAGACGCTTGGTTACCAAGGGGAAAAAATCACAAAGCGCAGCATTTACCTTAAAAACCCTATTTTACGGGTCGATATCGGGCCAGACGGGCGGTTTCGCTCGCGATACGGTTGTAAAAATTTATGAGGATAAACCGGCGCATATCGCGATCGCTGGGTCCGAACAGCCCACCGCTTTGCAACCAATATCCTTCTGGTTGAAATCGCAGGTGATGCGGTCGCGCTGTCGGCGAAAGGCAGATCACTGTGGTGACTGTGTTTTGCACACAGCTTTGCGCGGCCCGCAGCAGTGCTGCCTTTTGCCAAAAACGGCCGCTGAGGATAACGCCGCGGCTTGGTCCAAGGCTGGGGAAACGCAGGAAACTGGTCTGCGGTGGGCTGAGCGATGCCAGATTGGTCAGCCTAAGCGCACAGCCTTCGGCCCAGCCTTGTGTCATTGACAAAAGCAGATCGATCTCTGCCTGCCGATCAAGCCTGCCTGCCGCGCGGTGCTGGGTGAGGCGCAAGGCTTCGCGCTGCGATAGTTGCCGAAAGCCCGCTTCAAGATCGGGCACGGGCTGGTGACGGCGCAGAAACAGCGCGGTGCTGGCGGCGATGTCAAACAGGCTAAGCGGCACCCGGTTGGCGGCGCGGCGGGCGCTGGCTTCAAAGCCGTGATGCACCTGCGCCTCTGGCACGATGGCGGTCAGGCCAAGGCTCGCCATGCGCAGATTGACATCGGCCTCGTCTAAATAGAACCGAAAGCTGGGGTCAAAGCCGCCAATCGCGCGCAGGGTATCGGTGCGAAAAGCGCAATTGGTGCCTTGGGTTTTCACCGCGCGCAAAGGCGTGCCTGCGCGCAGGGTGACGGTTTCGGTCTGCAAGACGTGGTCTTGGGCATCTGCGCCGATCTCGCAGGCCCTCCATTGATAGGAAATGCCGTTGCGCCCGCGCACATATCCGGTCGAGGCGATCACCCGCATATCAGAAAACGGTGCAACAAGCCGCGACAGCCATGTCGGTTCGGCCACCGCATCATCGTCGATAAAGGCCACAACCGCCCCCGCCGCTTGGGCAAGCCCTGCATTGCGCGCGGCGCTGATATTGGCCTGATCAAAGGGCACAAGCTTGATCGGCTTGGCCAGCGCAGCAACCTCTGCTGCGGCCTGCGGATCGGCGACAACGATCACCTCGAAATCGGTGTGATCTTGCTGAGCAAGCCCCAGAAGACAGCGCTGCAGGGCCGCTGGTCTGTGGCGGCTGACAACAATGACGCTGATCTGGCTGGCGGTCATGCTGGGGCAGCCAACATCGCTTCGATCACCGCAACATCGCTTGGGTTGTTCAGCTCCCAAAACTGGCGACCCTTTGCCTGCACTTCGACACAAAGCAAACGGCGGCCATTTTCCAAGAACCGCAATTGTTCGAGCCCTTCAAGCCGTTCAAGCGGACCGATGGGCCACGACGGGTAAGCCGCTAGCGCGCTGGGCCGATAGGCATAGACCCCCACATGGTGAAACACCGGCGTCGGATCGATGTCGGCATAGGGCTGGGCGGTAAAGGGGATCACTTCCTTGGAAAAATAAAGCCCGTGCATCTGCGCATCAAAAACCGCCGTGGTGCCGCCCACACGTCCAGCGCGGCGATCTGCCAGCAGGCCGTTCAGGGCGCGGCCATCGCAGCGCAAAACCGGTGTTGCGATCTCGGCCGCAGCGTCAGCGGCCAGCCCTGCGATTAGGTCTTCGACAAACCAATGCGGCGTGAGCGGCGCGTCGCCTTGCAGGTTCACCACCATATCAAAGCCGGTCAGCTGCGCCGCTACCTCGGCGCAACGCTCGGTGCCGTTTTGCGCGCTGCCAGAGGTCATCACCACCTCGGCGCCAAAGGCCTGTGCATGGTCGCGAATGCGCGCGTCATCGGTCGCCACCACCACCCGATCGGCGCCGCGCACTTGCATCGCGGCCTCCCAGCTGCGGCGGATCAGCGTCTTTTCACCATCAGGCCCGCGCAAGCTGACCAAAGGTTTTCCAGGATAGCGGCTGCTGGCATAGCGGGCGGGGATGGCGATCAGGACGCTCATTTTTTCAATTCAACCCCTGCGGTCAGCGCGATGAAGAACGGATTGTCCCAGCCGGCTTTGCCGTAAGCCAGCGGGCTATGGTCGTCAAAGCGCACCACATGGCCGCCCGCACCGCGCAGCACAGCATCACCTGCAGCCGTGTCCCATTCCATAGTGCGGCCAAGGCGGGGATAAAGATCAGCCTCGCCGGTGGCGATCAGGCAGAATTTGAGGCTGGATCCGGCGCTGGTCATATCTTTGACCGCGTATTTGCCGATGTATTCATCGGTTGCCGCATCGCGATGTGATTTCGAGGCCACCACCATCAAGGCCGCATTATCAGGCGTCGAGACCCGCAAAGGTGTCACGGGGCCGGCGATGGCCTTATCAAACGCGCCGGTTTCTTCCACCGAGCTGCCATCAGCTTGGGTGTAGAACAGCCGGCCTTTGTCGGGCGCATAGACCACGCCGCGCAGAGGCACGCCGTTTTCGACATAGGCGATGTTCACGGTGAAATCGCCGCGCCGCTGCACGAATTCTTTGGTGCCATCCAGCGGATCGACGATCAGAAAGGTCGAGGCCGTCAGCGCATGGCTGTCAGCTTGCTCTTCGGTGATCAGGGTCACATCCGGAAAGGCGGCGCGCAGACCGGCAGAAATCAGCGCATCGGCGGCTTCGTCGGCTTCGGTGACGGGGCTGGCATCAGATTTTGATTTTACGTCGAAATCAGGTCCATGATAGACTTCTAGGATGCGATCGCCTGCTTCTAATGCAAGTCGGCGGATCACGGGAATAAGGACGTCGAAATTCATAGTCTCTCCTACAGGTCGCTCTTGGCCTTTTGCCACAGAACAGCCGTCTTGTTGATTAATAAAGGTCTTGTCCTTATGGTTTGACGCAAAGGGAACAGCAAGATTTTCGAGCGATAAGGCCCAAAGTGCAGAGTTAAGGTCAGGTTACATGTTTCGCCCCATTGAAAAGAAAACAGCTTTTGCCACAACCGTTGCCTTATTAGAGCTGATTTTTCACGCCTCGGTGCGCAACGTCCGGAAAAGTAGCGGCAACGCCGTCCTTGGCCTTGTGATGAGTATCGTGCAATCGCTTGTCATGGTGGGCGTGATGATTGCCCTATTTAACCTTTTGGGGATGCGTGGCTCTGCGGTGCGCGGTGATTTTACACTCTACATCATGTCAGGTGTTTTCAATTTTACCACTCATTCCAAGACACTAGGCTCGGTTTCAGGTTCTGATGGGCCGACCTCGGCGATGATGAAGCACTCGCCAATGAATACCATTGTTGCGATCTCTTCCACGGCCTTAAGCGCACTCTATTTGCAGACGCTCTCGGCCTTTTGCATCTTGTTCTTCTATCACACGCTGTTCACCCGCATCACGATCTATGATCCGGTCGGTGTTTTTGGCATGTTTATGTTGGCCTGGGCATCGGGCATTGGAGTTGGGATGATTCTCAAGGCTGCAACGCCGTGGCAGCCCGAGTTTTTCTCAATTGTGACAACACTTTATGCGCGGGCAAACATGATCTTTTCGGGCAAGATGTTCTTGGCCAATTCGTTATCGGAACGCATGCTTTATCTTTATTCCTGGAATCCGCTGTTTCACTGCATCGACCAGACACGCGGATATATGTTTGAGAACTATCACCCGCATAACAGCTCGTTGGAATATCCGATTGTGGTGACCTTTGTGCTGATTGTGATCGGTTTGATGGCTGAAAACTTCACCAAGAAACACGCATCGGCAAGCTGGGGTGCGCGGCGATAACGCAGGGTTTGGCGTAAAACCTGCTGTGAAGCGCTTGGAAATCTGCGTTACCTTGGATTTTCATCAAATTCATCATGCTATATCCGCGCGCTGGTGCTTGCAGGGACAATTTCACCTCCCTATATACCCTTCGAAGCCGGATGCAGGCGGGTGCTTGCTCCGTGTCTCATGGGATCGGGACGGAATGCCTTAACGGGTTTCGCCCCTCAACATCGCCGAAAGAAAGGGACCACTCATGGCTAAAGTCATTGGTATTGACCTCGGGACGACCAACTCTTGCGTTGCCATCATGGACGGCTCGCAGCCCCGGATCATCGAAAATGCTGAAGGCGCGCGCACGACGCCGTCTATCGTTGCTTACACGGAAACCGAACGTCTGGTTGGCCAAGCCGCCAAGCGTCAGGCCGTGACCAACGCACAAAACACTGTCTTCGCGGTCAAGCGTTTGATCGGGCGTCGCCACGACGATCCGGTTATTCTGAAAGATCAGAAGAACATGCCGTATAAAATCGTCAACGGCGGCAATGGCGATGCTTGGGTCGAAGTGCGCGGCGAGAAATATTCGCCTGCTCAGGTCTCGGCCGTCATCCTGCAAAAGATGAAAGAAACCGCCGAATCCTATCTGGGCGAATCTGTTACCCAGGCTGTGATCACGGTTCCTGCCTATTTCAACGACGCCCAGCGTCAGGCCACCAAGGACGCGGGCAAGATTGCCGGCCTGGAAGTGCTGCGCATCATCAACGAGCCGACCGCGGCTGCTCTGGCTTATGGGCTGGACCGTAAAGAATCGAAAACCATCGCGGTTTATGACCTTGGCGGCGGCACCTTCGATATCACCATTCTGGAAATCGACGACGGTCTGTTCGAAGTGAAATCGACCAACGGCGACACCTTCCTTGGTGGTGAAGATTTCGACATGCGCATCGTGAATTTCTTGGCCGATGAGTTCAAGAAAGAGCATGGCGTTGACCTGTCGCTGGACAAGATGGCGCTGCAGCGTCTGAAAGAAGCGGCTGAAAAAGCCAAGATCGAACTGTCGTCCAGCCAGCAGACCGAAATCAACCAGCCGTTCATCTCGATGGACAAATCCACCGGCCAGCCGTTGCATTTGGTGGTCAAGCTGACCCGTGCCAAGCTTGAATCGCTGGTTGACGATCTGATCAAAAAGTCGATGAAGCCCTGCAAAGAGGCCTTGAAAGACGCGGGCCTGTCGATGTCTGACATCGACGAAGTGGTGCTGGTGGGCGGTATGACCCGCATGCCGCGCGTGATCGAAGAAGTGACCAAGTTCTTTGGCAAAGAGCCGCATAAAGGTGTGAACCCTGACGAGGTTGTGGCCGCTGGTGCCGCGATTCAGGCTGGCGTGTTGCAGGGCGACGTCAAAGACGTGGTTCTGCTGGACGTCACGCCGCTTTCGCTGGGGATCGAGACTTTGGGCGGCGTGTTCACCCGCCTGATTGATCGCAACACCACGATTCCAACCAAGAAGAGCCAGATCTTCTCGACCGCCGAAGACAACCAGAACGCCGTGACCATCCGCGTGTTCCAGGGCGAGCGGGAAATGGCTGCCGACAACAAGATGCTGGGCCAGTTCAATCCGCCAGCTCCGCGCGGCATGCCGCAGATCGAAGTGACCTTCGACATCGACGCCAACGGCATTGTCTCGGTAAAGGCCAAAGACAAGGGCACCAACAAAGAGCAAGCGATCACCATTCAGGCCTCGGGCGGTCTGTCTGATGAGGACATCGAGAAAATGGTCAAAGACGCCGAGGCAAATGCCGAGGCCGATAAGGATCGTCGCGAGCTTGTCGAGGCCAAGAATCAGGGCGAGAGCCTGCTGCATTCGACCAAGAAATCGCTGGCCGAGCATTCCGATAAGGTCGATCCTTCGACTGTCGAAATGATCGAATTTGCGATGGCAGCTTTGGAAGAAGCCCTGCCAAGCGACAGTGCAAGCAAGATCAAAGGCGCGATCCAGAACCTGACCGAAGCCGCGATGAAGCTGGGCGAGGCGATCTACAAAGCCAGCGCCGACGCTTCTGATGGCGACGATCAGGACGAGCAGCGCAGCGTAGATGACGAGATCATCGACGCTGACTTCGAGGATCTCGGCAACAACAAGCGGCAGTAAACCGCCGGGAATGATCTAGGGCGGCCGTCATTGGCCGCCCTCTTTGTTCCAAGGAAAGGGTTTTGCAATGGCAAAGCGTGACTACTACGAGGTTCTTGGTGCCTCGCGTGGTGCCTCGGCGGAGGAATTGAAGAAGGCCTATCGGGTCAAAGCCAAAGAGCTACACCCTGACCGGAATTCCGACAATCCAAATGCTGAAGCCCAGTTTAAAGAACTGAACGAAGCCTATGAGGTTATGAAGGACGCCGATAAAAAGGCGGCCTATGATCGTTATGGTCATGCAGCCTTTGAAGGTGGCATGGGCGGCGGCGGTCAGCGCGGCGGCTACGGCGGCCAGGGTGATTTTTCGTCGGCCTTTTCGGATGTCTTCGAAGATCTGTTTGGCGACTTTATGGGCGGCCGGGGTGGCGGCGGTAATGCCCGCAGTCGGGCGCAGCGTGGGTCTGACCTGCGTTATAACCTGCGCGTTAGCATGGAAGAGGCGTTTTCCGGCGTTCAGAAAACCATCAATGTGCCAACCGCGGTAACCTGTGACACCTGCCGCGGTACCGGCGCCGAAGGCGGCGCTGAACCCGTGGGCTGCCCCACCTGTTCAGGCATGGGCAAAGTCCGCGCCCAGCAAGGCTTTTTCACGGTTGAACGCACCTGCCCAACCTGTAGCGGCGCGGGTCAGATCGTCAAAAACCCCTGCAAATCTTGCCGTGGCAATGGCCGGATCGAAAAAGAGCGCTCGCTGTCGGTGAATATTCCGGCAGGCGTCGAAACCGGCACCCGCATTCGGCTGGCGGGCGAAGGCGAGGCTGGCGCGCGCGGTGGACCTTCGGGCGATCTTTATATCTTTATCGAGATGAAAGAGCATGCACTGTTCCAACGCGATGGCGTGCATCTGTTCTGCCGCGTGCCGATCAGCATCGCCACCGCAGCACTGGGCGGCGAGATCGAGGTTCCCACCATCGACGGTGGCAATTCGCGGGTGAAAGTCCCCAGCGGCTCGCAAACTGGCAAGCAAATGCGCCTGCGCGCTAAGGGTATGCCAGCCCTGCGCGGCGGTGGTCAAGGCGATATGGTGATCGAACTGGCGGTGGAAACGCCGGTCAATCTAACCTCGCGTCAGAAAGAGATTCTGCGCGAATTCGACACGCTGGCGACCGACAACAACCCCGAGGGATCTAGTTTCTTTACCAAGGTCAAAAGCTTTTGGGACGGAATGAAGGGCTAACACAAAGGGCGGCAGCACATGCCGCCCTTTTTTGATCACGGCGTCAATGTTTCAATCTGCTGGCGCATATGTGACGCAAGATGATTTGGACTTTTAGCCAAGATGCCGCATCTTCTATGCAAATGCATAGGAGCAGCAGATGTCCTTTAAATCCGAATACACCGCCGCAGAGGTCACCCCCGAACATCTTTTCCTGAACCGTCGCCAGCTGATCGCCGGTGCTGCAGCCCTTGCCGCAGGCCCCGCTTTTGCCGCCAGCCCCTATTCCACCGACGAGACGCCCAACACCTATGAGGCGATCACCACCTACAACAATTATTACGAATTCGGCTATGACAAGACCGATCCCGCCGAATACGCAGGCGCGCTTACCACTGATCCGTGGTTGGTCAAGGTTGACGGTCTGGTCGACAATCCCGGCACCTATGCTTTGGCGGATCTGATTGGCGATATTCCGATCGAAGAGCGGATCTACCGGTTCCGCTGTGTCGAGGCTTGGTCGATGATCATTCCATGGCAGGGCTTTCAGCTCTCGGCTTTGCTGAACAAGCTTGGGGTTCAGGCTGGGGCGAAATATGTCGCCTTTGAAACCTTGGTGCGCCCTTCGGAAATGCGCGGTCAAAACGGCGGCAGCATCCAATGGCCTTACCGCGAGGGGTTGCGGCTGGACGAGGCGATGCACCCCTTGGCCTTTATGGCGACGGGTCTTTACGGCAAACCGCTGCCGAACCAAAGCGGCGCGCCGATCCGGATGGTGGTGCCGTGGAAATATGGCTTCAAATCCGCCAAGGCCCTGGTGCGCATCAGCCTGACCGAAACTCAGCCGGCGACAACATGGAACACCTTGGCGGCGAATGAATACGGCTTTTACGCCAATGTGAACCCTCAGGTCGATCATCCGCGCTGGTCGCAAGCCAGCGAGCGCCGCGTCGGCGGTGGTCTGTTTGCGGGCCGGATTGATACTCAAATGTTCAACGGCTACGGCGATCAGGTCGCCAGCCTTTACAGCGGCCAAGACCTGACCAAGGACTATTGATGCAAGACCTGATCAACCGTGCCGCGCGCAAGACTCCAACTTGGGTCTTCTATCTGGCCGCAATCGCCTTGGCAGCCTCGACTGTCTATGGCGCTACGCAAACGCCAGATCCGGCCAAAGTGCTGGAGCGTGATCTGGGCACGCGCGGCCTGCAAATCCTAATCGCTTCGCTCTGTATCACCCCGCTGCGTTGGGGTGGCATCAATCTGCTAAAGTTCCGCCGGGCGTTGGGCTTGATGGCGTTTATGTTCATCACGCTGCATTTCCTGACCTGGTCGGTGCTGGATCTGGGGCTGCGTTGGTCGGTCATTCTAACCGACCTGACCAAACGCCCCTATATCGTCATCGGCTTTGCGGCCTTTGTCGCGCTGATCCCGCTCGCGCTAACCTCTAACCTTTGGTCGATCAAACGCCTGGGCGCCCTGCGCTGGAAACAGCTGCATTGGCTGGTCTACCCGGCAGTTTTGGCAGGAGCCTTGCATTTTATTCTGATCGGTAAGGTCTACACCCTGGAATCAGCCACCTATTTTGCCGCCGTGACCTGGCTTTTGATCGCCCGACTGATCAAATCGCGCAAAGCCGTGCTGCGCCCAGCCTGAGTCGTGGGGTTTGCTGGTAAGGTTGCGAAAGATTGTTGCGCAAAAGGGGGCTGGTTTTTGGCATAGCTTCCGGTAATCCCTCGATTTCACGGGGATATTCACAAAACTGTAAAAAAGCGTGGTTTAGGTGTTTTTTGCTATTGCGGGTTCTGCTGAGTTTGCCTAAACAGCGCCTTACCGAAGCGAG
>JALRIN010000020.1 GCA_023255415.1 Cypionkella sp. | reverse complement strand
GCGATGGATCTTGTCGCCCGCAAGATGATGGATGGCGGCGAGGCAGCCTACCGGCTGATCGACGAGGTCGAAGCCGCAGCCGAAGCCTCCCGCAGCAGCCAGCCCGCGCTTGCCACCGCCCTGTGGAACGCCTCTGAAGCGCTGCGCGAGGCGACCGAGGCGCTGGTTGGTCAGGATCTGAACGACCGTTTCGCAGGCTCGGTGGCCTATCTGCGCGCCTTTGCCCGTGTCTTGGGCGCGCATTACCACCTGCAAGCCGGGCTTGCCGACCCCGCGCGCCTGCCATTGGCGGCGTTTTACATCACCCGTCTGCTGCCCGAATATGCGCCGCTTTTGGCGCAAAGCCGCGAAGGTGCCGCAGGCCTTTACGCCCTGACCCCCGAAGCACTTTTGGCGTGAGCAACGCAATCCACCATCCTTGGGACACCCCGCCCGCGCAGGGAGAGGCGATTGAAATCGCAAAGGGCATCTTGTGGATGCGCCTGCCGCTGCCGATGGCGCTGGATCATGTCAACGTTTATGCCTTGGACGACGGCGATGGCTGGACGCTGGTTGATACCGGCTTTAGCAGCCGCAAATCCAAAGCGATCTGGCAAGAGCTTTTGGCAGGCCCGCTGGCCGGCAAACCTGTCAAACGGCTGATTGTCACGCATTACCATCCCGACCATATCGGCCTTGCCGGCTGGTTTCAGGCGATGGGGGCCGACCTTTTGACCACCCGCACCTCTTGGCTTTTGGCGCGGATGCTAGTTTTGGATGTGCAGGCCAGCTATAGTGTGGAACAGATGACCTATTTCCGCCGAGCGGGCCTGTCGCCCGAGGCGCTGGCGCAAAAGGCGGCCGAGCGGCCTTTCAACTTTGCCGATGTGGTCGACCCGCTGCCCTTGGGCTTTAACCGTATCGCCGAGGGCGATGTGATCCATGCCGCAGGCCGTCGCTGGCGCGTGCGCATTGGCCACGGCCACGCGCCAGATCACGCCACGCTTTGGAGCCTTGACGACAATCTGATCCTTGGCGGCGATCAGCTTTTGCCTGCAATCTCGGCCAATATCGGGGTCTATGCCAGCGAACCCGAAGCCAATCCTTTGGCCGACTGGCTGGCCTCGACCGCCGGGTTTCAGCCTCTGGCGCGGCCCGAGCATCTGGTGCTGCCCGGCCACAAGCTGCCCTTCACCGGCCTGCCATTTCGATTGGTGCAGATGGCGGAAAATCACATTTCGGCGCTAGAGCGGCTTTATGACCACCTTGCAGAGCCACGCGTCGCCGCCGACTGCTTTGTGCCGCTGTTCAAACGCGAGATCACCGGCGAGGCCTTTGGCATGGCCTTGGTCGAAGCCATTGCCCACCTGAATTATCTGCTGCACCAAGGCCGCGCGCGTCGCAGTCTGACGCCCGAGGGTGCTTGGGCCTGGCAGGCCTGCCCTGCGCAGCACAACTGACCAAAAAGTGCAAATCCAAGCACAGCCGCCTCGTGACTTGCGCAAATGAATCGGGTAAGGCGCTTGTAAAGCACTTCGAAAGGACAAAATCATGGCCGAGCACAAACAAGGCAGCATGGACACCCGCAACCACGAAAAAACCTTTGACGGGTTTATCCGGATGGTAACTTGGGGCGCGATCATTTCGATCGGCGTTCTGGTTTTCATGGCTCTTGCAAACGCCTAATCCCTAGAGCGACGGAGTCGCGTGATGTTCGTAAAGCGTTTTGCCATTCTGGCCTGTATTGTTCTGACGGCATGCGGCGCGGGCGGTAAAGAATATGCGTCGGATGCAGCGATGGCAGCACCCGACGCGCATTACTTTGCCCCTCCACCCCGTAGTATTACCCTGTTCACCTCAATCAACGGCAAGACGGGCTCGGGTGCGCATTCAAGCCTGCTGATCAACGCGTCTGAACAGGTGCTGTTTGACCCTGCAGGCAGCTTTAACCATCCGCGTGTGCCAGAGCGCAACGATGTCCATTTTGGTATGAACCCCAAAATGGTAGCATTCTACATCGACTATCATGCGCGAGACTCGGCTCAGGAAAATTTTTACGTCATAGAACAAACCGTTGTTGTTACCCCTGCGGTTGCCGAACTGATCAAACAAAAGGTTCTGGCAAATGGTGCGGTTGCAAAAGCTCATTGTGCTGATTCGATCTCTGCTATCCTACGAAGCGTGCCTGGATTTGAAGGCATAGCGCCGACCTGGTTTCCCAAAAAGCTGTCAAAAGAATTTGACGCCCTGCCCGGTGTGCGCAAAAGGGTGATCACAGAGGCCACCGCCGATCACAGCCATGGCGTGATCTTGACCGATCCGAACAATCCAACCTTCTAAGCTAGGCCAGATAGTGCAGCGCCGCTAAAACCGCAGCCCCTGCGGCAATCGCGGCCATCATCTGCCGCGTATAGGCCCCAACCAAAACCGTGGCCGCTGCCGCCAGCAACCGCGCGGGGTCAGTCTGGCCGCCCATCGCCTCGGGCCAGAGCACCGCAGGTGCTACCAAGGCCGGCAGCACCGCCACAGCCGTATAGCGCAGCCCGCGCACCAGCCACCACGGCAGCAGCCGATTGCCCAAAAACCCCAGGAACGAAAACCGCAGCAGATAGGTGCCGATCCCCAGCCCCACCACGACCACCCAGAAATCGGCCCGATCAATCATGCTTGCCCCGCGCTGCCCAAGTTTCCATCGCCGCCCCCGCAACCATCCCTGCCGCCGCCGCAACCAAAAGCCCGGTGCCATAGGGCATGGCGCGCAAGCCCAGCACCAATCCCACCGAAACCACAGCCGCGACCCAATGCGCGCGGGTCCGCAGCATGGGCGCCGTCATCGCCAAAAAGGTGATCGGCACCGCAAAATCCAAAGCATAGCCAGCCGGGATCGACCGCCCCACCAAGGCCCCCGCAATCGTCGAGATCGTCCAGACCGGCACAATCGGGGTGACGGCACCAAAGAAATAACCCAGCTTTTCCGCCAGACTTTGCGCGGGACGCTTTTCGTAATCTTGCATCGCCAAGGCAAAGCTTTGGTCCACCAGAAAATAGGCAATAAACGCCCGCGTGCGCGCCCGAGCCGCCCCCAGATGCGGCGCAAGCGCGACCGAATACATCAGCATCCGCAGATTAACCGCCAAGGCCGTGACCAGAACAATCAGCACCGGCGCGTGGTCTTTCAGCAAAGCCAGCGCGGCAAACTGCGAGGCCCCAGCAAAGACCACCACCGAAAACAGAATAATTTCATAAAGATGCAGGCCCGCCTCCGAGGCCAGCAGCCCAAACAGCATCGCAAAAGGCACGATCACCACCACAAAGGGCAGTGCATCGACCACGCCGCGCCAAAAGCCTTGCCTGCCCAATCCCGAACCTCGCTGCTTTACGCCGGATGCAGAAGGGCTTAGGCCTTTGACGGTATAAAATGAAGAGGGCATCTTGCGGATTTTTGGCGTCATTCTTGCCGGCGGCGGCGCGCGGCGTATGGGCGGGGTCGATAAGGCCGGGCTGATGCTGGGCGGTGAAAGCCTGATCTCGCGCTGCATCGCGCGGCTGGAACCGCAGGTCGAACGGCTGGCAATCTCGGCCAATGGTGATCCGGCGCGGTTTGGCTTTGGCCTGCCGGTGCTGGCCGATGCAGCCCCCTTGGGCCCGCTTGCTGGTATTTTGGCCGCGCTGAACTGGGCTGCAGGCCAAGGGGCAACGGCCGTGGTCGCGGTGGCCGTGGACACGCCGTTCTTTCCCGGCGATCTGACACCGCAGCTTTGTCTTGCGGCCGAAGCCTCGCCCACAGGTCTGGCGATTGCCCACAGCGGCAAAGATCATCCCACCTGCAGCCTGTGGCCCACCAGCCTTGCGCCGGCGCTGGCGGCCTTTCTGGCCTCGGGTGAAAACCCGCGTGTGCTGAGTTTCGCCCAAGCCCAGCACTGCGCGCGCGCGGTTTTCGCCGAGGCCCGCGCCTTTGCCAATATCAACACCCCCGAAGACCTCGCCGCAGCCGAGGCCCGCCTGAAAGCCGCATCATGAGAATTTACGGGGTCATCGGCTGGAAAAATGCCGGCAAAACCAGTCTGATGGAGCGTTTGGTCGCCGAAATCACCGCCCGTGGCCATAGCGTTTCGACCGTAAAGCATGTGCATCACGACGTCGATCTGGACCAGCCCGGCAAGGACAGCTTTCGGCATCGGGCCGCAGGCGCGCGCGAGGTCGTGCTGGCCTCGGCGCATCGCTTTGCCTTAATGCACGAACATCGCGGACCCGAACCTGATCTGAGCGCGATTTTGGCCCGCATGGCCCCCGTCGATCTGATCTTGGTCGAGGGGTATAAGCGCGATGCCCATGCCAAGATCGAGGTGTTTCGCCGCGAAGCAGGCCATGATCTGATCCAACCCAGTGATCCATTGGTGCGGGCGGTGGCCTCGGATCTGGCGCTGGAACTGCCGGTGCCGCTGCTGGATCTGAACAACACCGTCGAAATCGCCAATTTCATTCTGGCAGAGGTAGGCCTTGCCGCGTTTTGACCGCATTCTGATTGCTGATTGGTCCGCCTCGGGGGCGCTGTCGCCGGCGCGACCCTCTGCCGATGCGATCTGGCTGGGCGAAACCAGCGCGCAGGGCACTCAGACCCGCTATTACCGCAGCCGCGCCACAGCCGAAGCCGCCATCGCAGGCGCGATTGCCGATGCCAAAGCAGCAGGCGCGCGGCTGTTGATCGGCTGCGATTTTCCCTTTGGCTACCCGCAGGGCTTTGCCCAGATGTTGACGGGCAAAGCCTTGGCCGCCGCTGTCTGGGCGCATCTCGCCGCCCGCATCACCGACACGGCTAAAAACCAAAACAACCGCTTTCAGGTTGCCGCCGAGTTGAACGCGGCACTGGACCATCCGCTGTTTTGGGGGCGGCCTGCCAGTCTTGATCTGGCCGATCTGCCAGCGACCAAACAGGGCGATTACGCGGCGTTTGGTCTTTCCGAGCGTCGCCATGTCGAAACCCTGATCCCGCGCGCGCAGGTGGTGTGGAAGCTTTACACCACCGGAGCGGCAGGTTCGCAGGGGCTGATGGGGCAGACCATGCTGCACAGGCTTGCCAATAGGGCGGCGGTTTGGCCATTTGACCCCGCAGGCCAGATCACCTTTGCCGAGGTTTATCCGTCATTGCTGGCCCGCGCCGTGGCCGCAGACCCCGCCCCGATCAAAGACGAAGCTCAGGTGCGGTTGTTATCGCAGGCGTTGTTTGCGCTGAGCCAGCAGGGCAAACTTGGGCCGCTGTTTGACGCCCCCGCCCTGGCCCGCGAAGAAGGCTGGATCCTTGGCGCAGGCCATGCGGCCCTGCTGGAGGCCGCGCTGTGATCACGCTGCACAAATCCCTGCCAGCCGCGTTGCGCCCCAAGGCGATCGGGCTTTATTGGCAGGCCTTTGGCGGCAAATTGGGCAGGGTGATGGGCCCTGACGCCAAAGCCTTGCGGTTTTTAGACCGCGTGCTGCGCGCCGATCATTGCCTTTATGCCTTGGATGCGCAGGGCGATTTGCTGGGCATCGCGGGCTTTAAATCGCCAGAGGGCAGTTTTGCGGGCGGCGAGGTGGCCGATATTCTTGCCGTCTATGGCCTGCTGGGGGCAGCGTGGCGCTTGCCGCTGTTGTGGCGGCTGCAAAGTGACACCGATAATTTGCGGTTTTTGATTGATGGCATTTGCGTGGCACAAGCCCAGCGCGGCAAGGGCGTCGGCACAGCCCTGATCACGGCGCTGGAAACCGAAGCCCGCCTGCGCGGTTATCACGCGATCCGTCTGGATGTCATCGACGATAATTTTCGCGCAAAACAGCTTTACCACCGCTGCGGATATGTGGCGGAAAAGACCGAAAACATAGGCGTCTTGCGCTATGCTTTCGGCTTTCAATCCTCGACCACGATGGTCAAAGGCCTTTAGTCAAAGGTTCCGGTCACCCGACCCAGCAACATAAAGGCGCGGGCGGTGCGGGTATCAGCCAAATCGGCCAAATCGGCATCGCTGGCCAGCGGTTCGAATTCTGCAAAACAGCGATCAAAGGTGCGCAAAAAGTGGTGCGCCGCATCGCGAAACACCGGATCTTCGCGCATCCTTCCCGAGGTCAGCGCCAAGGACGACCGATCCCGCACGCCGCCCAAACCTGCAATTGCACGGCCGCGTTCACCGCCGGCAAACTTGCGCCACAATTCGGGGCGCGAGCGGTCAGGCTTCAGGTCATCCATATAGATGCCCTCTTGGCTCAGCAGCGTCAGCACATCCTGCGAGGCGCGGATCAGCTTGGCAACATTCCGGTCTTCCAACGCCAATCGCAGGGCACGAAAGCCTTCCTTGTCATCGGGGCTTTCGGGAAACTGCAGGGCGCGGGTGAAATCCGCCACCCCAAGCCGAGGCTGCAACACATCGGCAGGCGTGCCCAGCGCCAAGGCCGGCTGTTCGGCGTCACCCTGTGCCTCGGGCGGCAATTGCACCGCACGTCGGTTGGCCGATGCCAGCGTCAGACCCGCATCCCTGCGGCTGCTGAAACTGGCCAGCGCGGTTTCGGTCTGCTTGGCCAGCGCGTCCAGCTTTCGTTCGACCGAAGGCTGGGTGCCCGGCGCCTGCAAGCCCAGAACATAGGCCGCGCGCATCGCCTCGACGGTGGCCTGCAAACGCTGCGATTCGTTGCGCAACACCCGCACCGACCGCAGCGTCGTGATCGCGGCCCAGATCAGAGCCAAGGGCAAGAACACCACCAAAAGCGTCAGCACCATGCCAAGCGCGCCCGTGTCTTTGGGTGCGGTCAAGACATAGGCCACAACCGCGCCGACCCAAAGCACGGCCAAGGCCGATGCAACCACCTCGGTGGCCTGCATCGATTTTTCGCTTCGCGGGGCAGAAACCAAATAGTCCTGCACCCCTTGGTCTTCGTCGCTCATATTTAACGCCTAAGGCTTAGGAATAGCGGATCGTTACGATTTCATAGCTGCGCTTGCCACCCGGGGTGACAACTTCAACCGAATCGCCCTCGTCTTTGCCGATCAGTGCGCGGGCCAGAGGCGAGCGGATATTCAGCAAATTACGCTCGATATCGGCCTCGGATTCGCCAACGATCTGATAGGTTTTTTCTTCTTCGGTGTCTTCGTCAATCAGCTTGACCGTCGCACCGAACTTGATCGTGCCCGACAGCTTAGAAACATCAATCACCTCTGCCAGCGAAATCACTGCCTCCAGCTCTTTGATCCGGCCTTCGATAAAGCTCTGTTTTTCGCGGGCGGAATGGTATTCGGCATTTTCCGACAGATCGCCGTGTTCGCGCGCCTCTGCGATGGCACGAATGATCGCCGGCCGCTCGACCGACTTCAGAATTTTCAACTCTTCATCCAGCTTGTCAAAGCCGGCGCGGGTCATCGGAATTTTTTCCATTTGTCTCTTCACACGAAATAACAAGGTCACGGCCCTTTGTTGGGCCATGACCTTTTCCATATGCCCACCTGACCCGACCGCTGCCATGAATGCAAGGGGGAATGGCGGGAATAGACAAAGGCCGGTCGGAACAAGGAAAGAATATTGCGCTGTGCCTGCAATTGCGGTCTTGGATGTTGCGTCACAGTTGACCACACCGCTGCTATCAGGCAATGACACAGGGCAGTTTTCGCGGCTTGGAGAGACAGAGATGCCACAGGATATCGTGCGCGAGCAGATGGAATATGACGTAGTCATCGTGGGCGCGGGGCCTGCGGGCCTGTCGGCGGCGATCCGGTTGAAACAACTTGACAGCAATCTTTCGGTCGTTGTGCTGGAAAAGGGCTCGGAGGTCGGCGCGCATATCCTTTCTGGCGCGGTGCTTGACCCTGTGGGCCTTACCAAGCTGATCCCCGATTGGCAAAAGCGCGGCGCGCCGCTGAACACGCCTGTCACTTCGGATAATTTCTACATTCTGGGGCCAGCGGGGCAAATCCGCATCCCGAACGCACCGATGCCGCCGCTGATGAACAACCATGGCAACTATATTGTCTCGATGGCCAATGTCTGCCGCTGGATGGCGGGCCAAGCCGAAGAGCTGGGCGTCGAGATTTTTCCCGGCATGTCTTGTTCAGAGCTGGTCTATGGTGAAACCGGCGAAGTGCGCGGTGTAGTGGCGGGCGAATTTGGCAAGAACCCCGATGGCACCCCCGGCCCGAACTATGAACCCGGCATGGCGCTGCTGGGTAAATACGTCTTTCTATCCGAAGGCGTGCGCGGCAGCTTGGCCAAAGAGGTGATTGCGAAATACGACCTGTCGCAGGGCCACGAGCCGCAAAAATACGGCCTTGGCATGAAGGAAATCTGGCAGATCGACCCCGCCAAGCACAAACTTGGCACCGTGACCCATACCATGGGCTGGCCTTTGGGCAGCAATGCAGGCGGCGGGTCGTTCATCTATCATCTTGAAAACAATCAGGTCTATGTCGGCTTTGTGGTGCATTTGAACTACAAAAACCCGCATCTTTATCCCTATATGGAATTCCAGCGCTTCAAGCATCATCCGATGGTGGCCGAGCTTTTGAAGGGCGGCAAACGCGTGGCCTACGGCGCGCGCGCGATTTCCGAAGGCGGCTGGCAATCGATCCCGAAGATGGTCGCACCCGGCGTGGCCTTGCTGGGCTGCTCGGCGGGGCTGGTCAATGTGCCGCGCATCAAGGGCAATCATAACGCCATGCTTTCGGGCATTGACGCAGCAGAGGCGGCCTATCAGGCGATCAGCGCCGGACGCCAAGGCGACGAGCTGGCCGCTTATGAGCAAAGCGTGCGCACAGGTCCAATTGCGTCGGATCTGAAGAAAGTGCGCAACGTCAAACCGCTGTGGTCGAAGTTCGGGCTTTTGGCCTCGCTGACCCTTGGCGGGGCCGATATGTGGGCCAATACCTTTGGAATGACGATTCTGGGCACGCTGAAACACGGTAAGACTGACGCGGAATCAACTGGTTTGGCAAAAGACTATGCGCCGATCGACTATCCAAAACCCGATGGAGTGCTGTCGTTTGACCGGCTGACCAACGTCGCTTTCTCGGCCACCAATCACGACGAGAACCAGCCCGCGCATTTGAAACTACGCGACGCCTCGGTGCCGATTTCGGTCAACCTGCCGCTTTATGACGAACCTGCGCAGCGCTATTGCCCCGCAGGCGTCTACGAGGTGATCGCAGAGGCCAGCAAAGAGCCGCGCTTTCAGATCAACTTTCAAAACTGCGTGCATTGCAAAACCTGCGACATCAAAGACCCTTCGCAGAACATCACCTGGACGACGCCGATGGGGGGCGATGGCCCGAACTACCCGAACATGTGATCTGACATCTGGGGTCAGATCGGCAAAGATAGGTGGGCCGCAGGGGAAACCCTGCGGCCCGCATTGCTTCTTGGGCCTTGCGCCATTAGCTTGAACACCAATGACTTACAGGAGCCGTAACGGATGATCTTCCGCCACATGACCCGCAAACACCTTTTGCTTGCAACGGCCCTGACACTTGGTCTTTTGCCGATGACCGCCCGCGCCGAAAGCGCTTATGGTGCCTATCTGGCGGCATGGGTGGCCAGCAGCAGTTCGGATTATGCGGGCTCGGTCGATTGGGCGACGCGCGCACTTGCGGGCGATCCGGCCAACCCAGCCTTATTGGAAGATCTGGTTTTGTCCAACGTCGGGGTCGGCGATCTGCCACGCGCCGCGACCTATGCCAAAGCCCTGTTAGACAGCGGATCAAAAAGCCAAACGGCGGTGGTGGTGCAATTGGCCGAAAGCGCCAAGACCGGCGATTTTGAAGCGATCCTAAAACTGGGCAGCAATGGCACCTCTGCAGGTGCGGTGCTGGATACTTTGGCAAAGGCTTGGGCCAAGCTGGGCCTTGGCCGCATGTCCGATGCGCTGGCCGATTTCGACAAATTGTCCAAAACCAAAGGGCTAGAGGCCTTTGGCCTTTATCACAAAGCCTTGGCGCTGGCCTCTGCCGGCGATTACGAGGGTGCGGACAACATCCTGTCAGGCCGCGCGGCGGGCACTTTGGCGGTCAATCGCCGTGGCGCGGTGGCGCAGATCGAGGTGCTCAGCCAGTTGGAACGCAATGCCGATGCCATAGCCTTTATCGACCGCAGCTTTGTTCCGGGCCGCGATCTGCAAATTGACGATATGCGCCGCCGTCTTGTGGCAGGCGAACCGCTGCCCTTTACCGTGGCGCACAATGCCACCGACGGCATTGCCGAAGTGTTTTACACCATCGCCACCGCGGTGAACAACGAGGCCGTGCCACCCTATACCATGCTGCACAGCCGCGCCGCAGCTTATCTGCGCCCCGACAACACCGAAGCGATCTTGCTGACCGCCAACCTGCTGGAAAAGCAAAACCAATTCGATCTGGCCGTTGCGGCCTATGCCACCATTCAACCCAGTGATCCGGCGTTTTATATTGCCGAAATTGGCCGCGCCGATGCCACCTATGCCGCAGGTCGCGCCGACGAGTCGCTGAGCATCTTGCAAGCCCTTGCGCGCAGCCATGGCTCGCAAATCAGCGTGCAAATTGCGCTGGCCGATGGCCTGCGGCGTGCCCAAAACTTTACCGAAGCCAAGCAGGCCTATGATAGCGCAATTGCCATGCTGCCCAACCCAGCCCGCCCCGAAAGCTGGCCACTGTTTTACAGCCGTGGCGTCTGCCTGGAACGTCTGGGCGATTTCGCCAGCGCCGATACTGATCTGCGCCAAGCCTTGGCGCTGAACCCCGACGAACCCCAAGTGCTGAACTATCTGGGCTATAGCCTTGTTGACCGTGGCCAAAAGCTGGACGAGGCGCTTGGCATGATCCAGCGCGCCGTCGCGGCACGGCCCGACAATGGCGCCATCTTGGATAGCCTTGCCTGGGCCTATTTCCGGCTTGGCCGCTATGAGGACGCGCTGGTCCCGATGGAGCAGGCGTCTTTGCTGATGGCGGTGGATGCCACCGTCACCGATCACCTTGGCGATGTCTATTGGGCCGTTGGGCGCAAGCGCGAGGCAGATTACCAATGGCGCCGCGCCCTGTCCTTTACGCCCGAAGAAAAAGATGCGACCCGCATCCGCCAAAAGCTCGAGCTTGGCCTCGATGCCGTTCTTGCCGCCGAGGGTGAACCGCCGATAAAGCCTGCCGATGTTCAGAACGGTAACTGAACAGGCCTTTGCCAAAATCAACCTCACGCTGCACGTCACTGGCCAGCGTGAGGATGGCTATCATTTGCTGGATAGCCTGACGGTCTTTACCTCGATCACCGACAAGCTGACTGCCACCCGATCAGGGGTATTTTCGCTGACATTGGAAGGCCCCTTTGGTCGCGAGATTCCGGCCGATTTCGACAATCTGGTGCTGCGGGCGGCGCGGATGTTCACCCAAAGCCGCGAAGTGGCCTTTACCTTGGACAAACACCTGCCGCCGGCCTCGGGCATTGGCGGCGGTTCGGCGGATGCGGCGGCGGCGATTCGGGCGATGCTGCGGCTGTTGCAGATCGAAGACGACCCCGATCACACCGAAGCGGTCTTTGCCAGCCTTGATCGCGCCGCCGTGCTTGCACTTGGGGCCGATGTGCCGGTGTGCCTGTTCTCGCAACCCGCCCGTATGCGCGGGATTGGCAATGATCTGACTATGGTCGATCTGCCGCGCGCCTGGATCACGCTGGTTAATCCACGGGTCGAAGTGCCAACGCCGCAAGTGTTCAAGGCGCTGCAATCGAAAACCAATGCCGCCATGCCTGCCAACCTGCCAACATGGCCGAATGCTGCCGCTTTGGCCGATTGGCTGAAGGGTCAGCGCAATGATCTTGAACCGCCCGCCCGCGCCATCGCACCGGTGATCTCGGACGTCATCGCGGTTCTGGCGCGTCAATCCGGCGCGCTGATTGCGCGGATGTCAGGTTCTGGCGCCACCTGCTTTGCGCTGTTTTCAACAAAAGCCGAAGCCGAGCAGGCGGCAACCCAGATCCGCACCACCCATCCACAGTGGTGGACAGCGGCAGGCGAGGTTTTCCCAGGCGATGCCGCAGCCCAAAGCTGGATCAGCTGATCCGCGCCACCACATAGGCCGCCAGATCGTCCAACATATCGCGCAAAGGATGCTGGGGCAGTGCCTGCAGCGCCGCTTGCGCGCGCGCCGCCCAAGCCAGAGCATCCTTGCGCGCCGCCTCCATCGCGCCGTGCCGCGCCATGATCGCCATGGCTTGCTCTAGATCGCCCTCGGCCTGCTGGCCCTTTTCGATCACCCGCACCCAAAAGGCGCGCTCGGCCTCATCGGCCTGCGCCACAGCCTTGATCAGCGGCAGCGTCAGCTTGCGTTCGCGGAAATCATCACCGGTGTTCTTGCCAATCGCCGCTGCCGATCCGCCGTAATCCAGCAGATCGTCCACGATCTGAAAGGCAATCCCCAAAGCATCGCCATAATAGAACAAGGCTTGCACCTGTGCGGGCGTGCCGCCTGCAATCTCGGCCCCTGCCTCGGTTGCGGCGGAAAACAGCGCCGCAGTCTTGCCGCGCACCACTTGCAGATAGATCTCTTCCGTGGTGCCCAGATCTTGCGCAGCGGTCAGCTGCAACACTTCTCCCTCGGCGATGGTGGCCGAGGCATTGGCCAGAATATCCAAGACCCGCAGATTGGCAGGTTCGACCATCAACTGAAACGCGCGTGCAAACAGATAGTCGCCCACCAAGACCGAAGATTTATTATCCCAAAGCAAATTCGCCGTCGGCCGGCCCCGCCTGCGCGCGCTTTCATCGACGACATCATCATGCAGCAGGGTCGCGGTGTGAATGAACTCGACGGTCGCGGCCAGATGCACATGATAGGGGCCGTCATAGCCCAACAGCCGCGCCGCCGCCAAAACCAGCATCGGACGCAGACGCTTGCCGCCGGCCTCGACCAGATGCGCGGTCACTTCCGGAATGCGCGGCGCGTGTTTGCTGGCCATCCGATCGCGGATCATCAAATTCACCGCCGTCATATCCTCGGCCAAGGCCGCAGCCAGTCGGTCGTGCGGTTTTTGTGCAGCCTCTACGTTCATTCCAGATCCATTGTCTTCAAGTCCCTCGACACAAGGCCCATGTCGCGCATACACCTTTTGCATGAAGCTTTTGATCAGCACAACCGACCCCACCGTGATCGCTTTTGCCCAAGCCCTGCTTGATGGCGAAGGTATAGACAGCTTTCTGATCGACGTCCACATGAGCGCGCTTGAAGGCGGGATCGGATTGTTTCCGCGTCGGCTGATGGTCGCCGATCGCGACCACTTTCGTGCACGCTCGGTGTTGAAAGATAACGATATTCCGGATGGGCAGTAGCGGGCAAACCATGGAAGATCTGACGCGCGATGCCTTTCTTTGCGGCAAGCTGCACCTTTGGCAGCCGCGGCGTGGCTATCGCGCGGCCACTGACCCTGTGCTGCTGGCTGCGGCCTGCCCTGCCTCTGCGGGCCAATCGGTTTTAGATCTTGGCTGTGGCGTTGGGGCCGCAGCGCTGTGCCTGGGCGCGCGGGTGCAGGGGCTGCGGCTGTCGGGGCTAGAGGTGCAAGAGCCCTATGCGGCCCTTGCCCGTCGCAATGGTGTTGAAAACGGCATCAGCTTCGACGTGCATCAGGGCAATCTGCTGGATATGCCGCGCGCGCTGCGGGTGGATTTCGACCATGTCATCGCCAACCCGCCCTATTATCCGGCGCATGGCACCCGCAGCCCCGACATTGGCCGTGCCACCGCGCTGCAAATCGCCGATACGCCGCTGACCGATTGGGTGCAGGCCGCCACCCGCAGGCTTGCGCCCTTGGGTTGGCTGACGCTGATCTGTGGTGCGGACGGTCTGCCCGAAGTGCTGGCCGCCATGGGGCAAAAGATGGGCTCGACCACTGTGCTACCGCTTACCCCGCGCCAGGGGCGGCCTGCGCTGCGAATCCTGTTACGCGCGCGCAAAACCGGGCGTGGGGCCTTTCGCCTGCTTGCGCCCTTTGTGATCCACCAAGGCCCCGCCCATGACGGCGACCGCGAAAGCTATACCCCCCGCGCCGGCGATATTTTGCGCAACGGGGCCAGCCTGTCAGAGGAATTCCGCTAATTTTAGCAACACAGGCGCGCCGCTCTGTGAAGATTTGATGACAGCTGCGATTTTTTGTGGTGCACTGAAATTCTCGGACAGATCAACAGGAGGACTTGCATGACCGTCACTTCCCATATCGCCGAACTTAAGAAAAAGCATGACAGCCTGTCAGAGACGGTTGAACGCGCCCAGCGTTCCCCCGGCATTGATGGCCTGCGCATCGCCGAATTGAAAAAACAGAAAATGAAGCTGAAAGAGGAAATCGGCCGCCTTAGCAGCTAGCCCCCTTTGCGCTGGCCCAAGCTGCCAGCGCTGCGCCTGCGGTGATAAGCACTGCCGCGGCCAAGATCGCAACAGAGGGCTCCGCGATCCCAGCGGCCACCAAGGCCAGCGTCGACAGCAGTGGCGCAGCATAAGAGGCGACACCAAGCAATTGGATGTCGCCTCGTTTCATTCCGATATCCCAAGTGAAAAACGCAAGCCCCACCGGCCCCAAACCCAGCGCCAAAACGCTGAACCAGCCAAAAGCGCCTATCGGCAAAAGCGTCGGCTCAATCGCCAGATGCACGGCCAAAGACAACAGCGCCGTCACCAGACAGAATACCGTCACCGATTCGGTCGGCACAGCCCCCAGCCGCTTGGACCCTACCGAATAGCCCGCCCAAGCCAGTGCACATAAAAACGCAAGTCCCAATCCCGCCGCCGAGGCCCCGCCCGAAGGGCTGCGCTGCAACACGATCAGCGCTGCCCCCGCAAAGGCCATCAGCGCGCCCAGCACATGCAGCAGACCCAACCGCTCGCCCGGCAACAGGCCCGACAGCAGCACAATAAACAAAGGCCAAAGATAAGCGATCAGCCCCGTTTCAGCCGAAGGCGCCAGCCGAAAGGCGGTAAAATACAGCGCGTGGTAGCCAAATAAAGCAAGCGATCCAAAGGCATAGACCCGCCAAGACACTCCGCGCAGCACGCCAAATCCGCGCCGCGCCGTCCAAATCAGGCCAATGCCACCGCCAATCGCGAAACACAACGCGTTCAGCAAAAATGGCGGCACTGGAGCCGAGCCGATGGTGAACAACGCCAAGAACGACCACATCAGCACGGCCGAAAATCCAATCATCGTCGCCCGATTGCGGCTCATCGCGGTCTCCCTACATCAAAAGGCCCGCCAAGTGGCGAGCCTTTTCCCAATTTTAGCGCATGACATCGCAAAGGGGTTAGACGACGAACTGACCACCATTCGCCGACAAAGTCGAGCCGGTGATAAAGCCCGCATCATCAGCGGCCAAGAACACCACGCAGCGCGCGATTTCTTCGGGTTCGCCCAGACGGCCAACGGGAATCTGCGGAATGATGCGCTCGTTCAGCACTTTTTCATCAATCGCGCGCACCATTTCGGTGCCGATATAGCCGGGGCAAATCGCGTTCACGGTGATGCCTGCGCGCGCGCCCTCGGCGGCCAGCGCCTTGGTAAAGCCCAGATCGCCCGCTTTGGCGGCAGAATAATTCGCCTGCCCAGCTTGGCCCTTTTGGCCGTTGATCGACGAGATATTGATCACGCGGCCAAATTTGCGGTCGCGCATGCCGCTCCACAGTGGATGGGTCATGTTGAACAGGCCGGTGAGGTTGGTGTCCATCACCTCTTTCCACTGCTGCGGCGTCATCTTGTGGAACATCGCATCGCGGGTGATGCCGGCGTTATTGACCAAAACCGCAACTGGACCCAGATCCGCCTCGATCTGCGCGATGCCAGCTTTGCAGGCGTCATAATCTGCCACCGACCATTTATAGGTCGCAATGCCCGTCGCCTCGGTAAAGGCTGCGGCTGCCGCATCATTGCCGGCGTAATTTGCGGCAACCGTATAGCCTGCGGCCTTAAGCGCCACTGAAACGGCGGCCCCAATGCCCCGCGTCCCCCCCGTAACCAATGCGACCTTTGACATGCGTCCCTCCTCCAAGGTTATGTATTTGTTCTGTTGTTACTAAAAGACAAAAGCGGACGCAAGATTGTTGCGCCCGCCTGTTCTGTTATTTATCAAAATTGCCCTGCGCCTCACAGGCCTTCAAGACACATCGCCACGCCCATGCCGCCACCGATGCACAGGGTGGCAAGACCTTTTTTCGCACCCGAGCGCTTCATCTCGAACAAAAGCGTGTTCAAGATCCGCGCGCCCGAGGCCCCAATCGGGTGGCCAATCGCAATCGCGCCGCCGTTGACATTGACCTTGCTGGTATCCCAGCCCATGTCTTTGTTCACCGCACAAGCCTGGGCGGCAAAGGCTTCGTTTGCCTCGATCAAGTCCAGATCGGCAGCCTTCCAGCCGGCCTTATCCAGCGCTTTGCGGCTGGCATAGATCGGGCCGACGCCCATGATTGCAGGGTCCAAACCGGCAGTGGCATAGGAGGCTATCCGCGCCAAAGGCTTCAGCCCGCGCTTGGCCGCATCTGCCTCGCTCATCAGCAGAACCCCCGCCGCGCCGTCGTTCAGACCCGAGGCATTCGCCGCCGTCACAGAACCGTCCTTGGCAAAGGCAGGACGCAGCTTTTGCATCGACTCCAGCGTCGCACCGTGGCGGATATATTCATCGGCATCGACCACAATATCGCCCTTACGGGTTTTGATGGTAAAGGCGATGATCTCTTCCTTGAACTTGCCGGCTTTCTGCGCGGCTTCGGCTTTATGCTGGCTGGCCAGCGCAAATGCATCCTGCATCTCGCGGCTGATTTCCCACTGATTGGCAACGTTTTCAGCGGTTTGACCCATATGGTAGCCGTTGAAGGCATCCCACAAACCATCGCGGATCATGCTGTCGATAAAGGCCATATCGCCCATCTTTTGCCCAGCGCGCAGATGGGCGACGTGCGGCGAAAGGCTCATGCTTTCTTGACCGCCCGCCATGACGATTGCGGCATCGCCCAGTTGCACATGCATCGCGCCAAGCGCAACCGCCCGCAGGCCCGAACCGCACACCTGATTAAGCGACCAAGCGCTTGCCTCTTTCGCAAGACCGGCGCGGATGTGCGCCTGACGTGCTGGGTTCTGGCCTTGGCCCGCGGTCAAGACCTGACCCAGAATGGTTTCCGACACTTCGGCCTTGTCGATACCGGCACGCGCCACGACCTCTTCGATCACCGCGGCCCCCAGTTCGTGTGCCGGCGTCGCCCCGAAGGCTCCGTTAAAGCTGCCAACAGCCGTCCGTGCTGCTGAAACGATTACCACATTGGTCATGCTCTGCGCCCTCTCCCAAAAGAAATCTGTGCGAGGCCACCCCTCGCTGCCATGCAGCATGACTAGGCAGTGCATAAATGAAAAGCAAGTTTCTTGCGCAGAAGTCCCAGCAGGGGTCAGGCCAATTTCCGTGCAGGGTCAAGATCGAAGGCAGGCTTCAGCGTTGGGGCGCCGAACAAATAGCCTTGCAGGCAATCGACGCCAAGGCTTTGCAAGACCTGTGCTTCGGCCTGGGTTTCTACGGCATTGGCAACGGTAAACATCTCAAAACTTTTGCCAATAGCCAGCAGGGCGCGGGCCAGCGATTGATTATGCGCGTCCTTATCAATGCCACGCACAAACTGGCCATCTATTTTCACAATATCAAAGGAGTAATCCTTGAAACACCGGATCGCCAAATGCCCAGACCCAAAATCATCGAGCGCAAAAGCGACGCCAGCCGCCTGCAGCTGATCCATAAAACTGCCGACAATTTCAGGCAAAAGTGAAGCAGAGCTTTCGCTGATCTCTAAAATCAACCGCTCGCCAATGGAAGGCGCCACCGATAATCCACGCCGCAAGATTTGCACCCAAGCGCCATAGCCGATCGAGCGCGCCGACATATTCACCGAAAGCCGCAGCTCTGGTCGCCGCGCCAGGGTCGCAAGCCCCACTTCCAGCGCCGCACAATCGATCTGGCGGCCCAAATCGTGGGTTTCTACCGCCTGCATAAAATCCTTGGCCGGAATCGCCCGCCCGGTTTTATCCAGAACACGAATCAATCCTTCGTAAAAGGCAACGCGCGACGGATCAGCCGCCAGCATCACAGGTTGATAGGCAAGCCGCAGCCGTTTGGCCGAAATCGCCTCTTGGACCATGGCCAGGGTTGCGCGATCCGCGGCCGCAATCGCCACCCCCAAGGGGCTATGATTGCCGCCACCTTGGACAATGCGTGGTTTTTTGCGATCTATAAACATCGCGGCATCCTTCCTGAAAACCCGTCTTGGGCTAAATATTCGACATGTCTGACAGGACAGGGTAAAAGTCGCCTTAAGCTCTGCGATTTTAGCATAATTCTAACGATTAAGGCGGCACGATGCCCAACCAGCCTTGCCCGTGGTGCGGCACTGATCCGCTTTATGTGGCTTATCACGACACCGAATGGGGGCGGCCTGTGCGCTGCTCGCGCGCGCTGTTTGAATCCCTGATGCTGGAAGGCTTTCAGGCCGGTCTAAGTTGGTTCACCATCCTGAAAAGGCGCGACAATTTTCGTGCAGCCTTTGCCGGATTTGCCCCAGACATCATTGCGCATTGGGGCGAAGCCGAGGTGCTGGGCCTGCTGAAAAATCCCGGCATCATCCGCCATCGCGGTAAGATCGAGGCCACCCTTGCGGGTGCGCGCGCTTATCTGCGGATCGAAGCGGAAACGGGATTTTCAAATTTCCTGTGGGGGCTGAATGGTCCAAGGCGCAACAACCGTCTGACCTCTGCCGCCGATATTCCCGCGCAAACCCCCGCATCGCAAGCGATGTCAAAGGCGCTGAAGGCGGAGGGGTTTAAGTTTTGCGGCCCCACCATCACCTATGCCTTTATGCAAGCCACCGGCATGGTCAACGATCACCTTGTCAGCTGCCCGCAGCACCACAAATCGGACAGTCCGCACGCGGCTTGATCTTGATCACCCGGGTTTCGGCATAAAGCGCGTCGTAAATCATCAGCCGCCCCGCAAGC
This sequence comes from Cypionkella sp., assembly GCA_023255415.1. Lineage (GTDB taxonomy): Bacteria > Pseudomonadota > Alphaproteobacteria > Rhodobacterales > Rhodobacteraceae > Cypionkella. The sequence goes on along the minus strand of JALRIN010000020.1, from coordinate 32,281 downwards.
CCTTGGCCTGCGCCGGTAATCTGCTTCAGGGCCTCGACCGCCATCATCGCGCCAATCACCCCGGGCAAGGGCGAGATCACCCCCGCCTCGGCGCAGCTTGGCACCATGCCAGCCGCAGGTCGCACTGGAAACACGCATTCATAGCAGGGCGCACCCCGCGCCGGGTCGTAAAGCGAGATTTGCCCCTCCCACTGCGTGATCGCGGCTGAAATCAGCGGCTTGCCCTGTGCGGCACAGACTTTATTCACCAAATAGCGGGTGTCAAAATTATCCGAACCATCCAGCACCAGATCATAGTCTGCCAGCAGATCGGCCGCGATTGCCTCATCCAACCTGCGGCGATAGGGGCGCAGGGTGACAAAGGGGTTCAACGCCTTGATCGCCACGGCCGCCGATTGCACCTTATCCATGCCAATGCGCTGATCTGTATGAATAATCTGGCGCTGAAGGTTGCTGCCATCAACCTTATCATCATCAATCACCCCAATCACACCCACCCCTGCGGCGGCCAGATATAACAAGGCAGGCGAGCCCAGCCCGCCCGCACCCACCACCAAAACCCGCGCGTCCTTCAGCCGCCTTTGCCCCGGCCCACCGACTTCGCGCAGCATGATATGGCGGGCATAGCGGTCTAACTCGCTGTCGGAAAAAGCAACCACCTTCGCAGGCTCTGGTTCGGCCTTGCTGCGCAGTGCCGCAAGCCCGCGCCGATAGCCCGCAACCAGCGCGGCCAAGACCCCCAGCACCGCCCAAACCCGCGCATCACCGCCTGTTGCTTGGCGCAAAGGGCTGGCCACGGGCAAGACCAGATTGGCCAAAATCACCGCCACCCAAAGCGCCGCGATCATCCCCCAGCGCAGGTGCTTGGGCGTCTTCATCGCCCAGCCAATGCCCCAAAGCGCTGCCATCATCGTCAAAACAAGCGTCATCCGCGCGACACCCCAGTCGAGCCAAAGCCGCCCGCCCCGCGCGCGGTTTCGTCCAAATCCGCCACCACGACAAAATCCGCCTGCACGACGGGGGCAACCACCGCTTGGGCAATGCGGTCGCCGTGCTGCACCACAAAAGCCTCTGCGCTCAGGTTGATCAGCGCCACGCCCAAGGGCCCACGATAATCGCTGTCAATCGTGCCGGGCGTATTGGGCAGGGTGATCCCCGATTTAACCGCCAAGCCCGATCTGGGTCTTATCTGCATCTCGAACCCTGCCGGAATGGCAACCCGCAGGCCGGTCGGCACCACCACCCGCGCCATGGGGGCAATCACCAGCCCCGTCGCGCGCAGATCAGAGGGCAGATTGGCGCAAAGATCCGCCCCCGCCGCCCCTGCCGTCTGATAGGCAGGCAGCCCCACGCTTTGGTCTGCCCAGTCTTCCCAAACCACCTGCACCCCTGCCATGGTTAATCCTTTATGCAAAGCCTTTGTCAAACCGCTGGCCTCACTCAGCCAGCGCCGCCGCGATACGGTCAGCCAAGCGCCGCGCAACGGCCTCCTTGGCCATGCGCGGCCAAACCTCTGCCCCCGCGTCTGAAATCAACACCACCGCGTTTTCACTGCCGCCCATGATCCCCGTCGCCGGCGACACATCATTGGCCACAATCCAATCGCAGCCCTTGCGCAGGCGTTTTGCCGCCGCAAAGGTCTCGACCTGATCGGTCTCGGCGGCAAAGCCCACCACCAGGCGCGGCCGCGCATCGCCTTTTGAGACCAGCGCCAAGATGTCGGGGTTTTCCGCAAACTCCAAGGCGGGGGCTTTGCCAGAGCCGTCCTTTTTCATCTTCGACCCGCTGGCATTGGCCACCCGCCAATCGGCCACCGCCGCCGCCATCACCGCAACCTCTGCCGGCAAGGCCGCCTGCACCGCCGCCAGCATTTGCGCCGCAGTTTCAACTCGCACCACCCGCACACCCTCGGGCGCAGGCACGCTGGCCGGACCCGTCACAAATGTGACGTCAGCACCTAGATCCCGCAAGGCTGCCGCAATCGCCGTGCCCTGCGCCCCCGACGACCGATTGGCGATATAGCGCACCGGATCAATCGGCTCATGCGTCGGCCCGGATGTCACAAGGATATGCCGCCCTGCCAAAGGCCCGCTTTGCAAAGCCGCCGCAATGCTGGCAAAGATCGTCTCGGGTTCCGCCAATCGGCCGATACCAAATTCACCGCAAGCCATCTCGCCCGCCTCTGGGCCTACAAAACGCACACCATCCGCGCGCAGCTGCGCCAGATTGCGCTGGGTTGCAGGGTGATGCCACATCCGCACATTCATCGCAGGCGCCACCAAAACCGCGGTATCGGTGGCAAGCAACAGCGTCGAGGCCAGATCATCCGCCCGCCCCTGCGCCATTTTCGCCAGCAAATCCGCCGTCGCGGGCGCCACCACGATCAGATCGGCCACCCGCGAGAGTTGGATATGCCCCATCTCGGCCTCGTCGGTCAGGTCAAACAGCGCCGAGTAAACTTTTTCACCCGCCAAGGCAGAAACGCTAAGCGGTGTGACAAATTCCGCCCCTGCGCGGGTCAAAACCGGCGTCACAGACGCCCCTGCCGCCCGTAACAAACGGATCAGCAGCAAAGACTTATAGGCAGCAATGCCACCGCCAATAATCAGAAGGATGCGCTTGCCCTGCATGACGGCTCCTTTCAGGCTGACCTACAGGTGTAGGCGGCGCGGGCGCTAAACTCAACAGGCCAGAGGCGGCTAGATATATTCCATCACATCGGGCGCATTGGTCTGCAGATTTTTGCGCAGCTTGGCATAGGCAGCCGCCTCAAGCTGGCGGATCCGCTCTTTCGACAGCCCCAGTTCCTGCCCCAAATTCTCAAGCGTGCGCGGCACTTCGCGCAAACGCCGCTCGGTTACGATGTGCCGCTCACGGGCGTTCAGCCCCGCCATCGCTTGCACCAACCAATCACGCACCTTGGCGCGATCATGGGCAAGCGTGACCTGCTCATCGGCCTGCGGGCTTTCGTCTTCCAGAATGTCGATCCACTCGCGACCCTCATCCTCGCCCGATTGTTGCGCGTTCAGCGAGGCGTCAGAGCCCGCCAAACGCCCTTCCATCATCGCAACTTCGGCCAAAGTAACACCAATTTCTTGCGCCACTTTTTCGCGCAACTGGTGCTGATCCAGCGTCTCGCCGCGCGCCTGCGCTTCGCGCTCCAGCTTGGCCTGCACACGTTTCAGATTGAAAAACAAGGATTTTTGCGCCGAGGTGCTGCCGGTGCGCACCATCGACCAATTGCGCATCACATAGTCCTGGATGCTGGCCTTGATCCACCAGACCGCATAGGTCGAAAACCGCACACCGCGGTCAGGATCAAACTTTTCCGCCGCCTTCATCAGGCCCAAAGACGCCTCTTGGATCAAATCATTCATCGGCGCGCCATAGCGGCGAAACTTTGACGCCATCGAAATCGCCAGCCGCATATAGGCGGTGATCAACCGATGCAGCGCGGCCTCGTCCCGATGATCGCGCCAAGCATAGGCAAGGCGCAGCTCGGTTTCGGCGTCCAGCAATTCTGCGGCGCGCGCCTGCCGCGACAGGGTTTGATCTGTCGTCCCGTCAAAGGCCATCTTATCCCCCAGATCCGCCCGTGCGGTTTCTTAACGGGCTTTCAAGGGATACGCGGCACCGCAGCGACTGGATCACTCGCCTATAGCAAGAATTTTCAAAATCAAGGCGCTGCTCGACACATATACATCTTTGCGTCACTTATATGATATTATCACAGAGTCAGATTTCATGATGAAAGCACAAAACTGTTATCTACATGTTCTAAACAAAGACATATGCGTGATAGCAAAATTGCAATCAAACCTCGTGATGCGGCTCGTCACAAATCAGCATTTTACCCCGCTGCCTTTCGTGCATAGTTTGTGGGAAATCGGATTAGGAGCACGCCATGCAAACCCCCTACACCCTTGTGATCGGCGACAGGGCCTATTCCAGTTGGTCCTTGCGCGGGTGGCTGATGTTCGATGCCTTTGGCATTCCTGTGAAAACCCTGCGCGCTCAGCTTTACACTGACGAGCTGCAAACGCTTCTGCAAGACTTTGCCCCCGCCAAAACTGCCCCGACCATGCGCACACCGGATGGTGTGGTGGTGCCTGAAACCATTGCCATCGCCGAAGAACTCGCCTCGCGCCATCCAGAGGCCGGGCTTTGGCCAACCGATCCGCGTGCCCGCGCCGTGGCCCGCGTGCTTGCCGCTGAAATGCACGCAGGGTTTACGGCCTTGCGCAGCCACTGCCCGATGAACCTGCGGGTGTCCTACAGTGATTGCGCGCTGCCCCCCGAGGTTTTGGCAGATTTGCAGCGGCTTGAAACCATCTGGTCGTGGGCGCAGCAGCAGACCGGCTCTGGGCAATGGCTTTGCGGCGCTTACAGTGCGGCGGATGCGATGTTCGCCCCCGTTGCCGGCAGAATAGCTGGCTATAACCTGCCGGTCGGGCCGGTGTCGCAGGCCTATGTTGCAGCGCATCTGGCGCATCTACCCTTTCGGCAATGGCGCGCGATGGGCATGGTCGATGGCCCCGATCAAGCGTTTTACCGCCGCCCCTACCCCATCCGCGCCTGGCCGGGCCCGACCCCGCTGGCCGCCCAAGCGGTCGAGGGCACCACCGCCGAGAATACCACCTGCCCCTATTCTGGCGCGCCGGTGACCGATGTGATGCAGTTAAACGGCCGCCGTTTTGGCTTTTGTAATGCCTTTTGCCGCGACAAAACCGTCGCAGACCCAGAAGCTTGGCCAAAATTCATGAAAATTTACCAATCGTAAACCATTCCCCCGCTACCCGTTAATCATCGCAAAACGGGAACGGGTCATGGTTGCCCAAGCCTATACAGTGGCCTTTGAAGGCGTCGAGGCCCGCATCGTCGAGGTGCAATGCGCCATTTCGCCCGGCATGCCGTCATTTAGCCTTGTCGGCCTACCCGACAAAGCGGTGTCAGAGGCGAAAGAACGCGTGCGCGCGGCGATGACTGCGCTGTCGATTGCGCTGCCATCAAAACGCATCACGATTAACCTTTCTCCCGCCGATTTGCCGAAAGAAGGATCGCATTTTGATCTGCCAATCGCGCTTGCGCTGCTTGCAGCGCTCGACATCATTCCCAAAGATGCCGCCTCGGGCACCGTCGCATTGGGCGAGCTGTCGCTTGATGGCCGCTTGATTCCGGTTTTAGGTGCCCTGCCCGCAGCGATGGCCGCGGCTGAAGAGGGCCGCAGTCTGCTCTGCCCCAAGGCCTGCGGGCCCGAGGCCGCTTGGGTCGGGGCCACTCAGGTCATCGCAGCCGCCTCGCTGAACGACGTGGTGCGCCATTTCACCGGCCAAGCAGTGCTGCCCCCCGCCGAAGCAGGCGAGGTGATCCGCGACCCAAGCGCGCGCGACATGCGCGACGTAAAGGGTCAAGAACGCGCCAAACGTGCGTTGGAAATCGCGGCGGCGGGTCGGCATCATCTGCTGATGGTTGGCACGCCTGGGTCAGGAAAGTCCATGCTTGCCGCCCGACTGCCCAGCATTCTGCCAATGCTGACCGCGACCGAAGCGCTTGAAACATCGATGATTCACTCGCTTGCCGGGCTTTTGTCCGAGGGCGGAATTTCGCGCAGCCGCCCGTTTCGCGAACCCCATCACACCGCCTCGATGGCGGCGATCGTTGGCGGGGGGAAGGGCGCAAAACCCGGCGAGATCAGCCTTGCCCATAACGGCGTGCTCTTCATGGACGAATTCCCCGAGTTCCCCCGCATGGTGCTGGAAACCCTGCGCCAACCGATTGAAACCGGCGAGATTATGGTCGCCCGTGCCAATGCCCATATCCGCTATCCCTGTCGCTTTTTACTGATCGCTGCGGCAAATCCCTGCAAATGCGGCTACTTACCGGATCCTGCCCGCGCTTGCGCCAAGGTTCCGCACTGCGGCGAAGACTATCTTGGCCGCATCTCGGGCCCGCTGATGGACCGCTTTGATCTACGGGTCGAGGTGCCTCCCGTGGCCTATACTGATCTTGATCTGCCAGCATCGGGCGACAGTTCAGCGACGGTCGCGGCCCGGGTGCAAGACGCACGCAGCCGCCAAACCACACGCTTTGCGGGTATCGCGAACACCCGAGTGAACGCAGATATGGAAGGTTCCGCGCTTGAGCATTTTGCCGCGCCGGATGCCGAGGGCCGCGCCCTGCTGGCGCGCGTGGCCGACCGTTTTGGTCTGTCTGCGCGCGGATACCACCGCGTGCTGCGCGTCGCGCGCACCATTGCAGACCTAGATCACGCCCCGTACGTCCGCCTGCCGCATATCGCCGAGGCCGTCAGCTTTCGCCTTGCCATCAAAACCAAATAGCTACGCCCGCTTGGCCTCGATCGTCTGCCAAATCTTTTCGGCAGCATTGGTGCCGTCAAACCGCTCGAGCTCTTGCAGGCCAGTGGGCGAGGTGACGTTGATCTCGGTCAGATAATCACCGATCACGTCGATGCCGACAAAGATCTGGCCATGCTCGCGCAACACCGGGCCAATCGCTGCGCAAATTTCCAGATCACGCGCGGTCAAACCCACCTTTTCAGGCCGCCCGCCGGCATGCATGTTCGAACGTGTCTCGCCCGCCTGCGGCACCCGATTGATCGCCCCGACGGGTTCGCCATCCACCAGCAAAACCCGCTTGTCGCCTTTTGACACATCAGGCAAAAATTTCTGCATAATCAAGGGCTCGCGGTTGATCCCGCAAAACAGCTCGTGCAAAGACGCAAGGTTTTTGTCATTGGCATCCAGCCGGAACACCCCTGCGCCGCCATTGCCGTAAAGCGGCTTCAGAATCACATCGCCATGTTTGGCCTTGAACGCCCGCAAGGTCGCAAGATCGCGCGCGATTGCTGTTGGAGGGGTTAGGTCGGGAAACCGCAGAACCAAGAGTTTTTCAGGATAATTCCGCACCCAAAACGGGTCATTGACCACCAAAGTCTTGGGATGGATCATATCCAGCAAATGCGTGGTGGTGATATAGCCCATATCAAAAGGCGGATCTTGCCGCAGCCAGACCACATCAAATTCGGCCAAGTCGACCTCGACCTCGTCGCCATAGCTGACATGATTGCCCAATTCGCGGCGCAATGTAATCGGGAAACCACGCGCAATCACCCGCCCTTCAACATAGGCCAACTTATCAGGCGTGTAGAAAAACAGCGAATGCCCGCGCGCCTGCGCCTCGAGCGCAATACGATAAGTGCTATCGCCGTTAATATTAACCAACCCGATCGGGTCCATCTGCAAGGCGACTTTAAGGGACATAGCACTCTCCGGGTTTCTTGGCCCCTTGATGCCGCAAGCGGCGGCCTGATGCAATCAGCCCGCGCAAGCGTTTTCTAAAATCTCAATCCGCCCGGCACCGTCCACCAAAGCCACGTCAAAGCGCACATCGGTCAACTGGCCCGCAGGTTCGCCTGCCAAAAACTCACTTGCTGCATCATCAATCCGCGCGATTTGCTGCGCTGTCAGATGGTCTGCGGCCTGTGCATGGGTGCGACTTTGCTTCACCTCGATAAAAATGAGCTTTTCGCCATCGCGGGCAATCAGATCAATTTCGCCCGCTTGGCCGCGCCAGCGCCTTGCGCAGATCAGACGCCCCGACCGATTGTAAAGCTGTGCGACCTGCTCTTCGGCCGCAAGACCCGCCTGATAGGACATGGCACCGCGCGCCGCCCTCATGCGCCAGCGCGCCGCAGTGCCAGTTGATAAACATCGCGGCGCGGCAAACCATAGGCCTGCGCAACCGCCGTTGCCGCATCCTTCATCGTCATATGTGTCAAAGCCTGATCCAAAGCCTGCTCCACCGTTGCCGCATCCGCCTGCTGTTCTGGAGCGCGATCCACCAGAACCACAATTTCGCCTTTCACCGTGCGATCCGCAAAATCCGCTGCCAATTGGTCCAGACTGCCCCGAGACACCTCTTCGAATCGCTTGGTCAGTTCACGACAAACCGCTGCTTGCCGCGTTCCTCCCAAAGTATTCACCAAATCACTTAACAATCCGCTAACGCGTTTTGGCGATTCATAAAATATCAGCGTCGCCTGCACCTGCCCAAGATCGCGCAAAAAGGTCTCGCGCGCCGATTTGGTTACGGGCGGAAACCCTGCAAAAAGGAACCGATCCGAGGGCAGCCCCGAGACCGTCAGCGCACAAAGCACAGCCGAGGCACCCGGCGCCGAAAGCACTTGCAGGCCTTCGGCAATCGCCCCGCGCCCCAGCTGAAACCCGGGGTCCGAGATCAGCGGCGTGCCGGCTTCCGAGGCATAGACCACCGATTTTCCTTCCGCGATTGCACGCAAAAGCCGAGGCATGGCGCTGTCATTGTTGTGTTCGTGATAGGCGACCATCGGGCGGTCTGCCAAGGCGATGCCGTGAATCTCCATCAGATGCCGCAGGGTGCGAGTATCTTCGGCGGCAAGCACATCGGCGGAGGCCAGAATATCCAAGGCCCGCAGCGTGATATCGCGGGCGGCACCGATCGGGGTTGCAATAAAATACAACCCTGCGCTGAGGCGATGTTTTTCGGCTGTATATTTGCCCTCTGCCACGCCTTTTTCTCCCTGACAATTTACTTCCAGCCGCAAAGCGCTTAGTCTTTCGACCTGTGCCAAGAGGGTAAGGATCCTTATGTTGTCTGTTTTATCTCGTGCCCGCAAGTCGATGGGTTTTTTCTGCACCGCGCTGGCAGCTTTGGCGGTTTCGGCCTGCGTGCCGGCCTCTGGCCCGACCCTCGGCGCAGGGTCTGGACATGTTCAGATCGCGCTTTTGACCCCAGCCGGATCTGGGCAGGCCAGTGACGAGCTTTTGGCGCGCTCGCTTGAAAATGCGGCGCGCATGGCGATTACAGATCTGGGCGGCACGCAGATTGATTTGCGGGTCTATGCAACCCAGGGCCAACCCGCGCAGGCAGCGGCAATGGCATCTAAGGCCGTTGCCGAGGGCGCGCAGATCATTCTTGGCCCGGTGTTTGCGCAAGAGGCAAATGCGGCAGGGGTTGCGGTTGCAGCAAGTGGCGTCAATGTTCTGGCGTTTTCGAACAATTCCGACATCGCGGGTAACAACGTCTTTGTGCTGGGGCCAACCTTTGACAACACCGCAGCGCGTCTGGCCGCCTATGCAGTGCGTCAGGGTAAATCTAACATTATGATCGTGCACGATAAAAACACGGCAGGCGAGCTTGGCCGCGCCGCCATTCAACGCGGCGTCGCCTTTGCGGGCGGCACGGTTGTGGCGACAGGCAGCTATGAATTCTCGCAAAATGGTGTGGTTTCGGCGGCACCGATCATTGCGGCCAATGCGCGCTCTGCGGGGGCGCAGGCGATCTTTATGACGGCCGACACCGCAGGGGCCTTGCCGTTGATCAGCCAGCTTTTGGCAGACAACGGCATGGGGCCAAGTGTCACGCAGTTTGTAGGTTTGACCCGCTGGGATATTCCGGCGGCGACTTTGGCGCTGCCGGGAGTGCAGGGCGGCTGGTTTGCCATGCCGGACCCCGCGCTTTATGCGCAATATCAGGCGCGCTACCATGCGACGTTCAACGAAGCGCCGCATCCAATCTCGGGGCTGGCCTATGACGGCGTGGCCGCCATTGGTGCGCTGTTGGGCGGTGCTGGGGCCGGCCCGATCAGCAAGGCCAGCCTGACCCAAAGTGCTGGTTTTGTTGGCGTGAATGGGATCTTCCGGCTGCGTGCAGATGGCACCAATGAACGCGGGCTGTCGATTGCCCAGATCCAGAACGGCAAAGCAGTGGTGATCGAGGCTGCGCCGCGCAGCTTTGACGGCGCTGGTTTTTAACATATAAAGGCACGGTCCTGCGGAATGAACCTTTCTGAAATCCCGCAGGACCGCAGCGCCCTGCTTTTGCCGCGCGATGAAATCGTTGACGCCGCAGCCTTGCTGGCCAGCATCCAAGCCGAGATTACCCCCGAGACCGAGCCACGCGAGGCCCGCACCATCGCCGTGCGCCATATGTTGGCGGCAAAAACCGCGGCCAATGCGGCACTTGAAGCTGCCTTTACTGCACATCCGCGCCATGCCCGCCCACTGGTGCTGGCACAAAGCTATCTGACCGATGTGCTGGTCACCACCGCCCTTTCCGTAGCGCGCGACACGCTGCACGCCACGCCAAGCCCCACGGCAGCCGAGCGGTTGACCGTGCTGGCCGTGGGCGGTTTTGGCCGTGCCGAAATGGCGCCACAATCCGATGTGGATCTGCTTTTCTTAACGCCTTGGAAGATAACAACCTGGGCCGAAAGCATCATCGAATCCATGCTCTACATGCTGTGGGATCTAAAGCTCAAAGTTGGCCATTCCAGCCGCACCATCGCTGATTGCATCCGGCTGGGCCGCGAAGACATCACCATTCGCACCGCCCTTTTGGAACATCGCTTTATTGCTGGCGATCAGGCGATGGCAACGGAATTGGGCGACAAGCTGTGGTCTGAGTTGTTCCGCACCACGGGGGCCGAGTTTATCGAAGCCAAGCTGGTCGAGCGTGAAACCCGCCACAAACGCCAGGGCGGCCAGCGCTACGTGCTAGAGCCGAATGTCAAAGAGGCAAAGGGCGGGCTGCGCGATCTGCAAACGCTGTATTGGATCGGCAAATATCTGCACCGCGTGCCTTCGGCGTCAGGGCTGGTGGCCGCTGGGCTGTTCACCCAAAGCGAATACGAGACCTTCCGCGATGCCGAAGATTTCCTTTGGGTGGTGCGCTGCCATCTGCATTACATCACCGGCCGGCCTTCCGATCAGCTGACCTTTGATCTGCAGGTCGAAGTTGCAGCCCGCATGGGCTACCGCGACAGCAAAGCCCGGCGCGGTGTTGAATACTTTATGCAAGATTACTTTCGCCAAGCCACTTTGGTCGGCGATTTGACGCGGGTCTTCCTGACCGAACTTGAAGCGCGCCACGTTAAACCCGCAGCACGCCTGCTGGGTTTTTTCAGCCGCAAGCGCGTCAGATCGGGCTATAAGCTGATGCAGGGCCGCATCGACATCATTGATCCTGATGATTTTCTGAACGACCCCGTCAATATGCTGCGGATTTTTGAGGAATCACTGCGCTCGGGCTATCTGTTACATCCCAACGTCATGCGGCTGATTGCGGCCAATCTACACCGGATCGACGATTCTGTGCGCGAGGCCCCCGAGGCCAGACGGATCTTGCTGGATCTGATGCTGAAACACGGCAACCCAGAACGCGCGTTGCGCCGGATGAACGAGCTGAACGTGCTGGGCGCACTGATCCCCGAGTTTGAAAACATCGTCGCGATGATGCAGTTCAACGTCTATCACAGCTATACGGTGGACGAGCATATCATCCAGACCATCTCGGTGCTGGCGCAAATCGAACGTGGCGAATTGATCGAAGATCTGCCGCTGTCCTCCTCGATCTTGAACACCGGCATCAACCGCCGTGTGATCTATGTGGCGCTGTTGCTACATGACATTGGCAAAGGTCGGCCCGAAGATCACTCGATCATCGGGGCGCAGCTGGCCCGTCGCATCGCCCCGCGTCTGGGACTTGATCCCGAGGAATGCGAAACCGTGGAATGGCTGGTGCGCTATCACCTTTTGATGTCTGACATGGCACAAAAGCGCGATATCGGCGACCCGCGCACCGTGCGCGACTTTGCCAAGGCGGTGAAAACCAAAAAGCGGCTGGATCTGCTGACGGTGCTGACCGTCTGCGATATTCGTGGCGTCGGCCCCAACACCTGGAACAATTGGAAGGCCATGTTGTTGCGCCGTCTTTACGGCATGACCGCCGATGCGCTGGAAGACGGGCTGGAAAGCATCAACCGCCCGAACCGCGAAGACGAGGCCAAGGCCGAGCTGCGCAGCCGTCTGCGTGACTTTACCGCGACGGCGCTGAAACATGAAACCTCGCGCCATTATGCGCCCTATTGGCAGGGTCTGACCCCTGATGCGCAAGAGGTCTTTGCCCGATTGCTGCAAGGCTTGGGCGATGCCGAAATTCGCATTGACCTGCACCCCGAACCCGCCCGCGATGCCACCCGCGCCTGTTTCGCGCTGGCGGATCATCCGGGCATTTTCTCGCGGCTGGCGGGGGCTTTGGCGCTGGTGGGGGCCAATGTGGTGGATGCGCGCACCTATACCTCGAAAGACGGCTTTGCTACTGCGATCTTCTGGATCCAAGACAGCGACGGCCACCCCTACGAGGCCTCGCGCTTGCCGCGGCTGCGCGCGATGATCGAAAAAACCCTGCACGGCGAGGTGATCGCCCGCGAAGCGCTGACCGTGCGCGACAAAGTGAAAAAGCGCGACCGTGAGTTCCGCTTTCCAACCCATATCACCTTCGACAACGAAGGCTCGGACATCTACACCATCATCGAGGTTGATACCCGCGACCGCCCCGGGCTGCTGTTCGATCTGACCCGTACTTTGGCTGTGAACAACATTTATATCGCCTCGGCGGTGATCGCGACCTATGGCGCGCAGGTGGTTGACAGCTTTTACATCAAAGACGCCTTTGGTCTGAAACTGCATGCCAAGGGCAAGCAAGAGGCGTTGGAGCGCAAGCTGCGCCACGCCATGGCAGAGGGTGAAAAGCGCGCGCAGGAACAGGGCTAAGCGCCGGGTGTCAGATTTCGTAATTCCCCCCGCCTGCAATCCACGATAAATCGGTGGCACCGACCTCCCCGGCCTTGCCAACCACAACCCTGACCTGCGTCAACGGAGCCCTATGAGATCCATCAGCCTGATCCGCTCTATCCTGACTGTCGGCGGCTGGACGCTGCTGTCACGCGGCGCAGGCTTTGCCCGTGATATGATGCTGGCCGCCTATCTGGGCGCGGGGCCGGTGGCAGATGCTTTTAACGTGGCGTTTTCTTTGCCCAACATGTTCCGCCGCTTTTTCGCCGAGGGTGCCTTCAACATGGCCTTTGTGCCGATGTATGCCAAAAAGCTTGAGGCGGGCGAGGATGCCAACGGTTTTGCCCGCGACGCCTTTAACAGCATGGCAGCGATCCTGATGGTGTTTTCGGTGCTTGGCACGCTGGCGATGCCTTGGCTGGTCTATGCCATGGCCTCAGGTTTTGCCGGCGATGCGCGCTATGAGCTTGCGGTGCTTTATGGCCAAATCGGGTTTTGCTATATCATGTTCATCAGCCTTGTGGCGTTGCTGTCAGGTGTGCTGAACGCACATGGCCATTTCACCGAAGCCGGTTTCGTGCCGGTGCTGATGAACCTGATCTTTATCGCCGCCATGCTGCTGGCCAGCCAAACCGGCTGGGATATGGGCATGACGCTGGCCTGGACCGTGCCGGTGACAGGCATTGCCCAGCTTGGCTTTACTTGGAATGCGGCGCGCAAGCTGGGCTTCAGCTTTACCCCGCACTGGCCAAAGATCACGCCTGAACTCAAGCGTTTGGCCTATATTGCTGCTCCTGCCGTCTTGGCGGGGGGGGTGGTGCAGATCAACCTGCTGGTCGGCCGGCAAGTGGCCTCTTACACCGAAGGCGCGGTGTCTTGGCTGGTCTATGCCGACAGGCTCTATCAGTTGCCGCTGGGGGTGGTGGGCATCGCAATCGGCACGGTTTTGCTGCCCGATCTGTCGCGCCGTCTGCGCGCAGGCGACGATGCCGGCAGCCGCGAAAGCTTTAACCGCGGCACAGAATTCGCGCTCGCACTTACCCTGCCTGCCGCCGCCGCGCTGATCACCATCGCGGTGCCGCTGACCTCTGTGCTCTATCAGCGCGGCGCTTTTGGCGCGGTGGATGCCACCAACACCGCACTGGCGCTGGCGATCTATGGCGCGGGGCTACCGGCCTTTGTGCTGCATAAGGTCTTTCAGCCGCTTTATTATGCGCGCGAAGACAGCCGCTCGCCGTTTCACTTTGCGATTGTGTCGATGGTGGTAAATGCCGCGATTGCGGTCGGGCTGATGCCGCTGATCGGCTTTGCCGCAGCCGCACTTGCCACCACCGTTGCGGCTTGGGCGATGGCGTTTCAGCTGTGGTTTGGCACCCGCAAAATGGGCGATGCGGCCCGCTTTGACACCCGTTTTCACAGCCGCGTGCCTAGGGCGCTGGCGGCCTCGGCAGCCATGGCGCTGGCGCTTTATCTGGGGCAACAGGCGCTGGCCGAAATGCTACAGGACGCCACATGGCGCTATGCCAGCCTTGCCTTGCTGATCACGCTGGGCAGTCTGGTTTATTTCAGCTTTGGCGCGGCCATCGGTGCCTTTCGACTTAGCGATTTTCGCCGAAACCTGCGGCGTTAACGCTGCCGCAGACGTGCCTGCAAGCTTGCAAAACCGTTGGGGCTGACGACGAAAGACAACCCAAAGCCGCAGAAAAAGCCGCTTAGTTCCGCAATCCAATCCCAGCCCAAGGGCATCGGCCCCATGCTGGGAAACAGTTTCGGCAGCAGCGTGAACACCAGCCCAAACACCACCTGAATCGCCATCAGCCCACCAATCAGCGAAAACGCCCGCTGTGGCTGCGGCCCCATCCGCGACAGGCCCTTCCACAGCACAAAGCTAAAGGCCCCAATCAACCCCGCCACCCCGGGATAGGCGCCAAACAGCGGTTGGCTTTGCACCAAACTGCCGTAAACCAAAGCCCCAACCACCGCCGAGACAACAAAGACCAGCGCCACCGCCCAGCCCGCAAAAACCTCGGCCACGAACTTGCCCAGCGCAAGCGTCAACACCACGCCAAACAAAGCGCTCATCGTGGTCTGATGCACAAAGGCAAAGCTGACAAAGCGGCGCAGCAGCTCAAAGTCAAAGGCCCCCGCCTGCGCCTGTTGCCGCCAATAGTCGGGAAAAAACCCAAAACCTTCCAGCATAGCCACCCGCCAGCCAATTGCCGCGCGCCCGCCGATCATCCCCGCCTCGGCCAAACTCAGCACAAGCTCAATGCCGATCATCGGCAAAACCAAAAGCCAAACCACCGGCGGCAGCGGATTGATCGGCGCAATATCGTGGTCTTGCATGGCAGCCTCCTTGAATGCGTCGATTGACGCCCCTTGCCCCCAGCGTTAAGCCAGATCAGCATATATTTCCAGATGGAGTTCCCCATGTCCGAGCCGGTCCAAACGCCTCAGACCTTCCCCACCCGCATCTTCTCGGGCATTCAGCCTTCGGGCGGCCTGACGCTTGGCAATTACCTTGGCGCGCTCAAGCGCTTTGTGCAAAAGCAGGATGAGGGCATCGAGACAATCTATTGCATCGTCGACATGCATGCGATCACCGTCTGGCAAGACCCGGCCAAACTGCGCCAACAAACCCGCGAACTGGCAGCAGGATTTATCGCAGCAGGCATTGATCCTGCGCGCTCGATCCTGTTCAACCAAAGCCAAGTCTCGGCACATGTCGAATTGGGCTGGATTTTCAATACGGTGGCCCGAATGGGCTGGATGAGCCGGATGACCCAGTTCAAGGATAAAGCGGGCAAAAACTCCGAGAATGTCTCGCTGGGCCTCTTTGCCTATCCCGCGCTTATGGCTGCCGATATTCTGGCCTATAAGGCTACGCATGTGCCGGTGGGCGAGGATCAAAAACAGCACCTTGAACTGACCCGCGACATCGCAGCCAAGTTCAACAATGACTATGGCGTGAATTTCTTTCCCATCACCGAACCGGTGATCGAAGGCGCCGGCACCCGCGTGATGAGCCTGCGCGATGGCACCAAAAAGATGTCGAAATCCGATCCCTCGGATCAGTCCCGCATCAATTTGACCGATGATACCGACACCATCGCCAAAAAGTTCCGCAAAGCCAAAACCGATGCAGAGCCGCTGCCCGAAGATCTTGAAGGCCTCAAAGATCGCCCCGACGCCCGCAATCTGGTCAATATCTATGCAGCCTTGGCAGATATGACGCCCGCAGCTGTCGTCACCCAATATGCAGGCGCGCAATTTGGCACCTTCAAACCTGCATTGGCCGATCTTGCAGTGGCAAAGCTTTCGCCCATCACCCGCAAAATGAGCGAACTGATGCAAGACACCGCCGAGATCGACCGCATCCTTGGCGCCGGCGCCGCCCGTGCCAACGCCATCGCGCGCCCGATCGTGGATGAGGTCTATGACATCATCGGAATGATCCGCTCGCGGCAGGTCTGATGTTGCGCGGGCTTGCCCGCTTGTTGCTGACAGGGGTTCTGGCCATTTCAATGGTCGGAACTCTGCTCACCGCGGCGCGCATCGCCGCTGATCCACGGCTCTCGCCCTATGTGACAGCCAGCTCCGTTCAGATCCGTGCCGCAACCGAGGCGATGTTGGCGCAATCTGACACGCCTGCGATCCTGCAAGCCCGTATCGAGGTGCTGCTGACCGAGACCCCGCGCAACTGGCTGGCGCTGGACGCGCTGACCGATCTGGCCAGCGAACGCGCCATCGACCTGCCGCCAGAGGTGCTGGACACCCTTCGCATCAGGCGCGAGGCTGATCATGGCTTTTATATGCAGGCTCGGTCTTGTGCCAATTGCGGCTATGATCCTGCACGATGCAGCCTAAATCAGGTGATGATCTGTCAGGCCCCGATTGCGCTGACACCCATCGGCGATCTGGCAGGCGTCGCCCGTGCGGGTCTCGCCTTTGCCTCAGGTAGTGCGGTAGACCAGATCGACCTTGCACTTTCGATCGTAGGGCTGGGGGCAACGGTGGCGGTGATGACCTCGGGCGGCACCTCGTATACCGTCAAGG
Source organism: Cypionkella sp. (assembly GCA_023255415.1). Lineage (GTDB taxonomy): Bacteria > Pseudomonadota > Alphaproteobacteria > Rhodobacterales > Rhodobacteraceae > Cypionkella. The sequence goes on along the minus strand of JALRIN010000020.1, from coordinate 15,593 downwards.
CAGGGGCGAGCCTTGCCAAACTGGCGCGGCGGATGGGCCGTCTGTCGCCAAGGCTGGTGAAAATTGCTGGGGAGGCTGCCAGCAATGGCTTGCGCTGGGCTGACTTGCCCGCAGTTCGCTCTGTCGATGATCTGGCAGGCGCAATCCATCCTGCAGCCTTTGCGCCCCTGACCGAAACACTGACCGAACTTGCACATCTGACCGCCGCTACCGATGCAACCACGGCCCTGCATTTGCTACCCTTGGTAGAGGAAGCCGCCGATGCCCGCCGCCTTGCCAATGCCGCCCAAGCACTTGGCCCGAAACTGGTCGGACGCGCCGAAGTGCTGGGCAAGGCGCGTCTGTTGCGCGCCACGATCCGCCTGTCGAAAACGGCTTGGACCTTAGGCGCGGGGCTTGTCGGGCTGTTCATATCCGTGGCGGGAATGCTAACAGGCATGCTTCAGGACGCGCTGCTTCAGCAGTTACGCAAATACGAAAAAGCGACGGCCTAGCCGCGCTTGTGGAAGCCTCCGGCGGGGATATTTTTACCAAGATGAAAGGGCGGCTGATTTCATCTTGGTAAAAATATCCCCGCCGGAGGCAAAATGGTTTCAGCACGCAGACGGCGTCAAGGTTGGCTCAGGGCTGTGATGACTGCCAAGGCGTCGGGCGAATCCCATTCGGCATCGCCGATCAGACGCGCCACTTCTTGACCTGCTGGGTTAAGGATAAGCGTCATTGGCAGACCAACCACCCCCAAAGGCCGCGCGAGTGCCATTTTTGGATCCCGTAACACGGTCAGGTTTTTGATCTCTGCCTCTGCAAAGAACTTTGTAATCTGATCGGGCGCGTTGCGGCCTGCGGCGAGGGGGACGACGACAATATCGGGCAGGGCGGCTTGCAGGCGATCCAGCGAGGGCATCTCGTGGCGGCAGGGCGCGCACCAGGTGGCCCAGAAATTCAGCACCACCCATTTGCCTTTGAAGGCCTCAAGGCTTTGGGGGCCGTCTTGCATATCCAGCAGGTCGACCTGCGGCAGATCAGCGGGGGTCGCTTGCAGTACCAGCTTTTTCATCTCGCCGTTAAGCAAGCCCTCCAAGGGCCCCGCCTGTGCTGCATCAAAATTTGCACCCAGAGCAAAGCCCGTATACACAGCCGCCAACAACAGTTTTCGCATCATGTGAGAGGCCCTTCCATGACCAATTCGTCCAAAGCCCCGGTTTCTGCCAATCAAATGTGGGGCGGGCGCTTTGCTTCTGGTCCTGATGCGATCATGACGGCGATCAATGCCTCGATCGGCTTTGACAAACGGCTTTACGCACAAGATATCGCGGGCTCTCGCGCCCATGCCGCCATGTTGGCTGCCACGGGTATTCTTACCTCTAGTGATGCCGAGGCGATCGGGGAAGGCCTGCTCACGGTATTGTCAGAGATTGAGGCGGGCAATTTCGTATTCTCGGAGGCTTTGGAAGACATCCATATGAATGTCGAAAGCCGGCTGAAAGCGATCATCGGCGAACCTGCCGGGCGTTTGCACACGGCGCGCTCGCGCAATGATCAGGTGGCGGTAGATTTTCGGCTTTGGACGCGCGATCAATGTGATGCGGCGATTTCGGGGCTTACGGCGCTGATGCAGGCGTTTTTGGCGCAGGCCGAGGCCGGTTACGATTGGGTGATGCCAGGCTTTACGCATTTGCAGACCGCGCAGCCGGTGACTTGGGGCCATCATATGCTGGCCTATGTCGAGATGCTGGCGCGTGATAAATCGCGGTTTGAAGATGCGCGTCGCCGGATGAACGAGTGCCCCTTGGGGGCAGCAGCCTTGGCGGGCACTTCTTTCCCGATTGACCGGCATATGACGGCAAGCGCTTTGGGCTTTGACCGCCCGACAGCCAACAGTCTTGATTCGGTGTCAGACCGCGATTTCGCGCTGGAATTCCTTGCTGCCTCGTCGATTTGCGCGATGCATCTGTCGCGATTTGCCGAGGAATTGGTGATCTGGTCTTCAGCGCAGTTCCGCTTTGTGCGGTTGTCGGACAAATGGACCACTGGGTCCAGCATCATGCCGCAAAAGAAAAACCCCGATGCCGCAGAGTTGTTGCGTGCAAAGCTGGGGCGGATCTTGGGGGCGACGGTGGCGCTGTTTACCATCATGAAGGGGCTGGCGCTGACCTATTCAAAGGACATGCAAGAAGACAAAGAGCAGGTCTTTGACGCTGCCGACACGCTGATGCTTGCCCTTGCGGCGATGACCGGAATGGTGGGCGATATGACGGCCAACCGCGATGTGCTGGCAGCCTCGGCCGCCAGCGGGTTTTCGACCGCAACCGATCTGGCTGATTGGCTGGTGCGGGCGCTGAACCTGCCCTTCCGCGATGCGCATCATGTTACCGGAACCTTGGTCGCCATGGCCGAGAAAAACGGCTGCGATCTGCCGGATCTTAGCCTAAGCGACATGCAATCGGTGCACGCAGGCATCACCACCGAGGTTTATTCGGTGCTGGGCGTGCAAAATTCGGTGCGTAGCCGGATGTCTTATGGCGGAACCTCGCCCACCCGCGTGGCCGAACAAGTCGCGCGCTGGAAACAGATCCTTGCCTGACGCAATCTTTCCCGAAACCCCGAGGTAGCTATGACCCTGACCAAGATCTCTGCTGTGCTTTGCGTGTTGGCGCTTGTGGGCTGTGGCGCTGCTGGCGATCCTGTGGCGCCGGATGTCACGATCAAGGCCGAGGCGCGGGTCGGGATTGCCACGAATTAAGCCCAAAGGGCACAGGTCGAATTGCGTCGCACGCCGCCTGTGCTATACCGCATCCGTCTGATTTTTAAAGGGGCTGCCGCATGGACCATTTTCTCTATCGCAATGGCAGCTTACATGCCGAAGACGTCGCACTGTCGGAAATCGCCGCTGCGGTTGGCACGCCGTTTTATTGCTATTCTGCGGCCACGCTGACGCGGCATTATCAATTGTTCACCGAAGCCCTTAGCCCAATGCCGCATTTGGTCTGCTTTGCGATCAAATCCCTGTCAAATATCGCGGTGCTAAAGCTGCTTGGCGATCTGGGAGCCGGCATGGATGTGGTCTCGGGCGGGGAATACCGCCGCGCGCTGGCGGCAGGGGTTTCGCCCGACAAGATCGTGTTTTCAGGCGTCGGCAAGACAGCCGAAGAAATGCAGCTGGCGCTGACCCATGGCATTCGCCAGTTCAACGTCGAATCTGAACCCGAGCTGCGGGCGCTGTCGGCGGTCGCGGTGGCCTTGGGCAAAATTGCCCCGATCACCATTCGGGTGAACCCCGATGTCGATGCAAAAACCCACGAGAAAATCGCCACTGGCAAGAAAGAGAACAAATTTGGCATTCCGATCAGCCGCGCGGTCGAGGTTTATGCCGAAGCCGCCGCCCTGCCGAATTTGCAGATTATCGGCATCGACGTGCATATCGGATCGCAACTGACCGAGCTGGAACCCTTTGAACAGGCCTATAAAAAGGTGGCCGAGTTGACCGAGACGCTGCGCGCGCAGGGCCATAGCATCACGCGGCTTGATCTGGGTGGCGGTTTGGGCATCCCCTACGAGCGGTCAAATTCCGCGCCGCCCCTGCCGCGCGAATATGGCGCGCTGATCCAGCGCACCTTGGGTCATCTGGGCTGCGAGATTGAAATCGAGCCCGGTCGGCTGATTTCGGGCAATTCTGGCGTGCTGATATCCAAGGTCATCTATGTCAAAAATGGCGAGGACCGCGATTTTCTGATTTTGGATGCGGCAATGAACGATCTGGTGCGGCCTTCGATGTATGGTGCGCATCACGATATTTTACCGGTGATCGAAGCCGAGGCCGCAACCGAGGCACAAAGCTATGACGTTGTCGGCCCGGTCTGCGAAACCGGCGATACCTTTGCCAAAGCGCGACCGCTGCCGCCCTTGCAGGCCGATGATCTGATCGCCTTTCGCTCGGCTGGGGCCTATGGCGCGGTGATGGCATCGGAATATAACACGCGGCCGCTGATCCCCGAGGTTTTGGTGCGCGGTGATCAATTTGCCGTAATCCGGGCACGGCCAAGCTATGAAGATATCCTGAGCCGCGATAGCATTCCTGATTGGCTTTAACCGAAAGCATCGGATGGACCAAAGCGACAAGGACCAACTGCTAAGCCAGATCAAAACCCCGCTGCGCTTGACGTTTGCGGGGCTTTGGGCTGAACGTCTGGCGCGCGCCTTTTGGCCGCTGTGGAGCCTGGCGATTTCGGCGGTTTCGGCGCTGGCCTTTGGGGTGCAAGACAGTCTGGCACTGGAACTTGCCTGGTTTGGTCTTGTGATCACCGGACTTGCGCTGATCTGGGCGCTGATCCACGGGCTACGGCAGTTTCGCAGGCCGCTGCGCGCCGAAGCCTTGGTGCGGCTGGACAGCCGGATGCCGGGGCAACCGATTGCGGCGCTGCTTGATGCCCAAGCCATTGGCGCCAATGATGCGGCCTCGCGGGCGGTCTGGCAGGCGCATCGGGCGCGGATGTTGGCGCGTCTGCCGCAAGCGCGCGCAGTGCAGCCCGATCTGCGCCTGGCCAGCCGCGACCCCTTTGCCCTGCGCTATGTTGCGCTGACTGCGCTGCTGATGGCGCTGCTGTTTGGGTCGATCTGGCGGGTGACCACGCTTTCGGGCATCGCCCCCAGCCCTGCCAATGCCGCCGCGGGCCCGGCTTGGGAAGGCTGGGCCAAGCCGCCCGCCTATACCGGCAAGCCCGCGCTTTATCTGATAGATCAGGCAGAAGATACGCTGACGTTGCCGGCGGGCACCACGCTGCAAGTGCGGCTTTATGGCCCGCCCGGCGCGCTTATTCTGTCTGAAACCGTCTCGGGTCGCACCGAGGCAACAGCCGCCTCTGACCCTGTGCAAGACTTCAGCCTGCGTCAATCGGGCGAGATCGCCATCAGCGGGGCGGGTGGGCGCAAATGGCGGGTGATCGTCACGCCAGATCTTGCCCCCTCTATCACCCCCGAAGCCTCAATCGGGCGCGAAGCCGATGGGCGCTTTAAGCAAAAATTCAGTGCATCCGATGATTACGGGGTCACCAAGGGCCAAGCCATCATCACGCTGGATCTGGCTGCCGTGCCGCGCCGCTTTGGTCTTGCCACCGACCCAGAGGCGATTGCGCCGGTGACGCTGGATCTGCCGCTGCCGATCAAGGGCAGCCGGACCGAGGTCAAAACCACGCTGATCGACGATCTGTCAAAATCGGTCCTGGCCAATCTGCCGGTGACGATTGCCTATGCCGCCAGCGATGCCGCGGGCCAAACCGGCGCAGCGGCGCCACTGCATGTGGTTTTGCCGGGGCGACGGTTTTTTGATCCTTTGGCCGATGCGATCATCGAGATGCGCCGCGATCTGCTGTGGTCGCGCGCCAATGCGCCACGGGCGGCACAAATTCTGAAAGCCATCAGCCACCGCGCCGAAGCCGATACGCCGGATGCCGCAGCCCTGACCCGATTGCGCGCGGCGATTAAGCGGTTCGAGACCAGCGATCTGACACCAGCGCTGCGTGATGATCTGGCCGAAGAGCTATGGCAAGTGTCTTTGATGATCGAAGACGGTCAGCTGAACAGTGCCAAAGACCGGCTGAAGCGGGCGCAAGATCGGGTTTCCGAGGCCATTCGCAAAGGCGCCAGCCCCGAAGAGATGCAGGCTCTGATGGACGAGATGCGCAAAGCTTTGGATGACTATATGTCCGAAGAGGCCAAGAAAAATCCGCGCGATCCCAAGGATGAAACCGCGCCGCAGCAAAGCGGGCCCAGCATCACCCAAGACCAAATTCAGCAGATGATGGATAAGATCCAACAGCTGATGAAAGACGGCAAAACCGCTGAAGCTGCCGAAGCGATGCGCCAGCTGCAAGACCTGCTGAACAACATGAAGGTGCAGCAAGGCGATGGGCAGGGTCAAGGCCAGGGTCCCGCTGGCCGGGCGATGAAGGGCTTGGGCGACACGCTGCGCGATCAACAGGGCCTGTCCGATGATGCTTTCCGCGACATGCAAGACGGTCAAGATGGCAGCCAAAAAGACGGCAAAAGCCTGTCAGAGCGGCAGCAAGATCTGCGCAAACGGCTTGAAGCGATGAAAGACGGCTCGGATCTGCCCGGTCAGAACAGCGAAAAGGGCCAATCGGGGCGGCAAAAACTGGAGGATGCCGGCCGCGCGATGCAAGATGCCGAACAAGCACTGCGCGACGGCGATCTGTCGGGCGCTTTGGATAAGCAGGCCGAAGCCATGGATAAAATGCGCCAAGGTCTGCGCGATTTTGGCGATGCTTTGGCGCAAGATCAGCGCCCGGCAGGCACAGGACCAGAGGGTCAGCAGACTGCCCAAGCTGATCCAAATGCCGCGATAGATCCGCTTGGCCGGGAAAACTCGGCCCGCATCGGCTCGGATAAAAACCTGCTGCAGGGTCAGGATGTCTATCGCCGCGCACAAGATCTGCTGGATGAAATCCGCAAACGCGCCGGCGAGCAATCGCGGTCTGAAGGCGAACGCAGCTATCTGAAACGTCTTCTAGATCTGTTTTAGCGCAGCAGGGCCCTAGGCGGTGCCGCTCATAAGCCCATTCAGATAGGCAATCGCGCTTTGCAACAGCCGGTCCCATTCGATCCGTGCCGCGTCAACCGTCTGAACAAACGTGGTCAGTGCGGCATCAGCTGCGGGGATTTGTTGCGCGATTTGAGGCGCCATCACGTAAACCGCCACCAAAACCACCGCCAGCAGCAGCATCAAGGCAAAGCCCGACCGAAACCCCGATCCCGAGGATTCTGGCTTGGTCGCAGCTTCCACGCCATCCGCTTCACCTACACGCTTTTCAGTGCTTGACCGCAGCGATGAGTTTATTGTTTCGATTTCCGGAAAAGCATCTGCGCGGGTCAGAGGCGTCTCGCCAACAACAGGGTCAATGCCCTTCAGATGCGCCAAACGCCGTGCCACAGCTCCCAAACCTGCGGCCTCCGTGGTTGGGGCCTCCAGCGCCATATCTGTCTGAATCTCGATCCGCGGTGCCTCGGCGCGGCGGGCTTCCACCTCGCGCTCGGCCTCTTCTTTCAGGACAGCAAGCACGGATTCGTCAATCTGGCGGTCGGCAAAAGACCGTGTCACCGGTGGTGGCGGTTCGTGCAGTGCGGCTTCAGCAGCAAGATCAGCTTCAAATTCAGGCGACGTTTGAAACCAGGCATGGCCACAATTCGAACATTGCACATCGCGGCCGCCTTCGGGGATCACCGACGCTTCGACCTCGTATTCAGCGTCACAATTTGGGCATACAAGACGCATTTTCTATCTGTCCGGATCATATTTTTGGTTTCGATGCCAACTTGTAGCAACGAAGCCAACATTCTGGAAGCCTTTCTCGCAAATAGCCATGGCAACGATTGAATCCGCTGCAAGCTTGGGCAATGGTGCAACGCAATCTTTTCCCAGCCCAAAAGGACAGCCACGGTGATAGCGCTCGAGAATGTCGCCTACAGCTATGGGGGCGGCGAACTTCTGTCGGATATTTCGCTGCGGCTTGCACCGGGATCTTTTCATTTCCTGACAGGCCCATCGGGCGCGGGGAAATCGACTTTCCTCAAGCTGTGTTATGGCGAGTTGCTGCCCACGGCAGGCCATCTTACCCTGTTTGACCGCGAGGTGCGCAGCCTGACGCGCGACGATATCGCCGATACCCGCCGCCGCATTGGCGTGGTGCACCAAGATTGCCAATTTCTGGACCATCTACCGCTTGCAGCCAATGTCACCCTGCCTTTAACGGTCTCGGGCCGCGCCGAAAACCAAGGCGATTTGGACGATCTGCTGGGCTGGGTTGGCTTGGGGGCCTTGGCGCAAGCCCTGCCGCCCTCGCTTTCGGGCGGCGAGCGACAACGCGCAGCGCTTGCCCGCGCCATCATCATGGGCCCCGATGTGATCTTGGCCGACGAACCCACTGGCAACCTCGATTGGGAGATGTCGCTGCGGCTGCTGACCCTGCTGACAGAGCTAAATCGCATGGGCAAAACCGTGGTGGTGGCCACACATGATTTAAACCTGATCCGGCAGGCAAAATCCTTGGTGCCAGCGCGGGTGCTGCGGATCTCAAAACGCCGCATACAACTTGCGGGGGCAGACCTGTGATGCGGCTGCCCTCCCTTTTGCGCGACGAGACCAGAGGCGACAGCGTAGTGCCGCCTTCGGGCCATACCGCCTGGCTGACCACATTCACCGCAGCTTCGATGGCCTTTTTGGCAGTCTTTGCGCTGGCGCTGTCCATGGCGGCAGGCACCCTTGCGGCGCGCTGGTCGGCCTCGCTGGACCGCACCGCGACGATCCGGCTGTCTGCCCCCGAAGATCAGATCGATCTGCAAACCAAAGCCGTGCTCGAGACCTTGGCCACCACCCCCGGCATCGCCTCGGCGCGCGCCATGACCGATGATGAACAGCGCGCGCTGCTGGCGCCTTGGTTTGGCCCCGACCTGCCGGTTGACGCGCTGCCACTGCCCCGGCTGATCGAGATCACCGAAGACGGCACCGGCTATGATGGCGAAGGTCTGCGCCAACGCCTTGCCGCCGAAGCGCCGGGTGCTGTGCTTGACGATCACACACGATGGCGCCGCCCCTTGGCGGTGGCTGCCTCCCGGTTGCGGCTGCTTGGCCTTATGTCGATCGTGCTGATCGGTGCGGCCACCGCGGCCATGATCACACTGGCGGCAAGTGCTGCGCTTGCCGCCAATGCCCAAGTGATCAAGGTTCTGCGCTTGGTCGGCGCGCGCGATGCCTATATCGCCCGGGCCTTCGTGCGGCGCTTTACCCTTCGGGCCCTGACGGGGGCCTGCCTCGGCACGGCTCTGGGCATGGCAGGCGTCTGGATGCTGCCCTCGGCTGACACCGCCGGAGGATTTTTGACAGGCCTTGGCTTTGCAGGCGCAAGCTGGCTTTTGCCCTTGCTGCTGCCGCCGCTGGTGGCCCTTGTCGCCTATGCCGCAACCCGCGCCAGCGCCTTGCGTAAACTTCGGGAGCTCAAATGAAACACTTGATCCAAATCCTGCTGTCGCTGATCTTTATCCTCCAGATGTATCTCGCGATGGCAGTGGTGGCGATTGTCTACTTTCCCTATGCGCTCTTGCACCGCGACGGCGCGGTTGCAGCCTGCCACGCCTATTGCCGCTGGGTCTGCTTTTCGCTGCGGCTGATTTGCGGGCTGAAAACCGAAGTGCGCGGCACGGTGCCCAACGGCGAAGTGCTGATCGCGCCCAAGCATCAAAGCTTTCTGGATATCATCATGATCTACGGCGCCCTGCCGCGCGGCAAATTCGTGATGAAGGCAATCCTCGGCTGGGCGCCCTTTCTGGGCTGGTATGCAAAACGCATCGGCTGCATCTTCGTCAACCGCGGCAAGCGCGGGGCGGCAATCACCAAGATGCTGGCAGATGTGAAATCCGGTGCCAGCCTGCCCGGTCAGCTGATCATCTACCCCCAAGGCACCCGCGTCGCCCCCGGCGACCAACGCCCCTATAAGATCGGCACCGCCGTGCTCTACAGCCAATTGCAACAGCCCTGCGTCCCGGTCGGCGCCAATGTCGGCCTGTTCTGGCCCAAACGCGGCATCTTGCGCCATCGCGGCACCGCCGTTGTTGACTTCCTGCCAGCGATCCCACCCGGCCTGACCAATGACGCCTTCATGGCCGAGCTTGAAGCCCGGGTCGAGGCCTCCTCCAACGCCCTGATGGCCGAAGCGGGCTTCAAATGACCGCGTGGATCAGCGATCTTGCCACACTACACGCCGCCTATGGCACACCGAAACAACCCGCCCTCGCCAAGGTCACAAACCATCTGACCCCTGCCTATGCCGCCTTCATCGCCGCCTCGCGTTTCTGTGTGATCTCCAGCGTCGGCCCCGAAGGCACCGATGGCAGCCCACGCGGCGACCAAGGCCCTGTGGTCACAGCGCTCGATGCCCAAACCTTGGCCCTGCCCGATTGGAAGGGCAACGAGCGGATTGATACCCTGCGCAACATTCTGCGCGACGGTCGCGTCAGCCTGCTGTTCTTGATCGCAGGCTCCACCACCACAGTGCGCGTCAATGGCACCGCCCGCATCACCGCCGACACAGACTTGCGCCAGCGCTTTGCCCGCGGCGACAGCCTGCCACGCACGGTGATCGTCATCAAAATCGCCGAGGTCTATTCGCAATGCGCCCGCGCCCTGCAACGCGCCGCGCTCTGGACCAGCAGCGAAGCCGCAGCCGACCTGCCCAGCGCCGGCCAAATGCTGCAAGACGCCACCCAAGGCCGCATCAACGGCGCCGATTACGACGCCGAGCGCGCCACCCGCGCCCATCTGGGCTGGTGGTAACCCCACAAACCCTTTCATCTTGGTGAAAATATCCCACGGGGGGCCTGCTTGGGCCTGCCCAAGCAGGGGGGGTGTGAAACCCCCAGCACCCGCAGCCCCTGGATCAGGCCGCCAGCCCCTTTGATCCCATGCTGAGAAACTTCTGCCGACGATCCTTGATCAGCGCTTCGGGTTTCTTGCCCGAAAGCTCTTTCAGCATCGCTTCAATGGCTTTGCCAACCGCCTCGATACTGGCCGATTGCCCGCGCTGCGCGCCGCCCAAAGGCTCGGCGATGATCCGGTCAATCACCCCCAGCTTTTGCAGATCCTGCGCCGTCAGCCGCAAGGCCTCTGCCGCTTCGCGCATCTTCTCGGCGTCTTTCCAGAGGATGCTGGCGCAGCCCTCGGGCGAGATCACCGAATAAACCGAATGTTCCAGCATCGCGATGCGGTTGGCGGTGGCAAAGGCCACAGCCCCACCCGAGCCGCCCTCGCCAATGATCACTGAAATCAGCGGCACGCCGATCTCCAAGCATTTCGCAGTCGAGCGCGCAATCGCCTCGGACTGGCCACGCTCTTCTGCGCCCTTGCCGGGATAGGCGCCGGGGGTGTCGACCAATGCGATCACTGGCAGACGAAAGCGGTCGGCCATATCCATCAAACGCACGGCCTTGCGGTAGCCCTCGGGCCGCGCCATGCCGAAATTACGCTCGATCCGGCTTTTGGTGTCATTGCCCTTTTCGTGGCCAATCACCATCACCGGCATGTCGTTAAAGCGCGCAAGCCCGCCCATCACGGCCTGATCCTCGGCAAAGCCACGATCACCGGACAAAGAGGTAAACTCGGTGAAAAGCGCCTCGATATAATCCTTGGCATGTGGACGGTCCGGATGCCGCGCCACCTGACATTTCTGCCAAGGCGTCAGCGTGCGATAAAGATCTTTCAGCATTTGCTCGGCCTTGCGGTCCAAAGCTTCTGCTTCCTTGGCAATATCCATCCCCGGATTGCCCCGCGCCATCGCGCGCAGCTCTTCTGCCTTGCCTTCAATTTCGGACAAAGGCTTTTCAAATTCGAGGTAATTCATGCGGCACTCCAACAGGGCAACCGTGTCTATATGGCGGGCGCGCCGGAAAAAAGCAACTGCCTGCGGCCGCGCCCAATCCTTGACCGCCTGCCCCCAGAAACAGCACAGCCCTGCGGTTTCCCGCAGGGCGTGCATCCTCCCCTTTATGCGACAGAGGGCCTCCTCTCCCTGTGTCGCGCGGGTGTTTCGGGTAAGGGCTTGCCCTTACGTCATGTCACTGTGTCGTCAGAGTAAAAGTGAGTCAACAGCTTTATTTCAAAGCCCTAAAATCAGGCAGCTGCAATCATCTCTGCCTGTTTAACGATCACCTCTGCCTGCTTGATCGAGGCGATATCAACCAACCGGCCCTTGAACACCGTGGCGCCTTCACCGCGCGCCTTGGCATCGGCCATCGCCGCCAAAATCTCGCGCGCTTCGGCGACGGCCTGCGCCGAGGGGGTAAAGACCTCATTGGCCAATGCGATCTGTTTGGGGTGGATCGCCCATTTGCCAACCATGCCCAGCGTTGCCGAGCGCAAGGCCTGCGCGCGAAAGCCTTCGTCATCAGAAAAATCGCCAAAGGGGCCGTCCACAGGCAAAACGCCATGGGTGCGGCAGGCAGCCACAATCGCCACTTGCGCCCAGTGCCAAGGGTCAGACCAATGCTTCACCCCCTCGCGCAGCATATAGTAATTCTCTTGGGTGCCGCCGATGCCGGTGGTCTGCATCCCCATGCTGGCGGCAAAGTCCGCCGCGCCCAGGCTCATCGCCTGCAAACGCGGGCTAGAGGCTGCAATCTCTTCGACATGGGCAATGCCTGCAGCTGATTCGATGATCACCTCAAAGGCAATTGGCTTGCTGCGACCTTTGGCGCTTTCAATCGCGGTAACCAAAGCGTCCACCGCATAGACATCGGCAGCGCAGCCCACCTTTGGGATCATGATCTGATCCAGCCGGTCGCCGGCCTGTTCCAACAGATCAACTACGTCGCGATACCAATAGGGGGTATCCAACCCGTTGATCCGCACCGAAAGCCATTTCTTGCCCCAGTCCACCTCCGAAATCGCGGCGATGACATTGGCGCGTGCAGCGTCCTTATCCGAGGGCGCAACCGAATCTTCCAGATCCAGATTGATCACATCCGCCGCACTTGCCGCCATCTTTTCAAACAGCGCAGGCCGCGAGCCAGGCCCGAACAATTGGCAACGGTTGGGGCGTGCAGGGGGAGCAGGTTGCAGACGAAAGGACATTTTGCCTCGCAAGTATGTTTCTAAAACTATCATTCTTGAGTTATATTGTTGCGCACATACCCGCAAGCAATTTTCGCAGTCGCAGCAAAATTACCGCGCCGCAGCAAGGTCTTTGCTAAAGGCGCGCCAAAGATCCCGCGATCCCTGCGCGCGATGCCGCCTTGCGTGCGGGCGGAGCATCGGCGGGCCTATTGCCACCTTGACGGGCCGCTTTTGCTGCGCCAAGACCGTGCCCAGCCGCTGATCTGTGACGCAGCAGACGTTCATCCAGCACAACCGCAGCTTTGGGGATAAACCATGACCCGTACCGTCTATCTGAACGGCGACTATCTGCCGGAAACCGAGGCGAAAGTCTCGATCTTTGACCGTGGCTTTCTGATGTCGGATGGCGTCTATGAGGTGACCTCGGTTTTGGGCGGCAAGCTGATCGACTTTGCCGGCCATTGCGCCCGCCTTGGCCGCAGCCTGTCCGAACTTGGCATGCCAGCGCCTTGCAGCGATGCCGAGCTGCTGGCGATCCACCGCGAATTGGTGCAGCTGAACGACATCACCGACGGCATGATCTATTTGCAGGTAACCCGCGGCAATCCGGGCGACCGCGATTTCGCCTATCCGCCGGCCGATACCAAACCGACGCTGGTGCTGTTCACGCAAAACAAACCTGGCCTTGCCGATGCCCCTGCCGCCAAAACCGGCTGGAAGGTGATCTCGGTTGCTGACGAGCGCTGGGGCCGCCGCGACATCAAGACCACGCAGCTTTTGTACCCTTCGATGGCCAAGATGATGGCCAAGGCCGCGCATGTCGATGACGCCTGGTTTGTCGAAGACGGCATGGTGACCGAGGGCACATCGAACAACGCCTATATCGTGAAAGATGGCAAAATCATCACGCGCCAGCTGTCTAACGATATTTTGCACGGCATCACCCGCGCCGCTGTGCTGCGCTTTGCCCGCGAGGCCCAGATGGAGGTCGAAGAGCGCCCCTTTACCATCGCCGAGGCACAGGCCGCAGACGAGGCATTTATCACCTCGGCATCTACCTTTGTGTTCCCGGTGGTAGAAATCGACGGCACCACATTGGGCACTGGCACCCCCGGCCCCGTGGCCAAGCGGCTGCGCGAAATCTATCTAGACGAAAGCCTGAAAACCGCCATTTAACCTGCGGTTTTAGCAATCGCGCGGGCTGGCAAGGCCCGCGCCCACAAGGGGCAGGCCCAAGCCATGTGTGCCCCTTATGCAAAAGTGGAAAAAATTAATCACTTTTCCCCCTAAATTCATCCAAACCTTGCCCCCGCTTATCGCTATGGTGCGCAAGGGGGGGCTGTTGCGCCCTCGTGTGAACAGAGGATGGGACAATGTTAAAAGAGTTTAAGGCCTTTATTGCCAAGGGGAACGTCATGGATATGGCGGTTGGCATCATCATCGGTGCGGCCTTCACCGCGATTGTCAGCTCGCTTGTGGCGGACCTGATCAACCCGATCATCGCATTATTTACCGGCGGCATCGATTTTTCGGGCTGGTTCTATGCGCTGGATGGGGACAGCTATGCCTCGGTTGATGCGGCAAAAGAAGCGGGCGCCGCAGTGTTTGCCATCGGCAATTTCCTGATGGCCGTGATCAATTTCCTGATCATCGCCTTTGTGGTCTTTATGCTGGTGAAAACCGTAAACCGGGTGAAAGACAGCGCGACCCGCAAAGAAGAGGCCGCAGCACCTGCCGCGCCTGCAGGCCCCTCCGAGCTGGATGTGCTGTTGGAAATTCGCGACGCGCTGAAAAAGTAGGGCTGATTACCGCAATTTGCCAAGGTTTGGCAAGAATACGCTGGGCGGGCGGTTGTTTTATAAAGGCCAGGCCGTTATCAGGCCCGAAACCGAACAAAGGACAGCCGCCCGTGCCAAAAACGATGAAAATTGCCATTGGCAGTGTCATTGTGGGGCTGGTTGTGCTGGCCATCAAACTATTGGCGTGGCAGCTGACCGGCTCGGTGGCGTTGTATTCAGATGCGCTGGAAAGCACGGTCAATGTGGCCACGGCCTTGGCCGCGCTATTGGCGGTGCGCTACGCCGCCCGCCCGCCCGATGCCGATCACCCCTATGGCCACCACAAGGCAGAATATTTCAGCGCCGTGCTAGAGGGGGTGATGATCATCATCGCAGCCCTTTTGATTTTGCATGCCGCTGCCACCAGCTGGGGTAATCCGCCCAGCTTCACCGCGCCATGGCCGGGATTGGCGGTGAACCTGCTGGCCAGCGTGCTAAACGGGGTGTGGTGTTTTGTTCTAATCCGTCAGGGGCGGGCCCTACGCTCGCCCGCTTTGGTGGCTGATGGGCGCCATTTGCTCAGCGATGTTGTCTCGTCTGTGGGGGTGACCATGGGTTTGGTTGCTGCCATTTTGACTGGCTGGCTATGGCTGGATGCGGGTTTGGCCGCTTTGGTGGCGCTAAATATCTTGTGGTCAGGCTGGCAGGTTGTGCGCAGTTCGGTGGGTGGCTTGATGGATGAAAGCGTGCCCGAAGATGTGCTGGAAAAGCTGCGCGGCATCATCTCGGCCTATGGCGCGGGCGCGGTCGAGGCCCATGACCTGCGCGCCCGTCACGCCGGGCGTGCCACATTCGTAGAATTTCACTTGGTCGTGCCAGCAGAAATGTCGGTCGATGCGGCCCACGATATTTGCGACCGTATCGAGGCGGCCGTCAAAGCCGCGATCAGCGACAGCGTGGTCACCATCCATGTCGAGCCAGACCACAAGGCAAAACACAGCGGTATCGTGGTGATCTAACCGCTGTGTGCGGTGGCAGGCAGGCAGGCGGCACCCCGCCTGCCCAGCGCGCGTCTTAACCTTTTAAGGCCAGCTGCGGCGATATCACATCCAGCCCCAAAGCACGGCCAACGGCATAATAGGTCAGCTTGCCGGCATGCACGTTCAAGCCGTTCAGCAAATGCGCGTCATCTGCACAGG
>JALRIN010000001.1 GCA_023255415.1 Cypionkella sp. | reverse complement strand
TGAAGAAAAGAATAGAAAGAGGTTTCGGCCCTTCCAATTTTGTAGCTTCTTTAGCTGGCCACCAATTAAAACGGCATTGTGGTCAAGCGAAGACGCATTTTGATCCCAATGACCTGCGCCCTGCTGGTCCCTCATTGATAACGAGAGTCTGTAGGTTGAACGTGGGTATTCGGTCCATATTGGACTGAGCACGTGAAGAATGTCAGCCATCGTAATGTCCTATAGCTTCACGTCACCAATCGCCGGAAACGCGTAACGCTTGATGGCTGCCACTTCACCACAGATATTAGGGCTCCGACAGCTTAGCGTCTCGCGCAACTGCGCCCTAATCCGCATCGCCCTGCCGCTTGCCCGCGCTATCGGTCCACCAACAGCGAATCTGGTCGCCGTCGCGCGCAGGATCGGCGGCACTTGCCAGGCCCTTGTGACACGCAAGCCCCGCGATCTGCATCTGGCCCAAGACGCCATGGCCCAGCTTGGCGGTGATCACCTTATCAATCAAAAACGGGCTCAGCTCGTCTTCGCGCGCGCAAGACGGATCGGCGACAATACGCGCCAACCGGTCGCGTTTGGCGTCTTCTTCAGCCAAAAGCTGCGCCACCTCGGCCAGAAACGTGGCCTCTGTGGCGATATAGGCCTCAAGCGCTGGCAGTTTTGCCACCGCAGGTTTCTTCAGCTTGATCCGCCCCTCGCGGTAAAGCGCCAGCAACAACCGCGCCCCGATCGGCGAGATCAGCTGCACCGGCCCGTCAAAAAACGCAATCTCGCGCTCCTCTGGCGTCAGCCGCAGCGTGGCGCAGCGCCCCTCCAAGGCCGCCCGCCGCAGCGCCGCCAAAGCGGGCGTGCGATGCACATTCGGGATCATCTCGATCACCGTCAGCGCAGGTTTCAGGCGCGCGCGAATACTCCACAGCATGGCGATGTCTCCTTCGATTTGCGGCAAAGCCCAGGGCTTGGTGGTACGGGCGGTGGGACTCGAACCCACACGGGCACAGGGCCCAACAGATTTTAAGTCTGGTCTGTCTACCATTCCAGCACGCCCGCACAGCGCATCAGGCAGCAGGCGCTGCCTTGGCCTTTCCCTAGCCTGTTCCTGCGGCCTAAACAATATCCCGCTTGCGCGTCATCACACTTTCGCCAAAGCGGCGAGGAAAACCCACCTCGCCGCAGCGCAGCGATTGACACCGCCCCATTCCCTGCTTTTATGACCATCAGAGTTTGCGGAGGACGCACATGAAGAAAATCTACCCCACGGCTGCGGCGGCCCTAGATGGGCTGTTGTTTGATGATATGCTGATCGCGGCAGGCGGCTTTGGCCTTTGCGGCATCCCCGAACTGCTGATCGCCGCCATCCGCGACGCGGGCACCAAGGGTCTGACCGTGGCCTCGAACAATGCAGGCGTTGACGGCTTTGGCCTTGGCGTGCTGCTGGAAACCCGGCAGGTCAAGAAGATGATCTCGTCTTATGTCGGGGAAAACGCCGAATTCATGCGCCAATATCTCTCGGGCGAGCTCGAGCTGGAATTCAACCCCCAGGGCACGCTGGCCGAACGCATGCGCGCAGGCGGTGCCGGCATCCCCGGATTTTACACCAAAACCGGCGTCGGCACGGTGATCGCCGAGGGCAAAGAGGTGAAAACCTTCGACGGCCAGGACTATATCTTGGAACGCGGCATCGTCGCTGACCTCTCGATCGTCAAGGCCTGGAAGGCCGACCCTTCGGGCAACCTGGTGTTCCGCAAAACCGCGCGCAACTTCAACCCGCCTGCGGCCACCTGCGGCAAGATCTGCGTGGTTGAGGTCGAAGAAATCGTGCCGCTTGGCGCACTTGACCCCGACAGCATCCACCTGCCCGGCATCTATGTGCACCGCATCGTGCAAGGCGCGCACGAAAAACGCATCGAACAACGCACTGTGCGCAAGAAGGAGTCCGTGTAATGTGGGACCGCAACCAAATGGCGGCCCGCGCCGCGCAAGAGCTGCAAGACGGCTGGTATGTCAACCTTGGCATCGGCATCCCGACGCTGGTGTCAAACTACATCCCCGAAGGCATCGAGGTCACCCTGCAATCGGAAAACGGCATGCTCGGCATGGGCCCCTTCCCGCTTGAAGGCGATGAGGACGCCGATCTGATCAACGCGGGCAAGCAAACCATCACCGAACTGCCGCAGACCGCCTTCTTCGATTCCGCGCAATCCTTCGCCATGATCCGCGGCGGCAAAATCGCCATGGCGATCTTGGGCGCGATGGAGGTGGCCGAAAACGGCGATCTGGCCAATTGGATGATCCCGGGCAAGCTCGTCAAAGGCATGGGCGGCGCGATGGATCTGGTCGCAGGCGTCGGTCGGGTGGTGGTGGTGATGGATCACACCTCCAAACACGGCGAAAGCAAAGTGCTGAAAGCCTGCACCCTGCCGCTCACCGGGCGCGGCGTGGTTGACCGCATCATCACCAATCTCGGCGTGCTGGATGTCGTCGAAGGCGGCCTCAAAATCGTCGAATGCGCCGAAGGCGTCACCGAGGCAGAACTGCGCGCAGCCACCCTCGCCACCATTCTAAACTAACCCCGCCCCTCCCGCTTCATCTGTCTGAAAATATCCTCCGGGGGGAGGGCTTTGGCCAAAGGCCAAGGCCCGTGGGGGGCAGACAGCCCCCCGGCGTCGCGGGTCTAATCCGCCGCCGCAATCACCTTGAACACACAAGGGTCGCTCACCAATTCGGGCGGCGTCAAACACAGACCCTGCGCCACCTGCCAAGCCGCCAAGACCTTGGGCACATAGTCGCGGGTCTCGGCAAAGGGCGGCACGCCATTGTTGGCCGCCACCGCCCCCTCGCCCGCATTATAGGCCGCCAGCACCATCACCGGATCACGGTTAAAACTGCTCATCAGAAAATCCAAATAAGCCACACCGCCCTTGATGTTTTGCGCAGGATCCGTGGCATCACTGACCCCAAACCGCGCCGCGGTTGCGGGCATCAGCTGCATCAGCCCGATGGCCCCGGCGCGGCTTTGCGCCTTGACCTGCCCACCGCTTTCAATGCCCATCACCGCCAGCACCAGCGCGGGCGAAACCTGGGTGCCAATCGTCGCCTTTAAAATCTCGGTGCCATAGCGCGCAGCCAGCGCTTGCATCTGCTGCAAGCGCGGTGTGGCCACCGCAGCCCCCTCTGGCCCGCGCGACAGCTGCGCCAAAGCCTGATCAAACCGCCCCGCAACCTGATCGCGCTCGGGCGCCACGGCTTGCCAAAACCAATCATAGCGCGCGCTGGTTTTCGGCGGCATCACCGGCCCCAAAGCGGCCAGAGGCGGCGCGACCACCGGCTTGCGCGGCCCCCAGGACAAGCCCTCAATCACCCGCGCTTGTTCGGCCGGATCGATCTGCACCGTGATCCGCCGCCCCGCCGCAATTTGCCCCACCTTGACGCGCTTAAAGCTAAAATCAACGCCCAAAGCTTCCTGCCCCATCGCCGCAGGGGGCAACAGGCCGCATAGAATCATCATTGCCGCAAAACTTGCCCGTCGCATCAATTTGGATGCCGCCTGCGTGATTAAATCAGTCTGGATACTCGCAGAGTCAGCCAAGAACTTCCACAAATTTGACCTGAAATTGCGGCAATTCTGCCTAAATTGGCTGAAAGGCAACGCCAAAGCTCTGTGAAAATTCCGCCATAGGTCTGTAAGAATTTTAATTAAATTTTATAATTCAGAGACTTACAGTTTCATTAAGAATATTTTGATTATCCTCAAATTGCCCAGCAGCCGTCGAAGATTGGCCACTATTAAAGGTGAATATACGTTCATACCGGTCGGAAGTGTCGAAGAACACGCGGCTCGAAGGCTCCGCAACGGTGGATCGAATGTAAACCTTTGAGAGGGATTGATGATGATGACTTTGAAACTTCGTAAGCTGTTCAAGAACTTTAAATCCGACGAGTCGGGCGCCGTGACCGTAGACTAGGTCGTGCTGACCGCGGCCATTGTTGGCCTGGGCTTGGTTGTGATGAAAACCGTCGGCCTTGGCATCGAAACCCTTGGCAAAAAGGTCCAAACGGATCTGAGTGGCCAAGCATCGGGCTACAGCCAGCAAGTTAAGTAAACCCGACTTTCTAATCACTTTGACTGGGCTGCAGCCATATCTGGCTGCAGCCCTTTCAAAGTGGCAAAACCGCGTCAGGCCGGCAGAAACTTTGTCGTCATCACGCCGAAACCCGAGGCTGACGCTTTTGGTCTGACCATGGCCAACAGCTGGCCACCACAGCAATCTGCATGCCGCCTTCGCGCTTCTGCCAGCTTGAAAGATGAAAGACTCATCTTAGACCCGCCATGAATTTGGCCTCGAAATGAGGCAATTTTGCCTAAATTGGCGCGGACTAATTGCAAGGCTTTAGCAAAAATATAGTTAATTTTAAAATTACACTATATAAAACAATCGCTTAAAATTTAATTGGGAATATGACGATTATCCTCAAATTGCCCAGCACCCGTCGAAGTCTGGCCACTTTTCAATGCGCATATAACCCTATGCCGCTCGGAACCGTCGAAGAAAACGCGGACTAAAGGCTCCGGAACGGTGAGATCTGCGCAAACCTTGGAAAGGAATTTAGGATGATGACATTGAAACTTCGCAAGCTGTTCAAGAACTTCAAATCCAACGAGTCGGGCGCCGTGACGGTAGACTGGGTCGTGCTGACCGCAGCGATCGTGGGCTTGGGCTTGGTTGTGATGAAAACCGTGGGCCTTGGCGTCGAGACCCTTGGCAAAAAAGTTCAGACAGACCTGACCAGCCGCACGTCTGGCTATAGCCAGCAAGTCAAAAAATAATTGCGCGACTTACCAATTTGATTGGGCTGCATCCACGCCAGGCTGCGGCCCTTTTGAAGTGGTGAAACAGCGGCGCTTTGCTTGAAAAAAGGGTTTGGCATGCGGTTACTGATGCAAATCTTTACAGAAGACCAAGACGGCGCGACGACCGTTGAGTGGGTGGTGATCACGGCAGCCGTGGTTGCGATTGGCACGATCCTTTTTGGATCTATCGCCTATGGAACCGACAATGCGGCTCAGGCGTTAAAAATGCAGATCGTTAACGCTCCGGGAGGCATTTCAAATCACTAAAAAACGAAACGCCCACCTCGATGGTGGGCTCGGCCAAAGAGGGTAGCATATGCGGATGATATTTGGGCTTGTGCTCGCCGTGGGCCTCGCGTTGGCAAGCGCTGCGGTCTATGTTGCGCAGGGCTATCTTAACGACAACAAATCAGCCTTGCAGCAAGAAGCGATGATCCGCGCGAAAACCGGTGGTCTGGTTGAAATCTTTGTCGTCAACAAGCAGAAAGACTATGGCGACGTTTTGACACCTGACGATGTTCAGCCGATGTATTGGCCGCAAAACACCCTGCCCGAAGGGGCTTTCTTTCACGATTATGAACTTTTTCCCGAAAGCGCTGCTGGCGCGCCGCGTTTTGTGCAGCGGCAGATGGAACAATTTGAACCGATCTTGGCTGTCAATGTCACCGCACCTGGCGAGCAGGTCGGGCTGAACGGCTCGATCGCGAAAGGCGAACGCGCTTTTGCCATCGAGGTGAAGGCCGCAGATTTCTTGCAGCCTGGCGACCGTGTTGATGTTTATTGGACAGGGTCGGTCCCCGGTGTGGAGGGCGACATGACGCGTCTGATCGAAAGCCGGTTGAAAATCATCGCAGGCGACCGCAGCTCTGGCGGGATGTCGAGCGGTGGCGAGATCCAGAACCGCACCGTCACCGTGGCTGTCAGCCCGGAACAAGTTGGCCGCCTTGTGCAAGCGCAGGCAACCGGGCGCTTGGTGATGTCGCTTGTCGGCCATGGCGACGAGACCGCAACCGGCAAGATCGATGTCACCACGCAGGGTTTGCTGGGAATCGTGCCAGCCGCCGTGGTGGCAGCGCCAGTTGCACCCGCCCCCGAAAAAACCTGTTCGATCAAAACCAGAAAAGGCGCCGAGGTTATCGAAACCCCGATCCCCTGCACAGACTAACCATGCAGCCCAAGGTTGAAAGTCCACATGATGCAGACAAAATCGCAGCCTCTTCCACTACAGGTGGTAGTCTTCAAACTGTTTTTAAACAAGCTTCGTCGCGTAACCATTTGATTCTTGCATAAAAAGGCTAGATAGCGCATCTTAGGTATAGGATTGGGCGCAAAATGACCCATCCAGAGGCGTGATCGAAAGGGCAGGTCACATGAGTATGCTACGGTTAATGAGTGCGGGTTGCTTGGGATTGCTCCTTTCAACAACGCCGATATCTTCCCTTCAGGCGCAAACCTTGCGCGTGATGCAGGGCTCTGTTTCCCAACCGCTCGAGGTTCCCTTGAACCGCGCAGTGGTGGTCGAAAGTGATCAGGCTTTTTCGGAACTCTCGATCGCAAACCCCGGTATTGCCGATATTTCGACCCTGTCTGACAAGACCATTTACGTGTTGGGAAAGGCGCCGGGGCGCACGACAATGACGCTGCTTGGCGCCAATGGAAAGCTGATTTCCAATGTCGATGTCAGCGTAACCCCCGATGTTGCCGAATTCAAAGAACGCCTGCAGCAAATCTTGCCCGGTGAACATATCGAAGTGCGCACCGCCAACGACGGCATCGTTTTGTCGGGCACGGTGTCGTCTTCCGCAAAGCTGGATCGCGCGCTTGATCTGGCCTCGCGCTATGCCCAGGACCGGGTTTCTAATTTGATGAGCGTTGGCGGCACCCAGCAGGTGATGCTGAAGGTGCGCTTTGCCGAAATGCAGCGCTCGGTGTCGAAAAATCTTTCGGCCTCGATGGGGGCTGCTGTATCGAACAGACATGCCAGTGGAACATTCGGCGGCGGTGTTCTTTCTGATGGAACCAAACTTGCCTCTGCCCTGAGCGGGGGCACCGTCAGCAGTCCCAACGATGCCGAGGGCCGGCTTGGGCTTGGCTTTTCGGTTGGGGCGCTGCAACTGCAAGTCATGCTGGAAGCGCTTGAATCCAAAGGCTTTGTGCGCACCTTGGCCGAACCGAACCTAACCGCGCTTTCGGGTCAGGAAGCCAAGTTTCTGGCGGGCGGCGAATATCCGATTCCGGTGTCGCAAGGAAACGGAACCGTCAGCATCGACTATAAACCCTTTGGCGTCGAGCTGAACTTCACCCCCGTGGTGATTGATGGCGACACGATCAATTTGACGATAAATGCCGCGGTCTCGTCGCTTGATCCTTCGACATCGCTTACCACCGGCAGCGTGACGGTCAGTGCTTTTAAGCGCCGCGAAACCTCGACCACGGTCGAGATGCGCGACGGCGAAAGCTTTGCCATCGCCGGGCTGTTGCAAGACGATTTCACCGATCTGGTGGGGCAAGTGCCTTGGCTGGGCGACATTCCGGTGCTGGGCGCTTTGTTCCGTTCGTCAGATTATGCCCGCAAACAGTCAGAGCTGGTGATCATCGTGACCCCGCATCTGGTAACCCCAACGCGCGGCGAAGCTTTGGCGCTGCCGACAGACCGGGTGAAAATCCCCTCTGAACGCGATCTGTTTCTGAACGGGAAAACCGCTCGGGCGCAAAAAGGCCCTGCGGGCGAGGTGGCCCGCCAAGATTTCAGTGGTTCTTATGGTTATGTGATGGAATAAATGATGCAGTTGCGCCCCCTTGTCTTGATTGCTGTGACCCTTGCGGCCCTGTCTGGCTGTTCTGCTGCTTCGCTTAACCGGGAAGCCGGGAGCGACGTTGACGAAGGCGGCTTTGGCAATCCCAGCATGACCAACACCATGGCAATGACAGGGCAAAGCAACTTTACCATCCAACTGGCGCAGCGTTTTGCCCAAGAAGTGCCCAGCACCATCACCTTTGCCTTCAATTCAGCCGAGCTTAGCCCCGAAGCCCGTGCCGTGTTGTCGCAACAAGCAAGCTGGATCCGCCAATTCCCCGAAGTGCGCTTTCGGGTCTATGGTCACACCGATCTGGTGGGATCGGCAACCTATAACAAAGCCTTGGGCCTGCGCCGCGCCCGAGCAGCCGTCAGCTATCTGACCAGCCTTGGCATTGGCTCGGCGCGGCTCGAGGCTGTGGCCTCTTTCGGCAAAACCCATCCCGTGATCGCAACCCCCGGCCCCGAAGAGCGTAATCGCCGCACGGTGACCGAGGTGACAGGATTTGTTACAAAATCCATCTCGGCGCTTAACGGCAAATATGCCGCCGTCGTGATGCGCGAATATATTGACGGCGCGACGCGCATGCACCCAGTCAATACCGAACAACAATCAGCGCTGACTGGGTCCTCGAAGTAACCAGACGCCCGCCAGAAATGGCGGGCCCTTCGTTTCACACTTTGGGATTTTCGGCGGTAAAATCAAAGATTAACGCGATTTTAGCCCTAATCTCGCCACCATCCTCCGTCATCTTGCCTACAATGGGATCCATACGCTGCAGGCTTGCTGCGCGCGCAATCCTGACCGGCTCGGTTTTGCCACAATTAGCACCGGGCCGGTCAAACGATGGCCAGATAGGGACGATGTGACGATGACAAACTTAGCAATGCTTCAGCCCGACCCGGCACCGATTGTGGCCTGCACGATCTCGCGCGATGTGCAAAAATTCGATATGCTGATCGACGAGATGGAAGACGCGCTTGGCGAAAGCTGGGGGGATCTGAAGTTTGAAGACGCCCTGACCTTCCTGAACCAGCCCGAGGCCGCGACCCTGCGCTTTATCGCCATTGCGGTGAATGCAGCCGACGAGGCCGAGCTGGGGCTGATTTCCGACATCATCCGAAGCGCCAAGGCCAAAGCGATCCGCGTGATCTTGATTGTCGACCAATTGGGGCCTGTCGCCTTGCATCATCTGCTGCGGCTGGGGGCCGAAGACTTTGTGCCCTACCCGCTGCCCGAAGGCGCGCTGCAAGAGGTGATCACCCGCATTCAGACCCCGGCGCCGCTGGCGGTGCCCAGCGAGATGCCGCCTGCCGCAGCAGCGCTTGCACCAGCACCAGAGGCCAGCCCAAAGTTCAAAGCCAAAGGCGACCGCGACGCTGTGGTTTTGCCAATCCACGGGCTTGCCGGGGGCTGTGGCGCGTCGAATTTTGCGGTAAATTTGGCTTGGGAACTGGCAACTGTCACAAAAACCGATGCGCCTCGGGTCTGTTTGCTTGACTTCGATTTCCAATATGGCTCGGTAGCGACCTATTTGGATCTGCCGCGCAAAGAAGCTGTGTTTGAACTTTTGTCCGATGTAGGCGGCGCCGACAGCGAAGCGCTGATTGCCGCGATGCTGACCTTCAAAGACCGGTTACATGTGCTGACAGCCCCCGCGGATATGCTGCCGTTGGATATCGTCAGCCCGCTTGATATCAGCCATATTTTGGATATGGCGCGGGCGAATTTTGATTATGTCATCATCGACATGCCAAAAACCATCGTGGCTTGGACCGAAACCGTCCTGAACGCAGCCCATATTTACTTTACGCTCATGGATTTGGATCTACGCTCGGCGCAAAACGCCCTGCGCCTGACCCGCGCCCTCAAAGCCGAAGGCCTGCCGCATGAAAAGCTACGCTATATCTTGAACCGCGCTCCGAAATTTACCGATCTGACCGCAAAATCCCGCGTCAAACGCATGGCAGAAAGTCTTGATATCTCGCTTGAAGTGCAACTGCCCGACGGCGCCACGCAGATCACTCAGGCCAATGACCATGGCCTGCCTCTGGCGGAATTTGCCGCAAAGAATCCTTTGCGCAAAGACATCGCAAAACTTGCAAAATCACTCTTCGATCTGAACCGAGCTGCAGAAGCGGGCAAAAGCTAAGACGCGTCCGAACCAAAGGGAATTACGATGTTTTCTCGCTTTAAAAAACCAGACCCGCAGGCAGAGCAGCGCCCAGCGGTCGTGGCCGCCGCCGCAACCACGGCGCGCGCCGCAGCCGCATCCAGCGCCAAGCCTGCGACCACAGCGGCGCGGCCAACGGCCGAAGCCACGGGCGCTGACAAAGAGAAAAAGCGTAAGGAACGGCTTGGCCAACTTAAGCAAGAGCTGCACAAACGCCTGCTGGAAAATCTGAACCTCGCAGCGCTTGAAACCGCCTCGGAAACCGAATTGAAAACCGAAATCGCTGCGATTTCGACCGAAGCCCTGGAAGAAATGTCGGCGGTGCTGTCGCGCGAAGACCGCAGCCTGCTATATCAAGAGCTTTATGACGAAGTCATGGGCCTTGGCCCGCTAGAGCCTTTGCTGAAAGATGACACCGTAAACGATATCTTGGTGAACGGCCCCCACCGCATTTTTGTCGAACGCGGGGGCAAGCTGACGCTGACCGACATCACCTTTAAAGACGAACGCCATCTGTTGCGGATCATCGATAAGATCGTCTCGGCCGTGGGGCGACGGGTGGACGAATCCAACCCCTATTGCGACGCCCGCCTGCAAGATGGCTCGCGGTTTAACTGCATGGTGCCGCCGGTGGCGGTGGACGGCAGTTTGGTTTCTATCCGGAAATTCAAAAAAGATAAGCTTGGCATTTCTGACCTTGTGCGCTTTGGCGCCTTTACCGAAGAGATGGGGCTTTATCTCGAGGCCGCGGTGTCTTGCCGGCTGAACATTATCGTCTCGGGGGGCACGGGGTCGGGCAAAACCACCACGCTGAACGCGCTTTCCTCTTTCATCGACAACACCGAGCGGGTGTTGACGATCGAAGACACCGCCGAACTTCAGCTGCAGCAAGTCCACGTCGGCCGGATGGAAAGCCGCCCACCCAACGTCGAAGGCAAGGGCGCTGTGACCCAGCGCGACTGTCTGCGCAACGCCCTGCGGATGCGGCCTGACCGGATCATCGTCGGGGAAACTCGTGGCGAAGAGGTGATCGACATGCTGCAGGCGATGAACACCGGCCACGATGGATCGATGACCACGATCCACGCCAACTCGGCCCGCGACGGGATTTCGCGGCTTGAAAACATGGTTGCCATGGCCGGGATCGAGATGCCGCTCAAGGCCGTGCGCTCGCAAATCGCCTCGGCGGTGAATTTGATCGTGCAGGCCTCGCGCTTGCAGGACGGCTCGCGCCGCATGGTGTCGATCACCGAAATCACCGGCATGGAGGGCGATGTGATTTCGATGCAAGAGGTGTTTCGCTACGAACGCCTTGGCGTCGATCCCAGTGGCAAAATCATTGGCCGTTTCAATGCCACCGGCGTGCGCTCGCATTTTTCCGAGCGCTTTCGTCAATGGGGCTTTGACCTGCCTGCCTCTATTTATGACCCGATTGTATAGGCCAAATCATGACATTATCAGCCGCACCTCTGATCTATATTCTGATTTTTGCCGCCATTCCAACGCTTGTTGGCGCGCTTTATCTGGCGGTCTTTGGCAATTCGATCAACCTCAACAACCGTGTCAGCCGCCGCTTGGCGCTGTTGGAAAAATCCAACAACAACCGTGAACAGGTTCTGGAACAGCTGCGCAAAGAGATCAGCCAGCATATGAACGCACGCGGCATTCCGCTGTATTCGATCTTGGCCACCAAGGCACAAAAGGCCAATATCGCCTTCTCGCCGACGCAATTGGTGATGATTATGGCCGCAATGGTGGTGCTTGCCTTCCTGGCCCTTAGCCTTGGCACCTCGGCCGCGCTGCAAATCCGGGCGGCGGTTGCGGTGGCCATGGGGGTGGGCGGGGTCTACTTCTGGGTGAACGGCAAGGCCAAAAAGCGGGTCGCCATGATGGAAGAACAACTGCCCGACGCGGTCGAGCTGATGGTTCGATCCTTGCGCGTTGGCCATCCGTTTTCTTCGGCCATTGGCATCGTCTCGAAAGAGGTGCCCGACCCATTGGGCACCGAATTTGGCCTGATCGCCGACGAGGCCGCTTATGGCCGCGACATTGCCGAAAGCCTCAAGGCCTTTGCAGAACGCATGGACAATCAGGATCTGCGCTTTTTGGCGGTTGCGGTGAACATCCAACAAACCGCCGGTGGCAATCTTGCAGAAATCCTCGACGGTCTGTCCAAAGTGATCCGCGCGCGCTTCAAACTGTTTCGCCGCGTCAAAGCCATCACAGCCGAGGCGAAATGGTCTGGCGGCTTCCTGTCAGCCTTTCCGCTTGCCGCAATTGTGATGATCACCTTCATCAAACCCGACTATTATGACAACGTCAAAGACACCCCCTATTGGATCCCGGCTTGCCTGACCGTGGCGGTTTTTCTGGTGCTAAACATCATTTTCATGCGGATCATGGTAGATATAAAAGTATGAGGCCGCTATGAACCCTTTTGCCGCAATTTCAGAATTCTTGACGGCGCAGTTTGGCGAACTTGGGCCTATGGCGGGGCTGCTTGCTGTTGCTTTGGTGTTGATCGCCAGCTCTTTGCCGTTCTTGTTGAAAAAACAGCCGGAACCTTTTGATAAAATCAAAAGCATGCGCGAGGCCGAAGACAGTCTGACCGCCGCCCCCGAACGCGCCAAGTTGCGGGCCAAAACAAAGGTCGACAAGCTGGAAAAATTCGCCAGTTTTCTCGAGCCGCAAAACGCCGAAGAAATGTCTGCGGCGCGGCTGAAAATGCTGCGCGCGGGCTATAAAAACAAAGACGCGGTGCGCACCTTTCACTTTGCCCAAATGACGCTTGGCTTGGGGTTTTTGCTTTTTGGTATCCTTTATACCTTCGTTGGCAATGGCGATGTCGAGCCATCAACCCAATCGATGGTGCTGACCACGCTGCTTCCCGGCGCTGCGGGCTATTATTTGCCAATGTATTGGATTTCCAAACGCGCCCAAGAGCGGATGGCCGAAATCGTTGCAGGCTTTCCCGATGCGCTGGATCTGATGCTGGTCTGTGTCGAAGCCGGCCAGTCACTTGATCAATCCATCAACCGCATCGCCAAGGAAAGCCGCGCCGGCTATCCGGCCTTGGCCGACGAATTTGACATGGTCTCGCAAGAGGTCAAGGCAGGCAAAGAACGCGCAAGGGTTCTGAAAGACATGGCCGAACGCGTCAATATCCCCGACATCTCCTCCTTTGTGACAACATTGGTGCAATCGGCCACCTTCGGCACCTCGATGTCAGAAGCCCTGCGGGTCTATTCAAGCGAAATGCGCGACAAAAGGATCATGCGCGCGGAAGAATTGGCCAATAAGCTGCCAACAAAACTGACACTTGGCACAATGCTGTTTACCTTGCCACCGCTGCTGCTTATCCTGATCGGGCCTGCCATCTCAGGCATTGCAACGACGTTGGGCGCAGGGGGGTTCTGAGTGATCAGAGGGCGGCAGTTTGCCTGCGCCACGGTGGTGCTCTGCACCCTGACCGGCTGTCAAACCACAGCCGGTTTGTCGCCTTCTGACATCAGCCGAAACGCGCCCTATGGCGTAGACACCCAAGCCAAGGGCGTCGATGGGCTTTTGGTTGGCCACCG
This sequence comes from Cypionkella sp., assembly GCA_023255415.1. Classification (GTDB taxonomy): domain Bacteria; phylum Pseudomonadota; class Alphaproteobacteria; order Rhodobacterales; family Rhodobacteraceae; genus Cypionkella. The sequence goes on along the minus strand of JALRIN010000001.1, from coordinate 118,163 downwards.
GCTGATGGCTGCGGGCGAATATGATCTGGCCCTGCGCGCCTATCTGCGCGCTGCAGGCGAACAGGGCATGACCGCGGATGTGCTCTCGGCGATCGGCTCGGCCGATCTGCATTTGGGCCGCTTGGGCCAAGCCGAACAGATCCTGCGCCGCGCAATCGAGGCTGACCAGACCTCGGTGCCCGCGCTAAACAATCTGGGCGTCGTGCTGATGGAAAAAGGCAATGTCGGCGAGGCGCGGGTGTTCTTTCAGCGCGCCTTTGCGCTCGACAGTGGCGAAACAGACTCGATCCGTGAAAATCTAAAGCGCGCTATCGCCCAAAGCGAGGCAGACCTATATGCTGCTGGCAGTGTTGCGAAACCGGTGATGAAACTCGTGCGGCGGGGGCAAGGCACCTATGTGTTGCTCTCGCAAATGTGAAACCCCGAGCAGGGACGATAAAGGACGCAAAATGCGCCAAGTGAAATTTCTTGTGCTCTGCCTTTGTGGCACTCTGGCCTTATCGGGATGCGTCGGGTCCAATACGGCGGCCAATTCCAAGGCCGCCCTTAAATCCGTCAATGTGATCGACGAATCCAACCTCTCGGACATCATGCTGACCGTGGGCGACCCAAACGAGGCCGTGGCCTATTTCAGCAGATCCTCGGCCGAAAACCCCAGCCGCATTGACCTGAAACGCGGTCTGGCAAAATCGCTGATGCGCGCGGGCAAGGCCGATCAGGCGGTCCCGGTCTGGGCAAGCATCATCGCCTCACCCGAGGCCAGCAATGACGACCGCGTCAACCTCGCAGATGCCCAAATTCGCACCAACAATTGGGCGGGGGCCGAAACGACCCTGAACGCCATCCCCCCCACATTCGAAACCTTCGAGCGCTACCGGCTTGAAGCCATGGTCGCCGATTCCAAGAAAAACTGGAAAAAAGCCGACAGCTTTTACGAAATCGCGGCCGGCCTTACCTCGAAACCCTCGGGCGTTTATAACAACTGGGGCTATTCGAAACTGACACGCGGTGATAACGCCGGCGCCGAGCGGCTGTTTTTGCAGGCCCTGACCTACGAGCCGCAGCTGTTTACCGCCAAGAACAATCTGGTTCTGGCCCGCGCAGGGCAGCGCAAATACGATATGCCGGTGGTCGATATGACCCAACAAGAGCGCGCCCAGCTGCTTTATACCGCCGGTCTTGCCGCGATCAAACAGGGCGATGTGACGGTGGGCAAAGAGCTTTTGCGCTCGGCAGTCGACACGGCCCCCAGCTATTTCGAGGCCGCCGAGCGCAGCCTCAAGGCCTTGGGGGGCTGATCATGATCAGCCCATTTGCCGCAGCCACCCTGCTGCCCTTTGCGCTGGCGATTGGCTTTTGGGTCTCGTTCAGCGATCTGAAATTCATGCGCATCCCCAATCAGGCCTCGCTTGCGATGCTGCTGGTCTGGATCGTGCTTGGCATATTGGTGATGCCCTTCAAGCTTTGGGCCATGGGGCTTGGGTTGGCGGCCTGCGTGCTGGTGGTGACCTTTGTGATGAATATGGCGGGTGTGATGGGCGGGGGGGATGCGAAATTCGCCGCCGCCATGGCGCCTGCCTTCATCCACGCCAATTTGGCCCAGCTTTCGGTGATCTATGTTGCCTGCGCCCTTGGCGCCCTAAGCGCGCATCGCTTGCTCAAACACATCCCGCCCTTCCGCAACGCCACCCCCGATTGGAAAAGCTGGACCCATCCGGGCTTTCCCTTTGGCACCACCCTTGCCGCGACATTAATCTTTTATCTTTTGGCCCTAGTCTTGCCGCTTTTCTAGGGTTTCGTGCAGGCGTGACAGACCCTGCGCCCGCGCCCGATCAGCATGAAAGGCCCGTGACCCTATGACCCTGCAAAGCTCGCCTGGTGTGCAAGCCCCGCCCCAGCCGCGCAGTCTGGCCGAAACCGGGCTTGCTGGCGTGATGATGCGCGACATCGTGCTGAAAACCCTGTTTCGCATGAACCTTGAAATGGTCAGCGATCTTGCCCGCGCCATCGCCCTGCCGGTCAGCCTGACCCAAGAGCTGGTCGATGACGCCCGCAGTCAGCGCCTGCTCGAGGCAAAGGGCACGCTGAACGCCAGCGCAACCAGTGCCGAAATGAGCTATCAACTCACTGATGCCGGCAAAGCCCGCGCACTCGACGCACTTGCCCAGTCGGAATATTATGGCGCGCTGCCGGTGCCGCTCGAGGCCTATTCCGCTCAGATGCGCCGCCAATCGGTGCGCGACATCAAACTCACCCGCGCGCAATTGCAGCAAAGCATGGGCCATCTGATCCTGCCCCCCGATCTGATGGCCAACCTCGGCCCCGCTGTCACCTCGGGCCGCTCGATCCTGATGTATGGCCCGCCGGGCAATGGCAAATCCTCGATCTCAAACGGCATCCGTGCCGCTTTGGGCGATAAGATCTATATCCCCCGCGCCATCGAATACGCAGGCCAAGTGATCACGGTTTACGATCCCATCGTGCATTCACGCGCCGAAGCCTCGCTCGACGACCCCAATGCCCTGCGCCGCAGCGCCAACCGCTATGACAACCGCTATGTGCTATGCGATCGCCCCTCGGTTATCACCGGCGGCGAGCTGACCCTTGACATGCTGGATCTGACCTACAACCCAGTGGCGCGCACCTATCAAGCGCCCTTGCAGCTCAAAGCCTCTGGCGGCATTTTCATTGTCGACGACCTTGGCCGCCAGGCCACCCCGCCGCAAAGCCTGATCAACCGCTGGATCGTGCCGCTCGAAGAATCCCGCGACATCCTCGCGCTGCAATCGGGCGAGAAATTTACCGTGCCCTTCGATACGCTGGTGATCTTTTCAACCAACTTCCACCCCAATGAAATCTTCGACGGCGCCGCCCTGCGTCGGATCTTTTTCAAGATTAAAATCGAAGGCCCCAGCCAAGAAATGTTCCTGAAAATCTTTGCGATGGTTGCCAAGAAAAAGAGCATGGCGCTGAACGAGGCTTCGCTTTTGCACCTGCTCAAACACAAATACCCCACGATTCAAAACACCTTCGCCAATTACCAGCCAGTGTTTTTGATCGACCAAATGATCGCCGTCTGCGACTTCGAAGGCATCCCCTATCAGATGACCCCCGAGCTGATCGACCGCGCCTGGGGCAATATGTTTGTCAAAGACGAACAGATCGCCAAATAACCCGCCCCACCCGCAGGGCCCCCACGCCGCCTTTTCATCTGTCTAAAAATATCCCGGGGGAGGGGCGCAAAGCGCCCCGGGGGCAGAGCCCCCCAACCTCTCAACAACGGCAGAGCCCCGCTTGTCTTTCCTGCAGCAAGGCCCCGGCTTTTAGCAGCAGCCTTCACCCAAACCGCAAAACCCCCAGCTCCGTCACCATCGCATCCAAGCGCTGGTCATAGTCATCAATTGGCACTTCAGCCAATTCCTGCGCCGCAAAGCCAAAGCCCACCGCCACAGCCCCGCGCCGCGCCCGCAAGCCAGCAAGGCTGCGGTCATAAAAACCGCCGCCATAGCCCAGACGGTAGCCGCGCGCGTCAAATCCAACCAAGGGCACGATCAAAACCTCAGGCTCAATCCAGGCCCCTTCGGCGGGGATCTGCGCGCCAAATTCGCCCATCACCATCTCACAGCCCGGCGTCCATTGCCGAAACCGCAGGGCCTGACCCGCGCCCACAATCACCGGCACGCAGACCGGACCTTGATGCAGCCGCATCGCCTCGATCGGATCGGCCTCGCTGCGCATCGCCATATATCCGGCCAAGGCCAAACCACGGTAAGGCGCCAGATAATCGGCCAAAAGTGCCCCCGCCTGCCCCTGCCCTGCCGCAAAGGCCAGTTTGCGCGCGGCAAAGGCCAGTTTGCGCGCAGCAGCCTTTTGCGCCTCCATCTTCAAATCCCCCGCACTCATAGCAAAACCTTCGAAGCCAGCCCCAAAAAGGCGAAAAACGCCACCACATCGGTGACCGTGGTGACAAAGGGCCCCGAGGCAAGGGCGGGATCAATCTCAAGCCGCTCCAGCGCCATCGGGATCAATATCCCCCCCATGGCGGCGGCCACCAGCGTGAACATCATCGCAAGCCCGATCACCAAGGCCAGCATCGGCACGCCAAACCACAGCCCCGCCACCCCCGCCAGCACCAGCCCGAACATCAGACCATTCAGCGCGCCCACCAGCACCTCGCGGCGCACCACGCGGCCGGCGTTCTGCGCCGTCAAATCCCGCGTCGCCAAGGCCCGCACCGCCACCGTCATCGACTGGGTGCCGGCATTGCCCCCCATCGAGGCGACAATCGGCATCAGTACCGCCAGCGCCACCATCTTATTGATATCGGCCGCAAACAGCGAAATCACCCCCGAGGCCAAAATCGCCGTCAGCAGGTTGACAAACAACCAAACCGCCCGGCCCTTTGCGGCCTCCCAAACCGTATCCGACAGGCTGGATTCGTCGTTCACACCAGCCAGACGCAGCATGTCAGCCTCATGTTCCTCGTCCAGCACGTTCATTGCGTCATCAATGGTGATCACCCCCACCAAGCGACCGCCATCATCGACCACGGGGGCGGAAATCAGGTGATATTGGTTGAACAGATAGGCTACATCTTCCTCGGCCTCGGTCGCAGGCACGGTGCGAAAGGTCTCTTCCAAAATCTCGCGCAACCCCACCACTCGACGGCTGGAAAGCAAGCGGCCCAGGGTAACATAGCCCACCGGCTTCATCCGCGGATCCACCAAAATCACATGGTAGAACTGATCGGGCAGGCTCTCGGCCTCACGCAGAAAATCAATGGTTTCGCCCACACTCCAATGCTCGGGCGCCACCACCACTTCACGCTGCATCAAGCGGCCAGCACTGTAGTCAGGATAAGACAGCGCCTGTTGCACCGCCACCCGGTCGGCCAATTCTAGGGCGCCCAGAATCAGTTCCTGTGCCGGCTGCTCCAGATCTTCAAGAATATCGACGACATCGTCGGTATCCAATTCGCGCATGGCCTCGGCCACCACCTCGCGCGGCAGCGCGGCAATCACCTCTTCACGGATCGACTCGTCAATCTCGGACAGGATCTCGCCATCGATCTCACCCGACCAAAGTTGCAACAAGGCGCGGCGATCAGACCCGCCAATTTGCTCTAAAATGTCAGCAATATCAGCGGCATGCAAAGGCTCCATCAGCTCGGTCACCCGATCTGCCTGGCCTGCCTCCACCGCCTGAAGAATCGCGTCCACGCGGTCAGCATGCACCCGATCTTCGTCCATCACCGCCATTTCGTCGCTCATCACACCCCCAAGCAGCTCCCAATCCGCCCCTTATCAGCGGGTTCAAGATGCCGTATTGACCCAACCTTAACGAAAGCTGTTTCTGACAAACAGGGGCAATGGCAAATTTACCCGCCGCTTAGAACGCTTTAACTTAGGCGAAACGGAAACAGGAGCATCAGATGATCGACATTTTGCTGGGCCAAGTGCTGACGTTTGACGCGGACCCCTTTCGCGAAGGGCTGCAAGCCGCGCGGCACGAAAGCCGTGGCGCTGTGGTGGTGCAAAACGGCAAGATCCTCGCCCATGGCCCGGCAGAGCGCTTGCGCGCCAACTACCCCACCGCAAGGGTGACAGATTATGGCAAATGCCTGATTTCGGCGGGCTTCATCGACGCCCATGTGCATTATCCACAAACCGCCATCATCGCCTCTTGGGGCAAACGACTGATTGATTGGCTCAACAGCTATACCTTCCCCGAAGAGATGCGCTTTGCCGATCCCGCCTATGCAGCGCAGATTTCAAACCGCTATCTGGATCTGGCGCTGGCCCATGGCACCACCTCGATGTGCAGCTATGCCACCATCCACCCGCAAAGCGTCGAGGCGTTTTTTACCGCCGCCTCTGCCCGCGGCCTGCGCGCCTTTGCCGGCAAAACCTGCATGGACCGCAACGCCCCCGCGGGCCTGCAAGACAGCGCGCAATCGGCCTATGACGACAGCAAAGCGCTGCTGCAGCGCTGGCATGGCGCAGGCAGGCTGTCTTATGTGATCACACCGCGGTTTTCGCCAACCTCCAGCCCCGATCAATTGGCAGCCCTTGGCGCGCTTTGGGCCGAATATCCCGATTGCCTGATGCAAACCCATCTCAGCGAACAGATCGACGAAATCGCTTGGGTGCGCGATCTTTATCCCGCAGCGCGCGACTACCTCGACACCTACGAGGCCTATGGCCTTCTGGGCCCGCGCGGGGTCTATGGCCATGCCATCCACCTGACAGAGCGCGAAAAACACCGCCTGCGCGCGGTGGATGCAAGCCTGGTGCATTGCCCGACCTCAAACACCTTCATCGGCTCGGGCCTGTTTGATAGCACCCTCGCGCAAGACATCCGCGTCGGCCTTGCCACCGACACCGGCGGCGGCTCTTCGTTCTCGATGCTGCGCACCATGGCTGCAGCTTACGAGGTGGCTCAGCTGCGCGGCAAAGCCCTGCATCCGGCCGAACTGTGGTGGCTTGCCACCGCAGGCTCGGCACGCGCGCTGCATGCCCAAGATCAGATCGGCAATATCGCCAAAGGCATGGAGGCCGACCTTACCATCCTCGATCTCGCCTCAACCCCGGCCATTGCCCAGGCCAGCGCACGCGCCGAAGACATCTGGCAAGCGCTGTTTCCCACCATCATGCTCGGCGACGACCGCGCCATCCGCGCCACATGGATCGGCGGCAAACCCAGCCCATAGCCCCGCCCCTCGGGGCATCGAGCCCCTCGCTGCGGGTGTGCCCGCGGCGCGGCCAAACAGGCGCCTCTCCTGCCGCTTTCATCTTGGCCCAAATATCCCCGCCGGAGGCTCCACCGCCCCCCCCCCGGGGCATCCAAGCCCAGAAAATCAGCCGCAAGGTTTAATCCGCCAATTCCCAGCCATCGGGATAAAACTCAAACGGCAGCACGCATTCTGTGGCCAGCCGCTCCCATTGCCAGACCGTCTCGGCCTCAATCGCAATCGGCCCGATCCGCGCTTCCAAGACATCGCCAGCATGGCTGGTGCGAAACCCCTTGGCCCGCAGCGCCTTTTCGGCCGCCGCCCAATTGGTTTCCACTTCTTCGGCGATGAATTCAAACACCACCACCGAGGTTTTCGGCAGCTTTACCCCGCGCCCAACCTTGGCAAAGGTCTCGAAAGTATCCGCCCGCTGTTCGCGAAAGTCATGCATCCCACATCATCCTTTTCTTGGCGACCCCGCCGCCTGCCCTTGCGATCCGGCCTCCCTCCCCCTATCTGGGGGCAAGGAAGGGCTGTCAATGCTGCACTTTCAGCCCATAACCGCCGCGCGAATCAAGACGGCCGCTTGATCTTATTGCGTCGCGCTTGTATCCCACGCCATCCCGAATAGAATAGGGGTCAAAGGCCAATGCTTGGCCCCTCAACCGGAGTTCGCCATGTCCTGGACCGACGAGCGTGTCGAAACGCTCAAGAAAATGTGGGCCGAGGGCCAGTCTGCCAGCCAGATCGCCAAGGAATTGGGCGGGGTCACCCGCAATGCGGTGATCGGCAAAGTGCATAGACTGGGCCTGTCCAACCGCGTCGCCGCCGGCGAAGATGCAGCCGAAGCCGCCCCGGTGGCCGCAGCCGCCCCAGCCCCGCGCGCAGAACCTGCCACACGCGCAGAGCCCGCGCCGCGTCCGACCCCGGTCGAACGTCCTGTGGCGGCCGAACGCCCCACGCCTGCGCCTGCGCCCGCCGCGGCTCCCGCAGCCTCTAGCGCCGTGGTGCTGCCCATTCCGATGCGCAAGGCGATCATCCCTGCGGGCCAACCGCTGCCACCGCAGCCTTCGGCCAATGAAATCTCGCCCGAGGCGCTGGCTTCGGTGCGCGAAGTCGAAAAGCATGCCAAAAAGCTGTCGTTGATGGAGCTGACCGAACGCACCTGCAAATGGCCGATCGGCGATCCTGCCACAGAAGATTTCTGGTTCTGCGGCCTGCCCTCGCAACCGGGCAAGCCCTATTGCGACGCCCATGTCGGCGTGGCCTTCCAGCCGATGAGTGCGCGCCGCGACCGCCGCCGCTAGGCAGGGCAACGCCACAAGCTGACCGCAAAAGGCGCGCCGCTGACGGCGCGCCTTTTGCATTGTGGCGCGACACGGGCCCAAGATTTGCGCATCCAAGCTTGATCCAAAGCAGTGCAGCCCCTGTCATTTGCGCCATGCCCTGTGCCTATGCCCCAATGCCAAAGCCCCCGAGGGTAAAATCAAAGGCGCGTGCCATATCTGCAAAACACAGTCTTCTGCTTAGCCCGCTTGCCGTCGCCCTAACGGGCTGCCTTGAAAACAACACCCAGCGCGCTGCCGCAGGGGCGGTGGGCGGCGCGGTGATTTCGGGGGCCACAGGCGGCAGCCCGGTCACCAGAGCCGCGCATGGCGCCGGGGTCGGTTATTTCTGCAACGAACTTACCCTTCCGGGCTGCACCAACCGCTAGAGCCGCAGGCGGGGGGCTAATTGCCCCCCAACAGCTTGCCCAGCGCCTTGGTCGCCTGATCCTGCAAGGCCTGCTCGGCGGCGCGCTTGGCGGCCTCTTGCAGGCTTTCGCCCTCGGCTTGGGTGACGCCCAGCTTTTTGGCCACCTCGGCCCGCGCCCTGGCCTCAAGTTCGGCCTTTTTGGCCTCAAGCTGGGCCTGTAGCTTGGCCTTTTGCTCGGCCAGCTTTTCATCGGCAATCGCTTGTAAATCCAGCGCAAATTTTGGATTTGCCCAAGTGCCGCTGATCAGCAAAGGCGCGGTCAGCCCGCCGCTGCCATCCGCGCCCGCCAAAGCCGTGGCCTTGATGCGGTAGCTTTGGCTGCGCGCGCCCAGATCAACCTCGCCCACCCCCCGCGCCGTCAGATCCGACGACGCCAGCAGCAGATCGTCATTGCGCAGCACCCCGTCTTTGATCGCAAAGCTGGCGGTCAGCGCGTCAAACACCGTCTTTTGCCCTGCCCCCACATAGGATGTGTCCAGCCGGCGCAACATGCCGCCAATATCCAGCCCCAAGACCTGCCCCCGCGTCAGCGACAGCGCGCCCGATCCCGACATCTTATGCATGATCGCATCGACCGAATTGCCAGAACTGAGGAATTTCAGCTTCAGATCGCCCGTGCCGACAAGCCGCTCATAGCCGCCAAAGTCGCGCAACAGCGCCTGCAGATCCATGCCGCGAAACGCAAGATCGCCTGCAACCGAAACCCCCTTGCGCCCGTTTACCACCAGATTGCCCGCGATTGTGCCGCCGTAACCTGCAGCCTCTGCGACATCCATCACCAGCCGCGCATTGTCCAGCCGCACCACCGCCTGCACCGCCCCCAGCTTGACCATGCCTAGATCAAGCCCTTGGGCTGACAGCGAAATATCAGCATCCAGCACAGAGAGGGCCGACAGATCAATGCGGTCTTGCGGCCAGCCTTGCGCCTGTGCGCCGCCGCCCGCTCCACCGCCAGCACCCCCCGAGACGCTGGCCAAATTCAGCGCGCCCGCCACCACTTTGGCCGAGATTTTCGCCCGCATGCCCGGGGTGTAATCGGCATCAACCGACAGCTTTGTCCCGTCCAGCACCACAGAGCCGCCCCGCAAATGGGCGCTGCCAGCCTGCGTCAGCGTCACCGCCCCTGCAAGCTGCACCTCGCGCTGGCCAAGACCTGCGGGCATCTGCGGAGCGGCAAGGCCCGCCAGCGCCGAAATCGCGCGCAGATCGGCCAGATCGGCTTGCAGATTGCCCTCGGCCACCGGCCCCGCCCAGCCCGCGCGGCCCTGAAAGCCGATCTGCGCGGCTCCTGCGCTCAGATCCAGCACCGCGCCGCCAACCTTGCCGTCCAGAAAATCCTGAAACCCATCGACACGGCCCTTGGCCTGAAAACTTTGGCCATTCATCTGGGCTGCAATTTCAAAGCTGGCAGGCCCGGTATAGCTGGGAACGGCCGCCGCAGCCTTAATCTGCGACAGCACGATCTTGCTGCCTGCAGCATGGTCGATAAAGGTCACCTCGCCGCCCGAAATCATCGCTTGATCAAGGCTATAACTGCTGCCCACCCCCGGCGTCTGGGTCGAGATCGTGCCGCCCGACCCGCCCGAGGCAGGCGCGCCAAACACCCAGTTTTCCTGCCCCTTGGCCGAACGCTCCAGCACAATCTTGGGGTCAATCGCCTGCAGGGTGGTGATCTTGACCTCACCCGCGATCAGGGCCTGCAGATCCAGCCCGATCGACAAGCCCTGCGCCGACAGCATCGGCCCTTCGCTTGACCAATCGGCATTCGACACCGAAATCGGCCCGGTCTGCACGCCCAAGGTTGGATAAAACGAAGGCCGCACCGCGCCCGAAATCACCAGCTCGCGCCCGGTCAGCGCGTTAAACTGCGATACCGCCACGCCGGCGATTTTCTCGGTCGGGATCGCAAACAGCGCCCCCACCGCCAAAACCACCAATAAAATCAGCGCAAAAACACTCCGAACCAACCAACGCATATCAACCCTCACACTTTTGCGACCAGCCTAATCTCTGCGCCCCAGAACGCAAGCAGCCGCCAGGCCATCGGCAGGCCTTCGCCCGTGGCTTGGGCCAGCGACGCCCCAACCGCAAAGGCAAACCACCGCGAAAGCCCCCCTATCGCGCTTCTATGTTTCGCGATATATGCGGCGGCATGTCGCAAAATCCTCCGCTGCCAAACCTTGGCCTTCGCCCCGATCTCGCCCCTAAACTGACCCTGCGCGACACCCCGCGCAAGGGCCAGCCGACCATTGGCATGGTCAGCCTTGGCTGCCCAAAGGCGCTGGTGGACAGCGAACGCATCCTGACGCGGCTGCGCGCCGAAGGCTATGCCATCAGCCCCGATTACAAGGGCGCCGATGCGGTGATCGTCAACACCTGCGGCTTTCTCGATTCTGCCAAGGCCGAAAGCCTTGAAGCGATTGGCGAGGCGCTGGCCGAAAATGGCCGCGTCATCGTCACCGGCTGTTTGGGTGCGGAACCCGACTATATCACCGGCGCGCATCCCAAGGTTTTGGCGGTGACCGGCCCGCATCAATACGAGGCGGTTCTGGACGCGGTGCACAGCGCCGTGCCCGCCAAGCCCGACCCCTTTATCGACCTTTTGCCCGCAAGTGCGGTGTCGCTCACCCCGCGCCACTACAGCTATCTGAAGATTTCAGAGGGCTGCAATCACAAGTGCAAATTCTGCATCATCCCCGATATGCGCGGCCTGTTGCAAAGCCGCCCCGCCCATGCCGTGCTGCGCGAGGCGGAAAAGCTGGTGCAATCGGGCGTGCGCGAATTGCTGGTGATTTCGCAAGACACCTCGGCCTATGGGCTTGATCTGAAACATGCCACCGATCGCGGCCACCGCGCCCATATCACGGATCTTGCGCGCGATCTGGGATCGCTGGGCGCTTGGGTGCGGCTGCATTACGTCTACCCCTATCCGCATGTGCGCGACCTTATTCCGCTGATGGCCGAGGGGCTGATCCTGCCTTACCTCGACATCCCGTTTCAGCATGCCGACCCGCAGGTTCTCAAACGCATGGCCCGCCCTGCCGCTGCCGCCAAAACGCTGGATGAAATCGCGGCCTGGCGCGCGATCTGCCCTGAAATCACCCTGCGCTCGACCTTTATCGTCGGCTATCCGGGCGAGACCGAGGCCGAGTTTCAGACCTTGCTGGATTGGATGGACGAAGCACAACTGGACCGGGTGGGCTGTTTTCAATATGAAAACGTCGCAGGCGCGCGGTCAAACGCGCTGCCCGATCATGTTGCCCCCGAAATCAAGCAAGAGCGCTGGGACCGCTTTATGGAAAAGGCCCAGGCGATATCCGAGGCAAAGCTGGCCGCAAAACTTGGCAAGGTGCTTCAGGTGATCGTGGACGAGGTCGACGCCGATGGCGCCACCTGCCGCACCATGGCCGATGCGCCCGAAATCGACGGCAACCTGTTTATCGACGAAGGCTTTGAAGCCCTAAAACCCGGCGAGATCGTCGCGGTCACCGTGGAAGAGGCCGGCGAATACGACCTTTGGGGCCGCTTGGTCTGATACGGGCTTTGGGCCAATTTGCGCGACCCGCTGCGCAAATTTGCACAAAAGAAAATGCCCCAGCGCGGCAGCTTTGCGCCATAGTCGGGCAAAGCCACCGCCAAAGCCAAAGGAAGCCAAATGTCCGACGTGCCAAATATTGCGCAAAAAGCCCCCTTTCCCGTCGAAGTAGAGGCCGGAAAGACCTATTTCTGGTGCTCTTGTGGCCAGTCCAAATCGCAACCCTTCTGCGATGGCAGCCATAAAGGCAGCAGCTTTGTGCCCACCAAATTCACCGCCGAGACCAGCAAGACCGCCTATTTCTGCGGCTGCAAAAACTCGAAAAACGGCGCGCTTTGCGACGGCTCGCATTCGAAACTTTAAACGATAGCGCAGCGCTGGGCTGGCCGCATAGCCAGCCTAGCGCCCCTGCGCGCGATGCAATGCAGCAAGATAGGCCCGCACCGCTGTGACCACATGCGCAAACCGGTCGCCGCCCAGATGCACCCCGCCATACCAGCGCGTCACCACCACGATATGATCGCAAAGCCCCTCGCGCTCGAGCATCTTTAAAATCACCGCCCCCGCGCCAGCCTCGCCATCATCGGATTTCACCGGCCCCAAATCGGAAAACACACAAGCCCAAGTGTTATGCGTGGCCTTGGCGAATTTTTTCGCCCGTTTCAGCTCGGCCAAAAACGCATCCGCACCTGCCCGCCCCAGGACAGCCCCGCCCGAAACCGCATAGCGCGAGCCGCGGTCGCGCAAAACATCTTCGATCTGCAACATCGCTAGCCCCTGCGCCGCAACTGACGCACGGTTTTGGCGACCAAAGCCTTGCGGGTTTGATTGTCGGGGTGGCTGGATCTGCCGCTGTGCAAGGGCTGCGGCAAGCGGTCAAAAAACCCCGCCCCGCGCAAGGGATCAAAACCCGCGCGCCAGGCGATTTCTGCGCCCAAAGCATCGGCCTGCAATTCAAAGGCCTTGGCATAGCCATCGTTCAGGGCTTGCTCGGCGCTGCGCTGCACCTGTTTGATCTGTTTGCGGCTTTGCCCCTGCGCCGCAGCAGCAGAGGCCGCCGCTTGCGCCGCGATATGGGCGCTGTGTTCCTGCTGCGCTTGCAGCGCCAAATGCCCAAGTATGTGATGCGCCGCCTCATGCCCCATCACAAAGGCGATCTCATCTGCACCCTGCGCCTCGCTCAGCAAGGCCAGCGTAAAGCCGATCAGCGGGCGACCGCTGTAATCCAGGGTCTGATAGGCGTTTTCCGGCAGACGCAGCCGCGGATCAACAAAAATCTGGAAATCGCACTGACGGACAATCTGCTTTTCACGGCAAATCTGGCTGGCAACCGGCTCGACCGCCGCAACGGTTTGCAAAAACATCTGCGCCTTGAATTTGCCATCGGCCTTGGCTTGGGCGATGTCGCTGGCCAAAGACGCAGGCTGCAGCACCTGGCTTTGCACACAGCCCGCCAGCAAAAGCGCCCCTGCCATTGCAAACCCGATCCGCATCGCTCCTGCCCCTTTTCTTGCCGTCTTCCCAGTGATCAAACACGCAAAAGCCGCCTTCGCAATGTAAAACGCACCGCGATTGCAATCGCAGCTTGTAACCCAGCCCAGATCGCGCTTTGCTTTGCCCGCAGTCACCGACAGGAGGGCCGAATGTTCACGATCGAGCATGACTTTGACGCCACCGTTATCACCTTGGTCGACGAAGGTGACAAGACCGCCCCCTTGCAAGAAGACCTGACCATCGAAGCTTTTGAAGATTGCGTCGTGCTGCGCCAGATCAATCCTATCACCGATATGGTCGTCAGCATCACGCTGTCGATGGCGCAGCTGCAAGATCTGGCCATTGCCCTGGATCTGCCCGCGGGCAGCTACCGCATCGCGCCCAAGGCCTGATCAATCCAGCCGGAACACCTTGTCGCGCGCCACCGCGCCGCGCAGCAGCGTCAGCCGGGTCTTGGCCACCCCCAGCGCATGGGCCAGCGCTTCGGCCACCGCCGCCGTGGCGCGGCCATCTTCGGGGGCAGCAGTGACAGTGATGCGGATCTGCCCCGCCTCGCGGCTGACCGCATTGCGCCGCGCGCGTGGTGTGACCTTGACGGAAAATTCCGCCCCCGAAACCGCCAGCTCTGCCCAATCGCCCTTTTTCATCGCGCCATGCTGCCCGCCCGCACGGCCAAGGGCAAGGCCCCTTGACGCAAGCCCCGTCACAGGCCACCTCTGAGCCAAAGGAGATTTCGATGCCCGCCAATCCGCAAGCCTTTGACTTTTTGCAAAGCCGCCAATCCTCGCCCGCAAAGCTTTACACCGGCGAAGTGCCCGCGCGCGCTGAGCTGATGCAGATCCTGACTGCTGCGCTGCGGGTGCCCGATCATGGCAAGCTCGAGCCGTGGCGGCTGGTGGTGATCGAGCGTCCGGCAATGGCGCGGCTCGCCGCTCTGGCCGAGGCCCATGCCCGCAGCTTGGGCGTGGATGCCGAAAAGACCGACAAGGCGCGCGGTCAGTTTGATCGCGGCCACCTTGCTGTGGCGGTGATCTCCTCGCCCAAAGCCTCGGACAAGGTGCCGCTCAGCGAGCAAATCTTATCCGCCGGCGCGCTGTGCTTGGGCGTGGTCAATGCCGCACTCGCCAAGGGCTGGGCCGCGAATTGGCTCTCGGGCTGGCCCAGCCATGACGCAGATTTTCGCGCCGCAGCCTTTGACTGCACGCCGGGCGAAACCATTGCCGGCATCATCCACATAGGCCAGGCGGCCAACCCGACACCAGACCGGCCGCGCCCTGATCTGGCCAAGCTGGTGACTTGGGCGCAGCCATGATCCTGACCGCGTTTTTGCGCGCGCTGGCGCAGCTCGGCGATCCGCGGTTTCTGCGGGTGATCTTTGGCGGCATTCTGCTGGCGCTGCTGCTTTTGGCGCTTGGCTCTTTTGCGCTGATCTTTGTCATTGGCAGTTTCACCCCCAACAGCATCGCGTTGCCCTGGATTGGCCCGATCGGCGGCCTGCATGGGCTGATCAGCTGGGGGGCGGCCCTGCTGATGCTGCTGGTCTCTGTGGTGCTGATGGTGCCTGTCGCTTCGGTCTTTGTCGGGCTGTTTTTGGAAACCGTCGCCCAAGCAGTCGAGGATCGCCATTACCCCGACCTGCCGGCCGCCTTTAACACCGGCTTTGGCACCATGCTGATCGACACGGTGAATTTCATCGGCTTGCTGATCGCGGTGAACCTGATTGCGCTGCTGTTTTACGCGCTGGCAGGGCCGCTGGCGCCGCTTTTGTTTTTGGCGATCAACGGCAATCTATTGGGGCGGGAATATTTCGTGCTGGTCGCCAGCCGCCGCATTGGCCGCCCCGCCGCCAAAGCCCTGCGCCGCAGCCATGGCGGCCAGATCTGGCTTGCGGGCACGCTGATGGCAGCGCCGCTGTCGATCCCTTTGTTAAACCTGATCATTCCGGTGCTGGGGGTGGCAACCTTCACCCATCTGTTCCATCAGATGGCGCGCGACGATGCCTCAGAACCGGTTTTTCCATAGGCCAAAGACATCGACATCAGCGATGGTGAAATCGCCCATGGTGATGATCAGATAAAGCACCGCAAACACTGCCAGCGACACCAGCGTGGTGATCTTGGCCTTTGTTGCGATATGAGCCTGCTCGGGGGCAGACGCCGGCGTGCCCGCCTCGACCCGCCCCTCTTGCGCCTGCGAGCGGAACCGCATCGGCAGCACGCAGAAAAACACCATCCACCAACACACCGCAAAAAGCACCAGCGCTGCCGTGATCGTCATACTTGCTCCAATTCCACCAAACAGCCGTTGAAATCCTTGGGATGCAAGAACAACACCGGTTTACCATGCGCGCCGATCTTCGGCTCACCCGACCCTAAAACCCGCGCGCCGCTGGCCAAAAGATGATCCCGCGCTGCCAGAATGTCATCGACCTCGTAGCAGATATGATGAATGCCGCCTGCCGGATTCTTTTCCAAAAACCCCAGGATCGGCGAGGCCTCGCCCAAAGCGGCCAGCAGTTCGATCTTCGTATTGGGCAGTTCGATAAACACCACCGTGACACCGTGGTCAGGCTCGTCCTGCGCAGGGCCTACCTTTGCGCCCAGGGTATTGCGATATTGCGCCGCCGCTGCCGCCAAATCCGGCACAGCAATCGCCACATGGTTCAAACGTCCGATCATTGGCTTGTCTCCGTCTTTGCCGCGGTTATGCGCGGCCAAGCCGGCTTGGGCAAGAGGCCGATCCGTCGCAGGCGGTGAAATCGCCAAGCGGCTTTACGAAATCTTAGCGCAAGCAGGTTCAAATGGATCGTCCCGCCCCCCAGCACAGGTTGCCCGATGCCCGCGCCGAACCGCCCTCCACCCGCTCCGTTTGCGCCGCTCGCCCGCCAAGGCCAGCTTGCGCCCGACCCGCAGATGCCAAAAGGCTTTTCCGCCCTGGATAAGGCGCCGCACAATCTGTTGCCTTTGCAGGGCGTTACCATTCTGGTCGTCGAAGACAGCCGCTTCGCCTGCGAAGTCTTGCGCCTGATGTCGATGCGCGCAGGCGCCCGCATGCGCCGCGCCACCACCCTGAAAGAGGCGCGCGCCCATCTGCGCGTCTACCGCCCCGATGTGGTGATCGTCGATCTTGGCCTGCCCGATGGCCGTGGCGAAGCGCTGATTCGCGACCTTGCCCGCGCCAACAAACGCCCCAAGGTGATCTTGGGCACCTCGGGTTCCCCCGAAGGCCGCAGCACAGCGCTTGCAGCGGGGGCAGACGGGTTCTTGGACAAACCGCTTGAAAGCCTTGCCACCTTTTGCCAGACCCTGCGCCAACATATGCCGGGGCTGGGCCTGTCGCTGCTGGCCGAAGAAACCTTCACCCCCGACCCTTTGGCGCTGCACGACGATCTGGCCAGCGCCGCGCATTGGCCGGCCACCCATCCCGACACGGCCGACCGCAGCTATGTCACCGCCTTTTTGCAAGGCGTCGCCCATCACGCCCGCGACGCAGCCCTTGCACAGGCCGCAGGCCAGGCCGCCAGCCCAAAGGCCGATCTTGCCACCCTGCGCCGCCTTGTCGGTCACAGGCTCGCCGCCCCCGAGACGGATTTTTTCGCCCGAAAACCGCGCTAAAGCGCCGGATCAGACCCCGCCCGCACCAAGCGCGTCAGATCCGACAGCCGTTCTTTCTGCCGCCCCGCCGCATCAAAATTCTGTGGCGTCAGCCAAGCCAGAAATGCCTCGCGCAGCGCAGGCCATTCCGCATCAATCACCGCAAACCAGGCCGTGTCACGGTTGCGCCCCTTGACCACGGCCGCTTGACGGAAAATCCCCTCATAGGAAAAGCCCAACCGCTGGGCCGCGCGCCGCGACGGCATGTTGCAGGCGTCGCATTTCCACTCATAGCGGCGATAGCCCGCGTCAAAAGCCCATTGCATCATCAAAAACATCGCCTCGGTGAAAGCGCGGCTTTGCGCCATCTCGGGGGCGATGCAGATATGGCCAACCTCGATCGACCCGGCCTCGGGGGTGATGCGCAGATAGCTGGCAACCCCGCCACAAAACCCGGTATCAACGTCGCGCAAGACATAAAACGCAGGATCACTGCCCGAAGCAGTGTCCTTGCAAAACCGATGATAGCCCGAGGCCGAAGAAAACGGCCCATAGGGCAGATAATCCCACAGCGCATCATGGCCCGAATAGGCGCGAAACAGATCCGCGGCATGGGCATCCGCCGCCATCGGCTCCAGCCGCACGACCTGACCTTGCAAGACCGCAAGCTCTGGCCGCGGCGGCACCGCCCAATTGCCAACCGGCGCGCCGAACCGTTTACCCTCTGCCATGCTGGCCCCCCCCTGATCTGTCGCCCAAACCTTAAGGTCAGATGCAAAAAAGGCAAGACGCGGGCTGCGCCTTGCCTTTTGCCCTGCAGACCAAAGCGGCCTTATTCTTTCGGCACAACCCGCAGGTTCAACTCGCGCAGCTGCGCATTCATCGGCTCAGACGGCGCCCCCATCAGCAAATCTTCGGCGCGCTGGTTCATCGGGAACATGATCACCTCGCGAATATTGGCCTCGTCGGCCAAAAGCATCACGATGCGGTCAATCCCCGCCGCACAGCCCCCGTGCGGAGGCGCGCCATATTTGAACGCCTTGACCATGCCGCCAAACCGCTTTTCGACTTCCGAATTCGGATAACCCGCCAGCTCAAAGGCCTTGAACATGATCTCGGGCTTGTGATTGCGAATGCCGCCCGAAATCAGCTCGTAACCATTGCAGGCAAGGTCATATTGATAGGCGTAAACCTGCAAAGGATCGCCCATCAGCGCCTCCATCCCGCCCTGCGGCATCGAAAACGGGTTGTGGCTAAAGTCGATCTTGCCCTCGTCGGTCTTCTCGAACATCGGGAAATCAACGATCCAGGCGAATTTAAAGCAATTTTGCTCGGTCAGCCCCAACTCGCGGCCAATCTCATTGCGCGCCCGCCCCGCCGTGGCCTCAAAGGCCTCGGGCTTGCCGCCAAGGAAGAAGGCCGCATCGCCCTCGCCAAGGCCCAACTGCAGCCGGATCGCCTCGGTGCGCTCGGGTCCGATGTTCTTGGCCAGAGGGCCCGCGGCCTCCATGCCCGAGCCATCTTCAGCCTTACGCCAAAAGATATAGCCCATGCCCGGCAGACCCTCTTTTTGCGCAAAAGCGTTCATGCGGTCACAAAACTTGCGGCTGCCACCGGTGGGTGCGGGAATTGCACGCACCTCATTGCCCTCTTGCTCCAACAGCTTGGCGAAAATCGCAAAGCCAGAGCCCGCAAAATGCGCCGAGACATCCTGCATCTTGATCGGGTTGCGCAGATCCGGCTTGTCGCTGCCATACCATTTCAAACTGTCGCGATAGGCGATCTTGGTCCAATCGGAATAGGTCTTTTTCTCGGGCGCGAATTCCTCGAAAATCCCTTGGATCACCGGCTGGACGGCGGCAAACACATCCTCCTGCTCGACAAAAGACATCTCGATATCCAACTGATAAAAATCCGTGGGCGAGCGATCGGCGCGCGGATCCTCATCGCGGAAACAAGGTGCGATCTGGAAATAGCGGTCAAAGCCTGCGACCATGATCAGCTGCTTGAACTGCTGCGGCGCCTGCGGCAGGGCGTAGAACTTGCCCGGATGCAACCGCGACGGCACCAGAAAATCCCGCGCCCCTTCGGGCGAAGATGCGGTGATGATCGGGGTCTGAAACTCGTTAAAGCCCTGATCCCACATCCGCCTGCGCATCGAGCGCACGACGTTCGAGCGCATCATCATATTGCGGTGCAACTTCTCGCGCCGCAGATCAAGGAAGCGGTAGGTCAGACGGGTTTCTTCAGGATAATCCACATCGCCAAACACCGGCATCGGCAGCTCTGCGGCCTCGCCCAAAACCGTCAAAGCGGTGGCGTAAACTTCAATCTCGCCGGTCGGCAACTTTGGGTTCACCAAACTCGCATCGCGCGCCTTGACCCGCCCGTCGATCTGCACCACCCACTCGGCACGGACCTTTTCAATATCCTTGAACGCCGCCGAATCGCTATCCGCCAAAATCTGCGTGATGCCATAGTGATCGCGCAAATCAATAAACAAGACCCCACCATGGTCGCGCACACGGTGAACCCAGCCCGAAAGCCGGACCTCATTCCCCACATGAGCAGTGTTCAGATCGGCGCAAGTATGGCTGCGATAGGCGTGCATATTCTTCCCCTTTTCGAGGCGCTAACGGTTCGGCCCCGATACACCCCGCCGCAGGCCCGAAGTCAAGCCCAGCTGCTTTCATCTTGGTCTAAATATCCCCGCCGGAGGCTTCTGAGATTTGCCATAGATGCCTCCGGCGGGGATATTTAGACCAAGATGAAAGCCAAAGCCGCTAGGGCTGAAAGCGGGCGCGGATCAGACCGCGCAGGGAATTGCCGACCCAAAGCTGCACATCGGGCAGCTCTGCAGCCGGCAAGACCTCTTCGGGCAGGGCAAGCGCTGCGCGCAAAACGCCGGGGAGCAGGCCGCAGGCAAGCGGCGGCGTGCGCAGGCCTTGGCCGCGATCAAAGAAGACGGTGGTGATACTGCCGTCACAAACCTCGCCGCGTTCATTGCACAAGATGACTTCGTCAAGCCCGGCAGGCAGGGCGGCGCGGGCGGCGTCATAGCTGGGGCGATGGCTGGATTTTATCGACAGCCAGGCATCGCTTGACGTCAGCCGCAGCGGCGACAGACCGACGCGCCAGTGATCTGCGGGCGCAGGCAGCGCCGCACTTTGAACCTCGATCCCTCCGGCGCGGTCCAAGGTCAGGCGCAGCCGCGCGGGTTGCGATGGCGTAACCGCTGCCTGCAGCGCTGTCTGGGCGCGGGCCAGATCGCAGGACCAGCCCAGCTTTTCGGCCGAGCACTGCAGCCTGCGCAGGTGCAGCGGCAAGCGCGGGGTAAAGGCCCGCCCCTCCCAAGCCAGCGTCTCGATCAGCCTTAGATCTGGCGCACCAGCCCCTGCAGATAGCGTGCTTTCCACAGTGCTTCCTCCCATTCACCCGCAGCCGTGCTGTCTTGCACCACGCCGCCGCCCACATTCAGCATAATCTGATCGCCGCGCAGTTGCAGCGTGCGGATTGCCACCGAAAAGCGCGAGGCGCCATCCGGCGCCATCCAGCCGATGGCCCCGCAATAGGCGCCGCGCGGATGGGCTTCCACCTCGCGGATGATCTGCATGGCGCGGATTTTTGGCGCCCCAGTGATCGAGCCGCAGGGAAACAGCGCCGCCATCACCCCTGCCATCGAGGGGGCATGCTGCAACTGCCCCACAACGCGGCTGACCATCTGGTGCAGCGTTGCGTAATGTTCCACCGCGAAAAGCTGCGGCACCTTGACCGAACCCACCTGCGCCACCCGGCTGATATCATTGCGCAAAAGATCAACAATCATCAGGTTTTCGGCCTGTCCTTTGGCCGAGGCCCGCAGCTCTTCGGCCAATTCCGCATCGCGCAGCGGATCGGCATCACGCGGGGCGGTGCCTTTCATCGGACGCGCCTCGATGCGGCCTTCGGCGCTGGTTTGCAAGAACAGCTCGGGGCTGCGCGAGACCAGAACCTCGCCAAGCCCCAGATCGACAAAACTGCCATGTCCGACGGCCTGGCTGGCGCGCAGCGCGCCATAAAGCCCCAGCGCTGTGCCCGAAATCAGCTGTGACTTCAGCGGAAAGGTCAGGTTGATCTGATAGCAATCGCCCGCCGCGATATAGCCCATCACCCGGGCCATCGCCGCATCATATTGCGCGCGGCTGATCTGCGGGATCAATTCCGAAACCGCCACGCCCTGCGCTTGCGCCGTGGCGCGCTCTAACACCGGGGTTGCATCGCGCGGGCCGTCATAGATGCCAAAGGCCAAAAGCCGGCCCGCGCCTTCCGGCATCTGTGCCGCCAGTGCCGGTTCCAGCGCATAGCCGGCCTCATAGGCGATCATGCCTGCCACCCATTTGCCTGCCCTGCGCGCGGTGTCCAGCTCGGCCAAGGCGGGGGCGACTTGCGCGGCGGTTTCGGCCAGCACCAGACGCTCTGCGCAGTCAAACAGCGCTGGCCGCCCCATTGGTCCGTCTTCGATCAAGATCACGCCGCACTCCTCGTCCTGATTTGCGCCACATAAGGCCAGCCTTGCCGCTTTCGCCAGACATAATGCGCCTTTGCGCCCCGTATTTGCGACCAGATAGCGCGGCAAAGCCGAATTGCAGTAGCGCTTGTGCAAAAACCGACCATTGGCTGCATGGCAAAATCGGCCGAAATGCCCCTTGCGCCCAAGCGCGTGCTGGCTATAACCCCGAGAGTTTTGCGCAGATGGGGGCCAATCATGCCGAAAAGAACCGATATCAAATCCATAATGATCATCGGAGCTGGTCCCATCGTTATTGGCCAAGCTTGCGAGTTTGACTACTCTGGCGCTCAGGCCTGCAAGGCGCTGCGCGAGGAAGGCTACCGCGTCATCCTGGTCAATTCAAACCCTGCCACCATCATGACCGATCCGGGTCTGGCTGATGCAACCTATATCGAGCCGATCACCCCAGAAGTTGTTGCCAAGATCATCGAAAAAGAACGCCCCGACGCTTTGCTGCCAACCATGGGCGGGCAAACCGGTTTGAACACCGCGCTGGCGCTGGCCGATCTGGGGGTCTTGGAAAAATTCAACGTCGAATTGATCGGGGCCAAGCGCGATGCCATTGAAATGGCAGAAGATCGCAAGCTGTTCCGCGAGGCGATGGACCGCATCGGCCTGGAAAACCCCAAGGCCACGATCATTGCCGCACCAAAGCTGGCTTCGGGCAAATATGACATTTCGGCCGGTGTGGCCGAGGCGGTGGCAGCGCTGGATTACGTCGGCCTGCCTGCGATCATCCGCCCTGCCTTTACCCTTGGCGGCACCGGCGGCGGTGTGGCCTATAACCGCGACGATTATGAGGCGATCTGCCGCTCGGGGCTTGAAGCCTCGCCCATGGCGCAGATTTTGGTCGATGAATCGCTGCTGGGCTGGAAAGAATTCGAGATGGAGGTGGTGCGCGACACCGCCGACAACGCCATCATCATTTGCGCGATTGAAAACATCGACCCGATGGGCGTGCATACTGGCGATTCGATCACCGTCGCCCCGGCCCTGACCCTGACCGACAAAGAATATCAGATCATGCGCAACGGCTCGATTGCTGTGCTGCGCGAAATTGGCGTCGAGACCGGCGGGTCCAACGTGCAATGGGCGATCAACCCTGCCGATGGCCGCATGGTGGTGATCGAAATGAACCCGCGGGTGTCGCGCTCATCGGCGCTGGCCTCCAAGGCGACGGGCTTTCCCATTGCCAAGGTCGCGGCGAAACTGGCCGTCGGCTATACGCTGGACGAGCTGGACAATGACATCACCAAAGTCACCCCCGCCAGCTTTGAGCCCTCGATCGACTATGTCGTCACCAAGATCCCGCGCTTTGCCTTCGAGAAATTCCCCGGATCGGAACCCAATCTGACCACGGCGATGAAATCGGTGGGCGAGGTGATGGCGATTGGCCGCACCATCCACGAATCGATGCAAAAGGCGCTGGCCTCGCTGGAAACCGGCCTTTCGGGCTTTGACGAAATCGCGATTGAAGGCGCGCCAGAGCGGGCCGCGATCACCAAGGCGCTGTCCAAGCAAACCCCAGACCGTCTGCGCGTCATCGCCCAAGCCATGCGCCACGGGCTGTCAAACGACGAGATCAACCACATCACCGCTTTCGATCCGTGGTTCCTGGCGCGTATCCGCGAAATCATCGACATGGAAGCCGAAGTGCGCCGCTCTGGCCTGCCGCTCGATGCCGATGGCCTGCGCAAGCTGAAGACGATGGGCTTTACCGATGCCCGCCTTGCCACCCTGACCGGTCGTGAAGAGGCGCAAATCCGCCGCGCGCGGCGCAATCTGGGCGTGGTCGCGGCCTTCAAGCGCATCGATACCTGCGCCGCCGAATTCGAAGCGCAAACCCCCTATATGTATTCCACCTACGAGGCCCCCGCGATGGGCGATGTGGAATGCGAAGCACGGCCGTCGAACGCGAAAAAGGTGGTTATCCTGGGCGGTGGCCCAAACCGCATCGGCCAGGGCATCGAGTTTGATTATTGCTGCTGCCATGCCTGCTATGCGCTGACGGCAGCGGGCTATGAAACCATCATGATCAACTGCAACCCTGAAACGGTTTCCACCGATTATGACACCTCGGACCGGCTGTATTTCGAACCGCTGACACTGGAACATGTGTTGGAAATCCTGCGGGTCGAGCAGGAAAACGGCACCCTGCACGGCGTGATCGTGCAATTTGGCGGCCAAACTCCGCTGAAACTGGCCAATGCGCTGCACGAAGAAGGCATTCCGATCCTTGGCACCACGCCAGACGCGATTGATCTGGCCGAAGACCGCGAACGCTTTCAGCACCTGTTGCAAGATCTCAACCTCAAGCAGCCGCACAATGGCACCGCACGCTCGCGCGACGAAGCCTTTGCCGTGGCCAAGGATGTCGGCTACCCGCTGGTGATCCGCCCCTCCTTCGTTCTGGGCGGCCGCGCGATGGAGATCATTCGCGACGATGCCCAGCTTGAACGCTATATCCGCGAAGCGGTGCAGGTTTCGGGCAACAATCCGGTGCTTTTGGACAGCTATCTGTCGGGCGCCATCGAAGTTGACGTCGATGCGCTGTCAGACGGGCACAACGTGCATGTCGCGGGCATCATGGAACATATCGAAGAGGCCGGCGTGCATTCGGGCGATTCCGCCTGCTGCCTGCCGCCGCATTCACTCTCGGCTGCCACCATCGCCGAGCTTAAGCTGCAGACCATCGCCATGGCCCGCGCGCTGAATGTGGTTGGCCTGATGAACGTGCAATTCGCGATCAAAGACGGCGTGATCTTTGTGCTGGAAGTCAACCCGCGCGCCTCGCGCACCGTGCCTTTCGTCGCCAAGGCCACCGACAGCGCGATTGCCGCCATCGCCGCCCGCCTGATGGCAGGCGAGCCGATGTCGAACTTCCCCGCCCGCGCGGCCTATGCCGCGGGCGTGGGTCCCGACACCGCCCTGCCCTTGGCCGATGCCTTCACCCTCGCCGACCCGATCACACCCTGGTTCTCGGTCAAAGAAGCCGTGCTGCCCTTTGCGCGCTTTCCCGGCGTTGATCCGGTTCTGGGGCCAGAAATGCGCTCGACCGGCGAAGTCATGGGCTGGGATCGCTCCTTTGCCCTGGCCTTCCTAAAGGCACAAATGGGCGCAGGCGTGATCCTGCCCGAAGCGGGCCGCGTCTTTGTCTCGATCAAAGATATGGACAAAACCAGCGCCTTTGCCACCGCTGCGCGCGGTCTGGTGACGCTTGGCTTCGAGATCGTCGCCACCAAAGGCACCGCCGATTGGCTGAAGACCGAAGGCATCAAGGCGACGCTGGTCAACAAAGTCTACGAAGGCCGCCCGAACATCGTCGATCGCTTGAAAAACAACGACATCGCCATGGTGATGAACACCACCGAAGGCACCCAAGCCATCGCCGACAGCCGCGACATCCGCAGCGTCGCGCTGATGGACAAGATCCCCTATTTCACCACCATCGCCGCGTCGATTGCCGTGGTCGAGGCGATGAAGGCCCGGGGTGAGGGGTATGGGGTAAGGACGCTGCAAGGCTAAAGCATAGGGCGACATGCCTTGCAAATAGCTGCAAACACATAGGGTGCGCATTCATTGCGCACCTCCCCCCCCTCACTCCAACCCCCGCAACTTCAGCTCCTCCCGCAAACGCGCCATCCGTTCTGCCGCTTTTTCGGCCTCGGTGGCCGGGGGCAAATCTCCATCCATTCGCGCCACATCGCCCCACATCGGCCGCGTGCCATCGTAATCCTCGCGCTGGCGGCGGTAGAAATCCACCGTCTCGGCGCCTTTCAAAACCCCCGCCAGCCGCGCGTGCATATAGCTGCGCAAGACCGCGTTCATTCGCGGCAGATGCCCCGCCCCCATCGATTTGAAAAACCGCAACACATCCTCGTCGATGCGGATCGTCGTCTGCACCTTGCGTTTGGCAAGCTTCTCTTTGGCAATCTCGTGCCATTCCTGCGGCACCCGCCCGGTGGCTTCGATATGGTTGTGCAGATCCCATTCCAGCCTGCGCATCGCATCGGCCATATAGTGGTAATTCGCCCGCTGCGGGCCGGTCATTTTGCTGAAGTCCATCGCGCTCTCCTTTGCGCAAGATTGGCGGAAAATGCCTAAAATTGCGTAAGACCAGCGTAACGACGCAAAACCTACAGAAAAGCTACGCTTGACATAGGCCCTGAAAAACCCCATTTGCAGCCAATCCATAGTGCCCGTGCCGCGTGAGCATGTGTAAGGCCATGGATACTGGTTCCCACCGCACGCAGGGGTTCCGCGACTGTCACGGTATCGGGCAAGGGCCTGATGCGAGGGGCCGCCGCTTCCCACTGTCGGTCCTCGTCTTTCAAGGCGGTTGGGGCCGAAGGCGGCCATCGGGCCGTCGGAGAGTAATTTATGACCACCACTTTTGCCGATCTTGGCCTCTCGGATACCATTCTGAAAGCGCTTGAAAAAACCCAGTTGAAAATGCCGTCGCCGATCCAGGTGCAGGCGATCCCGCATATCATGGCGGGCAAAGACCTGATGGGTCTGGCGCAAACCGGCACCGGCAAGACCGCGGCTTTTGGTCTGCCCTTGTTGCACCGCATCCTTGATCTGGGCCACCCGCCTGCGCCCAAAACCGTGCGCGCGCTGATCTTGGCGCCGACCCGCGAATTGGTCAGCCAAATCGCTGATAACCTTGAAGTTTTCACCAAAGGCACCTCGGTTAAGGTGGCGATGGTTGTGGGCGGGGCCTCGCTGTTCAAGCAGGCCGAGCGGCTAAAACGCGGCGCAGATATCCTTGTCGCCACCCCCGGCCGCCTGATCGATTTGCTGGAACGCGGCGATGTTTCTCTGCATGCCACCGGCTATCTGGTGCTGGACGAGGCCGACCATATGCTGGACATGGGCTTTATCCATTCGCTGCGCAAAATCGCCAAGCACATCCCGCTCAAGCGTCAGACCCTGCTGTTCTCGGCCACCATGCCAAAAGACATCGAAGAGCTGGCCGCCACCTATCTGCAAAACCCGGTCAAAGTGCAGGTCGCCCCTCCGGGCAAGCCGGTCGAGCGCATCCTGCAGGGCGTGCATTATCTGCCCAATGGCGATAAGGCCAATGTCTTGAAAGAATACCTAAACAAGCATCCTGGCGAACAGGCCTTGGTCTTTGGCCGCACCAAACATGGTTCGGAAAAGCTGATGAAATTGCTGGTAAGTTGGGGCTTTAAGGCAGGCTCGATCCACGGCAACAAAAGCCAAAGCCAGCGCGACCGCACCCTGACCGAATTCCGCAAAGGCGAGCTTGACGTGCTGGTGGCCACCGATGTGGCAGCGCGTGGCATCGACATTCCGGGCGTGCGCTATGTCTACAACTTTGACATGCCAAACGTGCCAGAAAACTACGTTCACCGCATCGGGCGCACCGCACGGGCTGGCAAAGAGGGCACCTCGATTTCCTTCTGCGCCCCCGCAGAAATGAGCGAGTTGCAAGCCGTTGAAAAGCTGTTGAAAAAGGCAATCCCCGTTTTGGGTGGTGCGCCTTGGTCGGCTGAAATGGTCGCAGCAGCGCCTAAGCCCGGGCAAAACCGCGGCCAGCGCCCGTCGCAGGGTCGCGGTGGCCAAAAGGCAGGCTCGAAACCGATTCAACGTGCGGCACCAGGAAAGCCCGGCGCCAAGCCCTCGGCACGCCCGGCCAGCGCAAAACCAGCTGGCGGCAGCTTTGCACCACGCCGTGCAGGCGCGGGTGGCGGCAAGCCGCATGGGCAAAACCGTCGACCTGACTAAGCCTTAAAGGTCGCGGCCCGCCTTGCAGCGGGCCGCGTTTTCAGCTGGCTTCTTCTTCAAGATTAAGCTTCATTTGCAACAGAACCTGTTGAATAGCCAAGGTTTCTCGCAACATCCGCTTTGATTCGTTGACCGAGATCACCCCATCCCCGATAGCCGCGTTATACTCCGCCATCAGCATGCCAAAGCGCTGCGCCAAAGCCACCACATCCTGATTGACGCCCTTGCTGGGGGTGTTGCTGCGGTCATGATCATAGCTCATGGTGATGCCGCGCAGATCCGCCAAAGCCGCTGTTACATGCGGAAAGCGGGCTGCAGCTTCAAGCTGCGCGACCACATCCACCGGCATAAAGCGGTCATCATGTTCGTCTGCATCCGAATAATAGCGCCCCAAGGTCGCCTTGGACTTGCCTGTCAGCTTACAGGCGGCCTCGATCCCCACATCTTTGACCAAGGCTTCGCAGTGCTTTTTTAGGTAACTTTCGATGCTCATAAGGCGCCTTACTTGTACTTTACAAAATTTCTTGGGGAAAACACCCCTGCTTTTCCCATTAATCTGATGGCAAGGATTTGTCATCATAAAGGTGCTCTAGATGATTGAGCGGCTCTGTGTGCGAGTCTGTAATGGTAACGCCGGCACCCCCAGTGCTGGTTTTGTTAAGGGCCTGTCCTGATGTGCAGGGCGGGCCCGCTTGAGCGGTATGTCGTTTAAGACAATAGTGATGGTAATTGGTTTGCCAGATCCGCTCTTTGGTTTGGGATGTATTGTAAGCGGTAACGGCCATGGGTTAGACGTGACCCATGGCCAAGTTATACTTCAACTACTCGACAATGAACGCGGGGAAATCCACCTCGCTGCTGCAGGCGTCGCACAACTATCGCGAGGGCGGCATGCAGACCTATCTGATCACCGCGCAGTTTGACAACCGCGCGGGTCAGGGTCGCATTGCCAGTCGCATCGGCATTGCCGAGGATGCCGATACCTTTGGCCCAGGGGATGATCTTTACGCCAAAATTCAGGCCCGGCTTGGCCTTGGTCCTGTGGCTTGCGTCTTTATCGACGAGTCGCAGTTTCTGACCGAAGCCCAGGTTTGGCAATTGGCCCGCGCCGTCGATGATCTTTGCGTCCCGGTGATGTGCTATGGCTTGCGCGTTGATTTTCAGGGCAAACTCTTTCCCGGATCGGCAGCGCTTTTGGCTTGGGCGGATGAGATGCGCGAAGTGCGCACCATCTGCCATTGCGGCAAAAAGGCGACAATGGTCATCCGCCGTGGCCCCGATGGCCGTGCGTTGCGCCAAGGCGAACAGGTGCAAATCGGCGGCAACGAAAGCTATGTCTCGCTGTGCCGCAGACATTGGCGAGAAGCGGTCGGCGATTAGGCGGCAGCCACTTCGGCCGTCTTGGCGCGCAGCGCAATCATCGATCCGGCGGCCACAATCAGCACCATGCCGGCGATTTCCAGCGGCTTAAGCTGCTGCCCCCAAATCACATAAGACCAGATCGCCGAAGCCGGCAGGATGACATATTCCAGCACCGAGGCGCGGCTGGCCTCGGTGATCTGATAGGCGCGGATCATCAGTCCAACGCCCAAAAGCGAACCCGCAGCCTGCACAAAGGTCCAGAAATAAAACGACCCCGAGGCCCAAACCGCGCCGCGCTGCAAAAACCCCGCCGCCCCCTCGGGCACCGAAAGCGGCCATAGCCACAGTGCTGCCATCCCGATCAGGCCAATCAGCCCCAAGGCAAGGAAAAACCCCGCAAGCAAGGTCTGGGCGGCCTCTTCGGCGCACCATTCGCGCGTGGCGATATTGCCCATGGCGTAAAGCACACCCGCCAAAATCGGCAGCACAGCCGCAAACGAGGCCCCGGCGAAGGCCTCTGGCCCCAGGACCAAAATCACGCCGCAAAACCCTAAGGCCACCGCCGCAATCCGCACCGGCCCAATGGCATGGCCAAAGGCAAAGCGCGAGATCAGCAGCACGAAAATCGGCGAAGTGAACAGCCCTGCCGCGACCAAAGCCACCGGCAAAAACGCAAGCGCACCAAAATAGATCACCATCGCAGCACCATGCAGTGCCGAGCGCGCCAGCACCGCCCCCAGCCGCACCGGCCGCAGCCGCCAGCCCAGCACAACCGCCACCACGGCCAACAAACCCATCGCCATCGCGGTGCGGGTGGCGTGAAATTGCCAGAGCCCCGCCTCGGCCGCGATCACCCGCACATAGTTGTCGGTAAATCCGATCAGCCCCGCATAGGCACAGATCAATCCCGTGGCGGCGAGGGTTCTGTCTTGGGTCAAGGTCATGCTCCGTTTTCTCCAGAAGATCAGAACCAGCAGATTCTGCGCGCCCAAAACCGACACAAGCTTGCCGTATAAGTTGCGCAGTGGCCAAAAATCGCCACATCATGTTGTGAAGCTGCCTTCAAGGCGATAGACTGCCCGCAAAAGCTTGCGAAAAGGCATATCGGGCCGATGACGGCGTTGCGGAAATACCAAAGGCTTGAAAGCACTGGCCTTTGGCGCGAGACGCCAGAGGCGCGTCTGCACGAAGTTTTAGTGGCTTTGCGTGCGACCACGTTGATTTTGTCAGATCCAAAAACCGAAATTCCGCTGACGCAATGGTCACTGCCCGCGCTGCGCAGGCTTAATCCTGCGCAAGTGCCTGCGGTTTATGCCGTCGCCGATGACAAGAGCGAAACGCTGGAAATCGAAGACCGCGATATGATCCTGGCACTGGAAATTGTCAGTGACACGCTGGAGCGGCGGCGGCCCAAAACCGGGCGGCTGCGCGGTTCGTTGTTTGGCGGCACGGCGGCGGTTTTACTGGCTTTGGCGGTGTTTTGGCTGCCCGGATCCTTGATCGACTATACTGCCAATATGCTGCCGCTGCCGACGCGGGTGCAATTGGGGCAGCTGGCCTTGGCCGATCTGCGCCGGCTGACCGGATCGGCCTGCGCTTCGCCCTTGGGCACGGCGGCGCTTGAACGTTTGGCCCGCCGGATCGACCCGATCAACCCGCCTGTGGTGAAAATTCTGCGGGAAGGCCTGAACCGCCCCGCCGCTTTGCCCGGCGATTTGGTCTTGCTGCCTGAACGCCTGCTGGCGCAAAGCGACGGGGCCGATGCGATTGCGGGCATGGTCATCGCCGAAAGGCGCCGGATGATGGGGCGCGAGCCGACCAAAGCCCTGCTGCATTATGCGGGATTATGGGCAACGCTGCGGTTGCTGACCAGCGGCACGATGGCGCCGCAAAGCCTTGCAGGCTATGGCGAGGGGTTTTTGCAGGCCGAACCTGCGGCATTGGACGACGACGATCTGGTCTCGGCCTTCAAGACAGCTGCGATCACCACGCGCCCCTATGAAGATCTGCTAAAGGCGGCCGTCAATACCCCAGCGCATTTGGCCGACCCAATGCCAAACGGCAGTGATCCCGTGGTGTTGGAAGATGGGGTTTGGCTGAGCCTACAAGCGATCTGCCAATAGGGTTAATAAAGCCCGCAGCGCCGCGGACTTTATTTATGTCACAAGGTGTTAGCGCAAGAACGCATCGCCAAATCCCGCTTGCCGCGCGATGCGCAGCGCCGCTTGCGCCTGATCGGCCGAGCCAAACGGCCCTGCTAGCACGATCTGCAGGGGCTTGCCTGCTTTGACCAGATTGGTTGTCGCCACCGGCAGACCCATCACCTGCAACCGCGCCGCAACCCCTGTTGCATTCGCCGCGACGCCAAAGGTGCCAATCTGCACAAAGCTCCGCCCTGTTGTCGTGCTAGGCGCGTTCATCGTTGAAACGGTCACTCGCGACTTTGTTACAATCGGTGCTGTTGCTGCCGTTACAATTTGCGCTGGAACTTTGCGGGT
Organism: Cypionkella sp.; assembly: GCA_023255415.1. Classification (GTDB taxonomy): domain Bacteria; phylum Pseudomonadota; class Alphaproteobacteria; order Rhodobacterales; family Rhodobacteraceae; genus Cypionkella. The sequence goes on along the minus strand of JALRIN010000001.1, from coordinate 86,896 downwards.
CCAGACACGGTCTTGCAAAGCCTGGCCCTCTGGGGTGCCAATGCCACGCTTGGGATTCAGCCGATCGTCCTTCCAAGCGGCTTTATAGCCTTTTGGCGGTGTAAAGATCGTCGGCGCTTCCGCCAGGCGTTGCGCAGGCCGTGCGGCCTTTTCCATCACCCGGGCGGTCGGGCGCGCGCTTGCGGTCTGCTTTACAGGGTCATGCAGGGAAATTCCGGGCGGCGAGCCTGCCGGATAGGTCGGGGCATGCCAGCCATTGGTGGTGCCATCGCCCTTGGTGCACATCACGCCGCTGCCGCCGTTGCGCAGGCGCACCACTTCGGCCACGGGGGCCGAGGTTGAACAGGCAATCTGCCCCTTTGCCGGACCAGCAGAGGCAATGCGTTCGTAGCTGACCGAAGGCTTTGCCCCCCGCATCGGCGCAATCACAGGCGCGGCTGCAACCACAACAGGCGCTTGCACCACTTGGGGCATCATCTTGCTTGCAACGGTCTCCATTGGCGCTTGGGCCGCACCAATAATCGGCTTTGCCGGGACCACAGGTGCCGACACGCGCGCAGGTGCGGGCAGATCTGAAGCCATATCTACCTTGCCAGCCGAGCCTTTATTGCAAACCGGCTTGCGCGCGGCATTGACGCGCGGATACCACTTTGCAGCCCCCGAGCTTTCGACCCGCATGAAAACGCAGCCACGGCTGTCGGTATATTGCAGACCTTTGTAATTGGATGGCGGCTGCTCTGCTGGCCCGCCGATCTGCGCAATATTTTGCGCACCAACACTCATAGGCACCAGCGCAATCGCAAAAACTGCAGCAAAGAACATCTTGTACAACATAAACCACCCCCACATAGGTAGGGGTAGGATGCGTCAATATCTTGGCAGAGTAAAGAGAAACAATCCCTTATTTAGTGCCAAACATGCGATCACCCGCATCCCCTAGACCTGGCACGATATAGCCATGGTCATTCAAATGGCTGTCAACCGACGCCGTGACGATCGGCACATCAGGGTGAGCCGCCTTCATCCGCGCAATACCTTCGGGCGAGGCAAGTAGGCACAAAAAGCGAATATTCTTCGCCCCTGCCTTTTTCAAAAGCGCAATCGCTGCCACCGAGGAATTGCCGGTTGCCAACATCGGATCGACCACGATCGAGACCCGCTCGTCCAGATGATCCGGCAGCTTGCAGTAATATTGCACCGGCTCCAGCGTTTCTGGGTCGCGGTAAAGCCCGACAAAGCCAACGCGGGCAGCGGGGATCAGCTCTAGAATACCATCCAAAAGCCCGTTGCCCGCCCGCAAGATCGAGATCAGCGCCAGCTTTTTGCCATCAATCGTCGGGGCATCCATCGGTTCTAGCGGGGTTTCGATGTGTTTGGTGGTCATCGGCAATTCGCGGGTGACCTCATAGGCCAAAAGCAGGCTGATTTCGCGCAACAACTGGCGAAAGCTGGCAGTCGAGGTGTCTTTTTCCCGCATCAAGGTCAACTTATGCTGCACCAAAGGATGCGAAACGACGGTCAAATGTTCAGCCATTGGCCTGCTCCAGTCTGCTTTGAATAAGGGTTTTGGTTTCGGCATCGCAAAACGCCGCCTCGATCGAGGTGCGGGCTATTTGGGCGAAAACGCCCTCGTCCCACTCAAAGGCGCGGTGCAACATCTCGTATTCGCGCGTCATTGTGGTGTGGAAAAACGGCGGGTCATCGGTGCTGATGGTCACTTTGACGCCGCGTTTCAGCATCTCGGCGATCGGATGGGCGCGAAAATCTTTGTAAAGCCCAAGTGCCACATTCGAGCCGGGGCAAAGTTCCAGCACGATGCCGCGCTCGGCGATTTCATCCACCAGCGCCAGATCTTCAATCGCGCGCACGCCGTGACCAATGCGTGCAACGCCCAGATCGTTGATCGCATCGCGCACAGACTCTGGCCCGCCCCATTCGCCCGCATGCGCAGTGATCTGCAGCCCGGCCTCGCGCGCCATGTCAAAAGACCAAGCAAAATCAGCGAGTTTGCCGATCTTCTCATCACCGCCAATGCCAAAGCCAGTGATAAACCGCCCCGCCGTCTCGGCCGCACAGCGCGCGGTTTGCCGCGCCTTTTCGGGGCCGAAATGCCGGATTGGGGTGATGATGCCGCGCAAGGTTATGCCAAAATCGGCCTCGGCCTTGGCTGCGGCCTCTTCAATCGCGTGCAGATATTCGCGCCAAGCGATCAAATCACGACCACCGCAGAAATCGGGCGAAAGAAAGCATTCAGAATAAATCACGCCATTGGCGGCACTTTGTTCCAAGACCGCCAGCGTCAGGCGGTAAAAATCTTGCGGGCTTTGCAGCACCGTGGTGGCGGCCTCATAGACCTTCAGAAAATCCCAGAAATCAGCAAAGCGGTAACCGCCGCTTTCGGTAAAAATCCCGCCAATATCAATGTGCTTTTCCTTGGCAAGCCCGCGCACAAAGGCGGGCGGGGCGCCACCTTCCAGATGCAGATGCAGCTCGACCTTTGGCAGGTTTTTAATCGTCATAGAAAGCTCCTTCCAACCCCATGGCTGGCCACGCCCAAATGCTGCGCCAGGCTTGCCCCAACATCGGCAAAGGCGCAATGGCCCAAGGCCCCGGTGCCCGCGCCCGCGCAAAGCACTGGAACCCGCTCGCGCGTGTGTTCGGTGCCGCGCCAGGTTGGGTCATTGCCATGATCGGCGGTAAAAAGCGCCAGATCGCCGGGCCGAAGCCGTGCCAAAAAGCCGCCCGCGCGGGCGTCAAACCACTCGAGCGCGCGGGCATAGCCTGCAACATCGCGCGGGTGGCCGTAAAGGCTGTCAAATTCCACAAAGTTGGCAAAAGTCAAGGATCCTGGCTCGGCTTGGCCCGTCAGCGCATCTAAATGATCGAAAAGCGCAAGATCAGAGGCGCCTTTATGCAAGACCCCCACCCCCTTCATCGAGAAGATATCGCCAATCTTTCCAATCGCATGTGTGGCCCGTCCCGCGCCTGCAACCCAGTCAAGCAGCGTGGGCGCTGGCGGGTCCATCGCGTAATCATGCCGGTTTGGGGTGCGGTAGAAATCGCTTACCCCGCCACGAAAAGGCCGCGCGATCACCCGCCCAACCTTCATCGCATGCAGATGCGGCGCCAGATCGGCGCAAAGCTTTAGCAGCCGGTCAAGCCCAAAGCTGTCTTCATGCGCCGCAATCTGGAACACGCTGTCGGCCGAAGTATAGCAAATCGGCCAGCCCAAGCGCTGATGTTCGGCAAAATGTCGCGCGATGATCGGCATGCCAGAGGCGTGGCAATTGCCCAAAATTCCCTGTGTTCCGGCCAGTTTGCAGACAAGTTCCACCAAATCGGGCGGAAAGGCGGGGCCCTTGTCAGGAAAATAGGTCCAATCCCAAGGCACCGGCACCCCGGCAAGCTCCCAATGCCCCGAAGGCGTATCCTTGCCGCGCGACACTTCGGTTGCAGCCCCCCAGCGTCCCTGTGGCGGGGCCGAAAACCCCGCCGCCGCCTGCCCCGAGGCGAGCCTGATCGCAGCCCCTAATCCCAAAGCATCCAGATGCGGCATCCGCAGCGGGCCTTTGCGGCCAATATCTGCGCGCCCTGCGGCGCATTCTGCCGCGATATGGACCAAGGTATTGGCGCCTGCATCGCCAAAATCGGCGGCATCGGGGGCGCCACCACAGCCCACGGAATCCATTACAATCAGAAAGGCCCGCGCCATTCAGGCAATCCTTTTCAAAATCAAATCAGGGTCTTCGGGAAGGGTCGTGCCCAAAACATAGGCGGCTTGGATCTGCGCAATCGCCTGTTCGGCAGCGGCTTCGGTTGCGGCATGCACCATGCACAACGGATCGCCCGCCGCGATATCTTCACCGATCCCTGCCAATTCCGACAGCCCGACCGAAAGGTTCAACCGATCGCCCTCGCGCAGCCGCCCGCCGCCAAGCCCAACCACGGTTTGCCCCAGCGCCTGACCGTCAACGCGCTGCACATAACCGCGGCACAGGCTTGGCACCTCGCGGATTACGGCAGCAGCGGGCAGACGGTCAGGCCAGCGGTCGACAAAATCATGCGGCCCGCCTTGGGCGGCGACCATCCGACCGAAAATCTCGGCAGCGGCCCCCGAATCCAGCGCTTGCTCGATCCGCATCGCCCCATCTGCCGGATCATCAGCCAGCCCGCCCAGCGCCAAAGCCTCGCCGCCCAGCGCTTTGGTAATCTCCCACAGGGCAGAGTTGACGCTGGTGCCGGTCAGGGTTTCCATCACTTCGATCACCTCCAGCGCATTGCCGGCAGCCGTTGCCAAAGGTTGGCTCATATCGGTGATCAGCGCCGTGGTCATGCAGCCCGCACCCTGTGCTGTCGTGACCAGCGCGCGGGCCAAAGCCTCGGCCTCGGCCAGCGTTTTCATAAACGCCCCCGAGCCACATTTCACATCAAGAACAAGCGCTTCCAGCCCCGCTGCCAGTTTTTTCGACAAGATCGAGGCGGTGATCAGATCCACCGACTCGACCGTGCCCGTGACATCGCGCAGCGCATAAAGCCTGCGATCAGCCGGCGCAATTTCCGCGCTGGCCGAGACAATGGCGCAGCCGACATCGTTCAGCTGCGCGCGCAATTGCGCCTCGGTCAGACCGGTGCGAAAGCCGGGGATGGCTTCCAGCTTGTCCAATGTGCCGCCGGTATGGCCCAAACCGCGCCCCGAAATCATCGGCACATAGGCCCCACAAGCCGCCAGCGCGGGGGCAAGCAGCAGCGACACGCAATCGCCAATCCCCCCCGTCGAATGCTTGTCCAAAACCGGCCCCGGCATATGCCAATGCAGCACATGTCCGCTGTCGCGCATGGCACGCGTCAGCGCCACGCGGCCCTCGTCGCCCAGCCCATTTAACAGCACCGCCATGGCAAAGGCCCCCGCCTGTGCATCACTGACCGCCCCAGAAGCCAAGCCCTGCGCGAACCACTGCAGATCGGTCGCCGAGGGGTGGCCGCCATCGCGCAGCGTGGTGATTATGGCGCGGGCGTCGCTCATGCGCGGTCCATATGCGCCTGACTGAACACACCGGGCAAAAGCTGCGCCACGGTCAGCGTTTTTGATTTTCCGTCGGTGGTGCAAAGGGTTACCTTGACATCCTGCGCCGCAAATTCGGCGATTTTTTGTCGGCAGCCGCCACAGCAAGGCACAGGTTCGGGGCTGTCGGCGATCACTACAATCTCGGCAATCCGGGTGTCGCCAGCCGCAATCATCGCGGCGATGGCACCGGCTTCGGCGCAGGTGCCTTCAGGATAGGCGACGTTTTCGACGTTACAGCCAATATGCACGCGGCCTTCGACCGACCTAATAGCCGCGCCAACGTGAAAGCGCGAATAGGGCACATAGGCGCGCAAACGCACCGCCGTTGCGGCTTCCAGCAATGTCATAAGCGGCTCCAATCCTTGACCATCCGGTCAGTAAGTGTGGGCCGCTTCGGGTCCAAGTGCAAGCCTGCCGTTACAGGATTTCCGTGGGCGGATTGCCCGGCAAAGACACCTCCATCAGCAACAGATCGGCGCTGGCCTGCCCGTAGCGCGTCGCCATTGCGGGCGGAATGACAAAGGCGTCGCCAGCCTCCAGCCGGAACGGCGCTTTGCCTTCGCCCTCCAGCACCATCGAGCCTGTCATCACAAAGCCAAACAGAATGTCTCCCGCGTGTTTGGTCCAAGGCGCCTCGCCGGTGGGGCGGGCGACCATCACGCTGGCAACACCTTTGGTATTGTCGTTGATCGTGGTGTCGCGCGCCTCGAACCCCGGAATGCGGTAGGGCTTGAACACGCCAGTGGCGCCAAGATTGTGCACAAAGCGCTGGCCCTGCCATTCGCGATCGGGGTTAAAGCTGGCGGTGGGCAGGGTCATCTCGTGGTCAATTTCGGTGACGTGTTCAGCAGGCACGCCAATTTCAACCACCTGCACGCCTTCCGAATGCAGTACCTTATGGCGAATGCCGGGCGGTTGAATAAAGCAATCGCCCGCAGCGATGCGCAGGATACCGCCTTGATCTTCGTACAAAACATCAACCCAGCCCGCGACGCAAAAGATCAATTGAAAGCCGACCTTATGGAAATGCACCATATCGGGCACCGGCCCGTCGGGCACGCGAATGTGGCTGGCGATCATCGCCCCGCCCAGCCGTGTCGGGATCAGATCGCGATATTCCATCCCCGCCCGCCCGATCACCCAAGGTGCCTGATCTGCCAAACGCCGCACCACAAAGGCGTGTTCGGTGGCGGGCAAAATCAGTGGCGGGTTCAGCGCATCAACCTCGACCTTGGTGCCGCCCGGCGAGGTCAGCGCCCGAGCGCCACCGGCAAAATCAGCGCTATCGGTCAAAATTCGCAAGTTCGCCGGCGCGCCTTTTGCCGCCGCATCCAGCCGCAACCGCAAACCATGCCCCGAGACCACCGCCACCGCCGGATTGTCGGCGGGATAAATCATATCCATCCGCATCGCCAAGGTCTTGGTGAAAAACGGCAAATCGCCGCGCAGATCGGTGGTTGGCACCACAATCTCGGCGTGGATTTCGGCGGTGGTCTCGGACATAGCAATTCCCTTTTGTTTCGGTCAGAGTGCTGCGGGACAGATTGATTTGCAAGCAGAGCCATAAACAGCTTTTGGATTGTGCCTGTTGGCGATAAATTCAAAATGGTTTAAGGCTAAACGAAATTTGGGTTGGAGAGCACAATGGAAGAGACGCGGCAGGATAACGCACGGCAAGCGGCGCTGGATTATCACGAATTTCCCAAGCCGGGAAAGTTAGAGATCCGTGCGACCAAGCCTTTGGCCAATGGCCGCGATCTGTCGCGCGCCTATTCCCCCGGGGTGGCCGAAGCCTGCCTTGAGATCAAAGCCGATCCTGCCACGGCCAGCCGCTATACGTCGCGCGGCAATCTTGTGGCGGTGGTCTCGAACGGCACAGCCGTCTTAGGTCTTGGAAACATTGGCGCTTTGGCGTCAAAGCCGGTGATGGAAGGCAAGGCGGTTCTGTTCAAGAAATTCGCCAATATTGATTGCTTTGACATCGAGGTGAACGAATCCGACCCCTATAAGCTTGCCGATATCGTCTGCGCGTTAGAGCCGACCTTTGGCGCGATCAACCTTGAAGACATCAAATCGCCAGATTGTTTCATTGTTGAACAAATCTGCCGCGAGCGGATGAAGATTCCGGTCTTTCACGACGATCAACATGGCACTGCTATCGTGGTGGGGGCTGCGGCCACCAATGCGCTGCATGTCGCGGGCAAGAAATTTGCCGACATTAAGGTTGTCTCGACGGGCGGCGGTGCGGCTGGAATCGCTTGCTTGAACATGCTGCTGAAGCTGGGCGTCAAACGCGAAAACGTCTGGCTTTGCGATCTTGCGGGCCTTGTCTATCAAGGCCGCACCGATCAGATGACCGAGCAGAAGGCGGCTTTTGCCCAAGGCAGCACGCCAAAAACGCTGGCCGAGGTGATTGTGGACGCGGATTTGTTCCTTGGCCTGTCAGGTCCTGGCGTTTTAACGCCTGAAATGGTGCAATCGATGAACCGCCAGCCGATTGTTTTTGCGCTGGCAAACCCGACGCCGGAAATCCTGCCTGACGCTGTGCGCGCGGTGGTGCCTGACGCAATCATGGCGACCGGTCGTTCGGATTTCCCTAATCAAGTCAACAACGTGCTCTGCTTTCCCTTTATCTTCCGCGGTGCGTTGGATGTGGGGGCGACCACGATCAACGCCGAGATGGAGCTGGCCTGCATCGAAGGCATTGCAGCCCTTGCCCGCGCCACCACCAGCGCCGAGGCCGCCGCCGCCTATTCGGGCGAAAAGCTGTCGTTTGGGGCAGATTATCTGATCCCGAAACCCTTTGACCCGCGCCTGATCGGCGTGGTCGCAAGTGCCGTGGCCAAGGCTGCGATGGAAACCGGCGTCGCCACCCGCCCCATCGCCGATATCGAGGCTTACCGCGAAAAACTTGATGGGTCGGTGTTCAAATCGGCGCTGATCATGCGTCCTGTGTTTGAAGCCGCGGCCCAAGTCACCCGCCGCATCATCTTTGCCGAGGGCGAAGATGAGCGCGTGCTGCGCGCGGCCAATGCGATGCTGGAGGAAACCACCGACAAGCCGATCCTGATCGGCCGCCCCGAAGTGATTGCCACCCGCTGCGAACGCGCGGGCCTGCCGATCCGGCCGGATAAAGACTTTGAGATTATCAACCCCGAAAGCGACCACCGCTATCGGGACTATTGGGGATCTTACCACGAGCTGATGGCGCGCCAAGGTGTGACGCCCGATATCGCGCGCGCGGTGATGCGCACCAATTCCACCGCCATCGCCGCCGTTGGCGTGCACCGTGGCGATGCTGACAGCATGATCTGCGGCACCTTTGGGCAATATCTGTGGCATCTTGGCTATGTGCGCCAGATTTTGGCCCGCGAAGGCCGCAGCCCACAGGGCGCTTTGTCGCTGATGATCATGGAAGACGGCCCTTTGTTCATCGCCGACACCCAGATCAACCCGGTGCCCAGCCCCGAGCAGATCGCGCAAAGCGCAATTGGCGCGGCACGTCACGCCCGCCGCTTTGGCGTGGTGCCCAAGGTGGCGCTGTGCAGCCATTCGAACTTTGGCAATCTGGACAGCGATTCCGGCCGCCGTGTGCGCGCGGCTATGGAAATTCTGGACGCCCGCGAGGTCGATTTCGAATATGAAGGCGAGATGAGCGCCGATGCGGCGCTTGACCCCGAACTGCGCGCCCGCATTTTCCCCAATGCGCGTCTGCACGGGCCTGCCAATATTCTGGTCTTTGGCTATACCGATGCCGCCAGCACCGCGCGCAATATGCTGAAATTCAAGGCAGGCGGGCTTGAGGTGGGGCCGATCTTGATGGGCATGGGCAACTTGGCCCATATCGTCACACCTTCGATCACGGCGCGCGGGCTTTTGAACATCGCGGCCTTGGCTGGCACGCCCGTCGGGCATTACGGCTAAACAGCTTGGGTTTGCAGAGTTTTTCAGGAAACTTTGCAAACCCATCAATTTTTCACCTCATTCGGCATAGAATTCGGCGCTTTGCAAATGTTTGCGCCGAAACTTTGGCAATATATGCAAAGTTTTTGCCACCACACCTTCGCAAACCTTGCGCGACTCGGGGTCGGGCGCGTAACACTTTGCCAGCTTTGGAGGAGGCATCTATGGGCTATAGTGAGGTTTATGCGGGCTGGAAGGCCGACCCAGAGGCGTTCTGGATGGAGGCCGCAGGGCAGATCGACTGGGTCCAGGCACCAAGCCGTGCGCTGAACGACAGCCGCGCGCCGCTTTACGAATGGTTCACCGATGCCACGGTCAATGCCTGCTATAACGCAGTAGATCGCCATGTTCTGGCCGGACGCGGCGATCAGCTTGCGATCATCCATGACAGCCCGGTGACGCAGTCGAAACATGGCATCACCTATGCCGAGCTGCAAACCCGCGTCGCCTTGCTGGCAGGCGCACTGCGCGCCAAGGGTGTGCAAAAGGGTGACCGGGTGATCATCTATATGCCGATGGTGCCCGAAGCGTTGGAGGCGATGCTGGCCTGCGCCCGTCTTGGCGCGATTCACTCGGTGGTTTTTGGCGGTTTTGCGGCTGCCGAGCTGGCGGTGCGGATCGACGACTGCACCCCAAAAGCCATTATCGCCGCCAGCTGCGGGATCGAGCCCAGCCGGGTTGTGCATTACAAACCGCTGCTGGATATGGCGATTGATATGGCCAGCCATAAGCCAGATTTCTGCGTTATTTTGCAGCGCGAACAAGAGGTTGCCAAGCTGATTGAAGGCCGTGATGTGGCTTGGCACAGCTTTCAATATGGCGTGACCCCGGCAGAATGTGTTCCGGTTTCAGGCGATCATCCGGCCTATATCCTTTACACCTCGGGCACCACCGGCGCACCGAAGGGTGTGGTGCGGCCAACCGCGGGCCATCTGGTGGCGCTGAATTGGACCATGCGCGCGATTTATGATTGCGGCGCGGGCGATGTGTTTTGGGCGGCCTCGGATGTGGGCTGGGTCGTGGGGCACAGCTATATCTGCTATGCGCCGCTGATCGCGGGCTGCACCACGATCGTGTTTGAAGGCAAGCCCGTCGGCACACCCGATGCGGGCACGTTTTGGCGGGTGATTTCAGAACACAAAGTGCGGGCGTTCTTTACCGCCCCCACGGCCCTGCGCGCCATCAAGCGCGACGATCCAAAGGGCGAGCTGCCGTCGCGCTATGATCTGTCAAATCTGAAAACCCTGTATCTGGCGGGCGAACGCGCCGATCCTGATACCATCACCTGGGCGCAGACCCATGTGAAAGTGCCGGTGATCGACCATTGGTGGCAGACCGAAACTGGCTATGCGATTGCCGCAAATCCGATGGGCATTGAACATCTGCCGGTCAAAATCGGCTCGCCTTCGGTGGCGATGCCGGGGTTTGATGTGCAAATTCTTGATGAGGGCGGCCATCCGGTGGCGCCCGGCACTTTGGGCGCGATTGCGATCAAACTGCCGCTGCCTCCGGGCACCCTGCCCACGCTTTGGAACGCCGAAGAGCGGTTCAAGAAGTCTTATCTTGCGCATTTCCCCGGATTTTATGAAACCGGCGATGCGGGCTATGTTGACGCGGATGGCTATCTTTACATCATGGCGCGCACCGATGATGTGATCAATGTGGCAGGGCACCGGCTGTCAACCGGCGCTATGGAAGAGGTTTTGGCCAACCACCGCGATGTGGCCGAATGCGCGGTGATTGGCGTCGCCGATGCGCTGAAAGGCCAGACACCGATTGGGTTTTTGTGCCTGAATACCGGCTCGGGTCGCGCGCCCGCCGATGTGGTGAAAGAATGCGTCGCCTTGATGCGCGAGAAAATCGGACCGGTTGCCGATTTCAAACGCGCAATTGTGGTAGACCGTTTGCCCAAAACCCGCTCGGGCAAGATTTTGCGCGGCACCATGGTGAATATCGCCGACAGCAAGCCCTGGAAGATGCCCGCAACTATCGACGATCCGGCGATTTTGGATGAAATCACCCAGGCGCTGCAAACGCTGGGCTATGCCAAGGGCTAAAGCATGCTAGACAATTGGCGCGCGACGGGTAACCCTGCGCGTGGCCAATTGGCTGCGGTTTGCAGCAAGACCAGTGGGCCAGTTTGACCCAAAGCCATCGGATAGAGCGCGTGACAGAGGCAGCCCCCCCCCTTGAGACCGCCTTTATCGGCAGCTCCGAGCCGATGCGCCAGATTGAAACCACGATCTGTGCGGTTGCTCGCTCGACGGCGACAGTGTTTATCACCGGCGAAAGTGGCACCGGCAAAGAGCTTTGCGCGCTTGCGGTGCATGCGCAATCGCCGCGCGGTCAAGGGCCTTTTATTGCACTGAACTGCGGCGCCATTCCACAAGATCTGCTGGAATCCGAAGTTTTTGGCCATATGAAGGGCAGCTTTACCGGGGCGTTGTCTGACAAACCGGGGGCTGCTTCGGCGGCCGATGGTGGCACCTTGTTTCTGGACGAAATCTGCGAAATGGCCCCCGCGTTGCAGACCAAACTGCTGCGGTTCTTGCAAACCTCGACGATTGTGCCTGTGGGGGCGACCCGGCCGCGCAAGGTGAATGTGCGTATCATCTGCGCCACCAACCGCGACCCGATGGAGGCGGTGCGAAGCGGCCAGTTCCGCGAAGATCTGTTCTACCGGCTGTTCGTGGTGCCGATCCACATGCCACCACTGCGCGAGCGGGGCACCGATGTCTTGGAAATTGCCGAAGCAGCCTTGCACCGCTTTGCCTTTGAGGAACAAAAAATATTCCAAGGTCTTAGCCCCGAAGTCCGCGCGCTTTTCCTTTCGCTGCCATGGCCGGGGAATGTGCGGCAACTGCTGAATGTCATCCGAAATATCGTGGTGCTGCATGACGAAGGCCAAGTGCAGCTGTCGATGTTGCCAAAATCGCTGCACGCCAGCAGCGTGGCCGAACCAGCCCCTGTGGCCCCCACACCGCAGATGGCGCTGGCGGGTCTGATTGGCCGGCCTTTGGCCGAGATCGAGCGGATGGTGATCGAGGCCAGCTTGGCCCAGACCGGCGGTTCGGTGCCAAAGGCGGCGCGGATGCTCGAGCTTTCCCCCTCGACGCTTTATCGCAAGATCGAGGCTTGGGGCAAACCTTAGGCGAATTGCTCGACAATCAGCCGCTCTTCCAAGCCATGGCCCGGATCGAACAGAATGTGATGCCGGATTGCGGGCTGCGAGCGGATCTCGACCCGCAGCACATCGGTGACCGGGCGGCTGTCGGCATCGGCCCGCACCGGGCGTTTGTCGTGTTCCAAAACATCAAATCTCACGACGACGCCCTTGGGCAGCAACGCACCCCGCCAGCGCCTTGGCCGAAACGCTGCCATCGGCGTCAGGGCCAGAACATCCGAGCCAATCGGCAAAATCGGACCATGGGCAGAATAGTTATAGGCGGTCGATCCGGCAGGGGTAGCCAGCAAAACCCCATCGCAAACCAGTTCTTCCAGCCGCACCTTGCCATCGACCGAAATCCGCAGCTTGGCCGCCTGCGGACCCGAGCGCAGCAGCGACACCTCGTTGATCGCCAGTTGCACGGTTTCGGAGCCATCGACACAAAGCGCGCGCATCTCTAAAGGGTTGATCACTGCCCCCTCGGCGGCTGCAAGCCGTGCGGGCAGATCTTCGGCCGAGTAGGCATTCATCAAAAACCCGATGGTGCCGCGGTTCATGCCGTAAACCGGCACTTCGCTTTGCTTGGTCTCATGCAGGGTTTGCAGCATAAAGCCGTCGCCCCCCAGCGCCACCACCACATCGGCATTGGCAAGGTCATGCTGGCCATAAAGCGCGATCATCTCGGCCAAAGCCTCTTGCGCCACCGGAGCGGAGCTTGCCACAAAGGCTATGCGTTGAAAGCTCACGTCCGACTCTCCCTTGTCTGCGGCCTGCAGTCTTGGCCGCTTTGTCCCCAAACTCAACCCCTGACAGGGCGGCGGTAGCGGTAACAAGTTTCGTATCGGAAACAAGACTTCGCCCGCAGACGTTTTCCTGTCGCAATCGGCCTTTTCCTTAGGCCCCCTATCGCCTAGATAAGCCTAAATCGCCCTTCACCGCAGGAGACGCCATGACCGCCCACCGTGACACCGGATTTTTTACCGAAAGCCTGTCGACCCGTGATCCAGAGCTTTTCGGCTCGATCACCAACGAGCTGGGCCGTCAGCGCCACGAGATCGAGCTGATCGCCTCGGAAAACATCGTCAGCCGCGCAGTTATGGAAGCGCAAGGCTCGGTGATGACCAACAAATACGCCGAAGGCTATCCGGGCAAGCGCTATTATGGCGGCTGCGAATTTGTCGATGTCGCCGAAACCCTTGCGATCGAGCGCGCCAAAGAGCTGTTTGGCTGTGCCTTCGCCAATGTGCAGCCAAACTCGGGCTCGCAGGCCAACCAAGGCGTGTTTACCGCGCTGATAAAGCCCGGCGATACCATTTTGGGCATGGATCTGGCTTCGGGTGGCCACCTGACGCATGGGGCTGCGCCAAACCAATCAGGCAAATGGTTCAACGCAATCAAATACGGTGTGCGCCAGCAAGACAGCCTGATCGATTATGATCAGGTCGAAGCCCTGGCCGTCGAGCATCAGCCAAAGCTGATCATCGCGGGCGGCTCTGCCGTGCCGCGCCAGATCGACTTTGCCCGTTTCCGCGCGATTGCCGATAAGGTTGGTGCTTATCTTCTGGTGGATATGGCGCATTTTGCTGGGCTTGTGGCAGGTGGCGCGCATCCTTCGCCCTTCCCCTATGCCGATGTGGCGACCACCACGACCCACAAAACCCTGCGCGGCCCGCGCGGCGGCATGATCCTGACCAACAACGAAGAGCTGGCGAAAAAATTCAACTCGGCGATCTTCCCCGGCATTCAGGGCGGCCCCTTGATGCATGTGATCGCCGCCAAAGCCGTGGCTTTTGGCGAGGCACTGCGCCCCGAGTTCAAAGACTATGCCGCGCAAGTGATCAAAAACGCTCAAGCTTTGGCTGATGAGCTGATGAAGGGTGGCATCGACATCGTCACCGGCGGCACTGACACCCATGTGATGCTGGTCGATCTGCGCCCCAAGGGCGTGAAGGGCAATGCCACCGAAAAGGCCTTGGGCCGCGCCCATATCACCTGCAACAAGAACGGCATTCCCTTTGACCCTGAAAAGCCAACGGTGACCTCGGGCGTGCGGCTTGGCACCCCTGCCGGCACCACCCGTGGTTTTGGCGAGGCAGAGTTCCGCCAGATCGGTCAGTGGATTGTCGAAGTAGTAGACGGGCTTGCCGCCAATGGCGAAGATGGCAACGCTGCCGTCGAGGCATCGGTGAAAGCCCGTGTCGAGGCGCTTTGCAAAGCCTTCCCGATCTATCCGAGTCTGTAAAATATCGCAACACGACGCAAGGGCCCCGCAGTTGTGGGGCCTTTTTTATGGGTGGATCTTGCCACAAGACCGCTTTGGGGCAGACAGCCCATCCCATCCGCGCTAGGGTTTTGCCATGTTAGCCACCACTCTAACCGCCGCCGCAGCCCCCCTGCCCGCAACCCCTGCGCTTTTGATTGTGCATGGGCTGTTCGGCTCTGCGCGCAACTGGGGCGTGATCGCGCGCCACCTTGCCAGCCGCCGCGATGTGATTTCGGTTGATATGCGCAACCACGGGCAAAGCCCGCGTGAAAGCAGCCAAAGCTATCCCGATATGGCGCAGGATCTGGCCGAGGTGATCATGGCCCATGGTGCGCCGATGGATGTGCTGGGCCATTCGATGGGCGGCAAGGCGGCGATGCAATTGGCGCTGACGCGGCCCGAGTTGCTGCGCAAACTGGTGGTCGCCGATATCGCTCCTGTGGCTTATGGCCATGACCAATCGGGGCATATCCACGCGATGCGGGCGCTGGATCTTAGCAATCTGACCCAGCGCAGCGAAGCCGACTGCAGGCTTTCGGCCCTGATCGAAGACCCCGCCTTGCGGGCGTTTTTCCTGCAATCGCTTGACCTTAAGACACAGCCCCCCGCATGGCGGCTGAACCTTGATGTGCTGGAAGCAGAGATGCCCAAGATCGTGGGCTGGCCTGACACCAAGGCCGTGTTTGACCAGCCAACGCTGTTTCTGACCGGCGGGCGCTCGCATTATGTGCGCGCCGAGCACCGCGACACCATAAAGGCGCTGTTCCCAAAGGCGCGCTTTGCAAAGCTGCCCTATGCTGGCCACTGGCTGCATGCCGAAAGCCCGCGCGCCTTTGAACAAACCGTCGAGGTGTTCTTACAGGCCTAGTCCTGCGGCCGCTTCATCCGCAGCAAAAGACCGTCTTTCAGAATAAACTGATGGTAAAGCGCCGCCGCAATATGGCCCAAGATCACCACGATCAGCACGGGCTTTAGCCAGCCATGCGCCTCGACCATCAGCGATTGATTGCCATACCAACCGATAAGACCGGTCAGCGGCACCGCCAGCATCAGGGCATAAAGCCCGATATGGCCCCAATGCACCACCAAAGCCATCATCGGCGAGGTGCCCGCAGGATCGGCCGGCACGCCACGGCTGAACCGCAGCACCAAACGCCACAGCACAAAAGCCAAGATCGCCACGCCCACACCGATATGCGCCCAGACCGACAGCGACATCTCTGCCACCCCGGTTTTGTTGAACCCGCGCCATGCGTGGCTCATATCCTCGCCCAAGACCAGCTGAAACAAGATCAGCGCAGCCACACCCCAATGGAGCCCGATCTGCAGAACAGAATACCCTTTTGGCTGCGACATGCGCTGATCCTTATCGTTCGTCGTCTTCCAACATCGTAACAACAAACTGCGTCGTCGGCAACGCAAGCAAAGCGCCAATCAAGGCGCAAAGCCAGATCGCAGGCCGCACCGCGTTGCCCAACATATAGGCAACGGCAACACTTAGGCCCATTAAAACAAAGGCAACAATCGCAAATATCACAGCTACAGATCGTTTCATGGTCAAGCGCCTCCTCTCGAGGATCTTGAGTCCGCTGTTTTCGCGAATTTCGATGATTTCTTAAGGCTTGGCCCTAACACAATCTAAGGTGGTGCTAGAGAAAAGTATACCATTAATGGCAGATCCAGCCCGAAAATTAACCTCCACGCGCTTGCTCTCAAGATCCCGCTCCCCCCTCCTTTGCCAATGAAGACAAAGGCCTCTGGCTCCCAAAGTTCAGGTTTCGATTTGCCTTGCGACGAACCAAGAGACCGGCAGGGCAAGAACAAATCCCAGCGCTGCGGCGATCAGAATGGGTTGAAGCGTGTCGTGGCGCGTCACCAAAGCGACTACGATTCCGATTCCCATCAGGGTTGTCGAGATCATCGAAAAAAGGATCATCATTAGGCGTGACATTCTGGCCTCCTTTGCTGTTACGACAGCAGCCTATGCCTTGAAATCCTCGATTTCCTTGATCTGGCTCAACTTTACCGCGTGTTAAATGCAAATCGAATTGTCTGGAACGGCCGTGCCTATCAGGCGATATGGCCCTGCACAAAGGCGACGATATCGCTGGCAGGGCGCGCGCCGGCCAAACGCGCCACCTCGCGGCCGCCACGATACAAAACCAAGGCCGGAATGCCCTGAATGCGCGTGCGCTGCGCGATCTGCGGGTTGTCTTCGGTGTTCAGCTTGGCCAGACGCGCGCGCCCCTTCAGACTTTGCGCGGCTTTGACAAATTCGGGCGCCATCTGCCGGCAAGGCCCGCACCAAGGCGCCCAATAATCCACCAGCAGCGGCAGATCATCGCCGCGCGTGGCCTTGTCATGCGCTTTGGCGTCCAGCTCGATAACCCGGCCATCGACCAAAGCCTCGCCACAAGAACCGCATTTCGGGCCAGCACTCAGCCGATCAACCGGCACGCGGTTCATCTGCCCACAGGTGGCACAAGCAAGTTTCACAGCTTCCATTACAAACCTCACATTCATCTTTTCGAATAAGATGTGGGCGCTAGGCCCAAAATGCAAGCCCCCAGACCGCAAATCCATAGACTGCCGCCCCCGCAAGCGTCGCTGCAACCACCGACCGGCTGCCTGCATAGACTGCCAAAACCGCCGCAATGCCGCCGATCATCGGCAGCGCCACCCCGCCTTGCAGCCAGGGCATCACCGAAGCCACAAACAGCGTCGCAATCGCCGCGGGGCCGGTTGCCGCCAAAAATCGCGCTAGAATTCCGGTGGGGGCCAAGGTCGAGAGATCGGCCCGCGTTGGAAACACCCGAAACGCCCAGGTGCAAAAGCCCACCAGCAGCGCCAGCGTCAAAACCTCACTGCGCATCTGCAGACCTCCGCAGCATTCCTGTCACCGCCCCCGCCAGCATTCCCGCCAAAATCCCCAGAGTGCCCGAGCCGATCAGCGTGACCAAAACCGTAACCGCTACGGCCACCGCAATCACCGGCACTTGCGCGCGCGACATGATCGACAACAGCAGCGCCAAGAACAACGCCGGCAGCATAAAGCCCAAGGCCGCCTCTAGCACCGGCCAGCCGTCCAGCGCGCCGCCCCCTGCATAGGCCCCCAGCAGCGTGCCCGACACCCAAGCCGCATAGGCGCCAAGCCCAAGCCCGAACATATAACTTTCCGAAAACGGACGCCCCCGCGCCAGCGCGCCCAGCGCCGCACCAAACACCTCGTCCGTCAGCCCAAAGGCCCAGAAAAGCGCCCAGCGTTTGCGCGCGGCGGGCCCTGCCCGCTTCATCAGCGCAGGGCCATAAAGCACATGGCGCAGGTTCATCGCGATCAAGGTAAAGGCCGCAACCAAAACCGGCGCGCCGCCTGCAATCAGCGCCAGCGCCAAAAACTGCGCGGCCCCTGCATAGATAATCACCGACAGGCCCGCAGCCTCGGTCGGGCTCAGACCCGCGCGCACCGCCCCCACGCCAAAGGAAAAGGCGATCGGGAAATAGCCCAGCATAATCGGCAGCGCCCCGGCCAAGCCGGTCAGAAAGGTCGATGGAGGGGCTGCAGACTTCATGGCGGCAGGCCTAGCGGCCCGCCCCCAAAGCTGTCAATCATCCCGCGCCCTGCCGCGGCACAAAAACGACGTATCGCCGCAGCTTATGCTATTCGGCCGCCTGCATATAGCTTTCCAGCGGTGGGCAGGTGCAGATCAGATTGCGGTCGCCAAAGACATTGTCGACGCGGCCAATCGGCGGCCAATATTTATCGACCCGAAACGCGCCAGGCGGAAAGCAGCCTTGCTCGCGCGGGTAGGCGCGGGTCCAGTCGGCCACCAGATCCTCGACCGTATGCGGAGCGTGGCGCAGCGGGCTGTCTTGGCTGGAAATCTCACCCGCCTCGACCGCACGGATTTCAGCGCGGATCGCCAAAAGTGCGGTGATAAATCGGTCGATCTCGGCCTTGGTCTCAGATTCTGTCGGCTCTACCATCAAGGTGCCCGAGACGGGCCAAGACATGGTTGGCGCGTGAAAGCCATTATCAATCAAACGCTTGGCGATGTCATCCACCGTAACGCCCACCTCGGCGAAGAGGCGGGTGTCAAGGATGCATTCATGCGCGACACGCCCCTTGTTGCCCATGAACAAGATCGGATACTGCCCCTGCAGCCGCGCCGCGATGTAATTGGCGTTCAAAATCGCCACCCGCGTTGCCTGCGTCAGCCCCTCGCCGCCCATCATCAGACAATAGGCCCATGAAATCAGCAAGATAGAGGCCGATCCAAAGGGGGCCGCGCTTACCGGCCCTTCGGCACCACCTGTCTCGGGGTGGCCGGGCAAATGCGGTGCAAGATGCGCCTTGACGCCAATCGGCCCCATACCCGGACCGCCGCCGCCATGCGGGATGGCAAAGGTTTTGTGCAGGTTCAAATGGCTGACATCGGCGCCAATTTCCCCCGGCTTCACCAGCCCGACCAGCGCGTTCATATTGGCCCCGTCCAGATAGACTTGGCCGCCGAGCTGATGGGTGATATCGCAGATATCGCGGATGGTTTCTTCAAACACACCATGGGTAGAGGGATAGGTCACCATGCAGGCGGCCAGCCGATCCCCCGCTGCTTGGGCTTTGGCGCGGAAATCTTCGACGTCGATATCGCCATTCGGCATCGCCTGCACGACGACAACCTGCATTCCCGCCATCTGCGCCGAAGCCGGATTGGTGCCATGCGCCGACACGGGGATCAGGCAGATGTTGCGCTGCGCGTCGCCGCGCGCGCGGTGATAGGCGGCAATGGTCAAAAGCCCGGCATATTCGCCCTGCGCACCCGAGTTTGGCTGCATCGAAAACGCATCATAGCCGGTGATTTCACAAAGCTTTTCCGCAAGATCACTGATTGCCTCGTGATAGCCAAGCGCTTGATCTTTTGGCACAAAGGGATGCAGAGAGCCGAATTCAGGCCAGGTGATCGGCATCATTTCGGCAGCCGCGTTCAGCTTCATCGTGCAAGATCCCAGCGGGATCATCGCACGGTCCAGCGCCAAATCGCGGTCCGACAAGCGGCGCATATAGCGCATCATCTCGGACTCGGCGCGGTTCATGTGAAACACCGGATGCGTCATATAGTCGGTGGTGCGCAATTGGCTTTCCGGAAAGGCCAGTGCCGCGCGGTGCGGGGCGACGCCGTCAATGCCAAAGGCCTTTAAAATCAGGGACAAGACCCGCTCGTCTGTGGTTTCATCCAGCGAAATTCCAACCCGGTCCAGCCCGATTTTGCGAAAGTTCAGACCTTCGTGCCGCGCGGCCGCCAAGATACCGGCTTGGCCCACGCCCACCTCGACGGTGATGGTGTCAAAAAACGCCTCGGGCGAGACTTTAGCCCCCGCAGCCTTGAGCCCGCGCGCGATGCGGTCGGTCATGAAATGCACGCGCTCGGCAATGGCACGCAGGCCCTTGGGGCCATGAAACACCGCGTAGAAAGAGGCCATCACCGCCAGCAGCGCTTGGGCAGTGCAGACGTTCGACGTGGCCTTTTCGCGGCGAATATGTTGTTCGCGGGTTTGCAGCGACAAACGGTAGGCCTGATTGCCGCGCGCATCGACCGAGACGCCAACAATCCGGCCGGGCATGGCGCGCTTGTGCTCGTCGCGGCAGGCGAAAAACGCCGCATGCGGGCCGCCGTAGCCCATCGGCACGCCAAAGCGCTGGCTGGACCCGACCGCAATATCGGCCCCCATCGCGCCCGGTTCTTTCAGCAAACAAAGCGCCAAAAGATCGGTCGCCACCACTGCAATCGCCTTGGCCTCATGCAGGGCCGTGATCTGATCGCTAAAGTCACGCACCGCGCCAAATGTGCCGGGGTATTGGAACAGCGCACCGAAAACTGCATTTGGATCAAGCCCTTGCACAGGACCCACCAGAACAGGGATGCCCAGCGCCTCGGCGCGGGTTTGCACCACGGCGATGGTTTGCGGGTGGCAGTCTTCATCAACAAAAAACGCCTTGGCCTTGGATTTTGCCACGCGCTCGGCCATCGTCATGGCTTCGGCAGCGGCGGTTGCCTCGTCCAATAGGCTGGCGTTGGCCACGGGCAGGCCGGTCAGATCGCAGACCATGGTTTGATAGTTCAGCAATGCCTCGAGCCTGCCTTGCGCGATTTCGGGCTGATAGGGGGTATAGGCGGTATACCAGGCCGGATTTTCCAAGATATTGCGCTGGATCGCAGGTGGCGTCACTGTGCCGTAATAGCCTTGCCCGATCAGCGAGGTCATCACCTTGTTGCGGCCCGCCACCTCGCGCATTCGCGCCAAAAGCCCGTGTTCAGACAGCGGCGCCCAACTGAGCGGCCTGCTTTGCCGGATGCTTGCCGGCACGGTTTCGTCGATCAGCGCGTCCAGACTGGGCACACCAATCGCCTGAAGCATCGCCGCCATTTCAGCGGGCGAAGGGCCAATGTGACGGCGGTTGGCAAAATCATAGGGGTTATAGTCGACAGGGGTAAAGGCCATGCTGCGTTCCTTTTGGGTATAAGGGATCAGCCCCCGAAAGGAAGCCGACAGGCATTAAATTCAAGGGGTTAGCGCCCCTTTGCGTTTATCCGATCAGGTCGTTGTATTCGTCTTCGTCCATGAACTCGTCCAGAACCGACAAATCATCGACACGCACTTTGAAAAACCATGCGGCGCCGATTGGGTCTTCGTTTACCAAGGCAGGGTTTTCGACCAGCTTTTGGTTCACTTCGACAATCTCGCCGTCCAAGGGCGCCAGAATATCCGAAGCCGCCTTGACGCTTTCGATCACCACAACTTCGTCGCCCTCGGCGATAACGGTTTCCACCTCGGGCAGTTCGACAAACACCACATCGCCCAGCGCGGTGGCGGCATGTTCGGTGATGCCGACCACAACCAGATCGCCCTCGACGCGCAGCCATTCATGTTCTTTGGTATACTTCATCTTAAACCCTCAGCGTTTGTAACGTGTTGAATAGAAAGGCATATCCGAGACGGTAACCGGCAGCATCTTGCCGCGCACCTCGGCTTCTATGGCGGTGCCTGCGCTGGCAAAGGCGCGCGCGACATAGCCCATGGCGATAGGGGCCGCCACCGAAGGGCCGAAACCGCCAGAGGTGACGCTGCCAACGGGTGTGGCGTTTGGCGCGAAAAGCGGCGAGCCTTCACGGATCGGTTGGCGGCCTTGCGGGCGCAGGCCAACACGACTGCGCTGCGCACCCTCGGCCAATTCGGCCAGAATCCGCGCCGCGCCCGGAAAGCCGCCCGCCCTTGCACCACCCGCACGCCGCGCCTTTTGAATGGCCCAAGCAAGCCCCGCCTCGACAGGGCTGGTGGTGGCGTCAATGTCATGGCCGTAAAGGCAAAGCCCCGCCTCCAGCCGCAGGCTGTCACGCGCGCCAAGGCCGATCGGCATCACTTCGGGCTGTTCCAAAAGCGCGCGGGACAAGGCTTCGGCAAGGCCTGCGGGCACCGAAATCTCGAAACCATCCTCGCCGGTATAGCCCGAGCGCGAGATCCATAGATCTTGGCCCTGCCAGCCCAGCACCGCGACATCCATAAAACGCATTGCGGTGACACCGGGGATCAGCCGCGCCAAAGCGGCCTCGGCCTGCGGGCCTTGCAGCGCCAAAAGGCCGCGATCCGTCACCGGGATCACCTCGCACACCTGCGACAGATGCGCCGTCATATGGGCGATATCGGCGGCCTTGCAGGCGGCATTGACCACGACAAAGACATGATCGCCGCGGTTGGCAAACATCAGATCGTCCAGAATGCCGCCGGTTTCATTGGTAAACAGCCCGTAGCGTTGCCGCCCCTCGGCCAGCCCCAGCACATCGACAGGCATCAGCGCCTCAAACGCCAAAGCCATCGCCTGATAGCTGTGTTTCGGGCGCAAGATTACCTGCCCCATGTGGCTGACGTCAAAAAGCCCAGCTGCAGCGCGACAATGCAGATGTTCTTGCATCACCCCAGCCGGATATTGCACTGGCATATGGTAGCCCGCAAAGGGCACCATCTTGCCGCCCAAAGCCAGATGCAGGTCGTGCAAAGCCAGATAGTCCAGGTCTTCGGCCAAAACAGCCCCCAAGTTCCGCCGGAAAATAACACCGGCACCGAGCAGGCAGGCCAATCCCCACCCCACGATGCCCCCTCTGTCCTTACCCCAACGGGGTGCCTGAGATCGTTATCCCTTCGGCGGGCGCGGGCGCGCCACTCTCCAGAGTCTGTTTGTCAGAACGGTCCTTTGGCCTGAGAGTTTAACGGGGCGTTTGCTCCTTCGGCACCAGAAGTTTCCTGCTGGATTCTCCCGATCTTGACATGGATTTGGTAGCCTGTGGCATAGGCGTCTGGCAAGAGAAAAACTCGGATCTTCGAAAACCCGCGGCTAGGTACAGCGCGCCACCCCCAGCGCGACCGCTTGCGCCGCCGTCAGCGCATAGTAGCTTTGTGTCACCAGCCGCGCTTTGGTCATGAACCAGTGCCGCAGTGCCGGCGGGTAATGGCTGGCCATCTGTTGGCTAAGGCGCTCAAAGCTGGCGCGCGGCAAAGGCAGCCCGTCAAAGCGGGTGCGCGGGCCATGAAAGCCCAAAATCGCCGTTTCAGTGACGCAGGTTTTCGGCAGCCCCAGATAAAGCGTGCAGGCCGAAACGCAGGTGCCTTCGATCCGCACGGCGACACCCTGCCCGCGTAAAACTTCAACTTCCGCCAGACGGTCCTGCAGATCGCCCCCCATATCTTTGTGAATGACCCGCAGCGCGGTTCGCGCCTGCAGCGTGGCCGCGGGAGAAAACATCAGGAGCACAAGCACTGTGGCCATAAGTCCGGTGCTGCGGCGGCGCAATCGGTCTGACATTGGCGGCTTTCCCTTCGGCCTGTAAAAGCCCCCTGTTTGTGGGGGCAAGCGCTGTCAGGGAAAGGGACCGGAGGGGCAGAATTGCGTCACATCCGTGCAAGAGGCACGCCATAAGGATATGATTTTAACATGCTTTAAGATATTTTGTCACTAAAATGCCCGCCCCACCCCAAAGGCGCAGAAGCAAAGCTTGCATATTCCTGGCTAAGAAAGCTTTAGGGCAAAGCGCGCTGGCCTAGGTCTAGGTCTGCGCAGAATAGGCGGCATAGCTGCCGATGCCCAAAACCTCGTGGCTGAGCACCCCAATCAGCTGCGCATCGGGCCGCAGCCGGTCATGCGCCTGCTGGGCCGCCTCGCGCGCGGCGGCTTGCGGGGTTGTGCCATAGCGCACCACTTGCGCCACCACATCGGCCTGGCGCAGCAGATAGCGGGTATCGACCACCGGCAAGATCGGCGGGCTGTCGATCACGATGACATCGAAATCTTGTTTCAGGTTGGCAAGCAAGTCTTGCCACGCCTTGCCGTTCAACAGCTGATCCGTCGGCACGGTTTGGCGCACCCCAGCCGTCAGCACCCGCAACGGCGAGAGCGGGTCTTGCAACGTCTGTGGAGCAACGGCGTCCAAACTCGAGCCCGACAAATGCTCTAACAGGCCTGCCGCCTCGGTCGTCCCCAAGCGCGCCGCGACCGAAGGGTTGCGCAGATCGGCGTCGATCAGCAAAACCGCAGCCCCTGACAAGGCATAGGTCCGCGCAAGGGCTATGGCGGTTGTGGTTTTGCCTTCGCCTTGCAGAGCCGAGCAAATCAGGATCACCCGCGCGCCACTTTGCACCGGCGCGCGTTCGGCCTGCCACTCCAGTGCAGCGCGCAGCTTTCTAAAGCTTTCAGCATAGGGCGAGAGCGGCGCGCGTGTCACCAGATCGGCAGGGCGGCCCGCGTCGCGTCGCCCGACATCGGGCAGGCCAACCGAAACCCCGACGTGCAAGACATTTTGCAATTGATGCGCCGAGGTGATGCCGCCAAGCGCATATTCCTTCAAAAAGGCCAGCATCACCCCAAGCCCCAGCCCCACAATCACGGCCATGCCAAGGATCACCGTCTTTCTAGGTTCCAGACTCATTGATTTTCAAAGCCAGAAGAGAACGGTCGCAGCGAGGGCGATGGCAGAGAGGAACACCTTCGGGCACCTGTCGTAGCGCGTGGCGACACGTCGCCAGTCCTTCAGTCTACCGAACATGATTTCGATGCGATTGCGTCGTTTGTAGCGGCGCTTATCGTAGCGGACGACTTTGCCGCGTGACTTCCGGCCCGGGATGCAGGCCCGTATGCCTTTGTCTTTCAAAGCATCTCTGAACCAGTCGGCATCGTAGCCTCGATCTGCGATCAGCCAATCGGAGGCTGGCAGGCTGCTCAGCATCGCGGCTGCCCCGGTATAGTCGCTGACCTCGCCAGCCGTCATGAAGAACCGGATTGGCCGCCCCGTGGCGTCGGTCACAGCGTGCAGTTTGGTGTTGAGCCCGCCTTTCGTGCGCCCGATCAGGCGCCCGCGCCCCCCTTTTTACCCGGAGGCTCGAGGCCGTGCGGTGGGCTTTCAGATAAGTTGCATCGATCATGATGGTCTTCTGCTCAGTGCCCTCAGCGGCCAGACCCTCCATCATCCGGGCGAAGACCCCCCTGTCGCTCCATCGCTTCCAACGATTGTAGAGCGTCTTAGGCGGCCCATACTCCCGGGGCGCATCACACCACCGCAAGCCTTTGCGATTGATGAAGATTATCCCGCTCAACACGCGCCGGTCATCGACCCGTGGCTTGCCGTGGGACCTGGGAAAGAACGGCCGAAGCCGGTCCATCTGCACGTCGGTCAGCCAGAAAAGATTACTCATCATTGCCCCCATCAGTTCGGGAGCGTGAATCACGCAGCCAAGGCGACCGCAAGACGATTAATGGGTCCTGAGCCTAGAAACCATCATTCAAGATACATTGGCCAGGGCACAAACCCCCTTTGATCTGGCCAATTGGCGCGCGCTGCAAGGCATGGATTTAATGACGCAGAAAATCGGCGATCTTGGCCGATTTTTGCAGCAAATCTCGGCAAGCTATTCCTCGGCCCCGGTCGAGATG
This sequence comes from Cypionkella sp., assembly GCA_023255415.1. GTDB lineage: Bacteria > Pseudomonadota > Alphaproteobacteria > Rhodobacterales > Rhodobacteraceae > Cypionkella. The sequence continues at coordinate 61,464 of JALRIN010000001.1, read as the reverse complement.
ACCGAGGCTTTGTCCCTACTGCATTTGCAAGAAATCGCAGATGCGCTGCGGGGCAAACCCTCGGCCAAGACCCGCGATGCGGGTGCGGTCGAGCTTTTCTTTTAGCCCTACGCCAGCACTTTGGCGGGCCATTACGAAAGTGAGGCCTGTAAAATCTGCACCAATTCTGCATGTGACAAGGCAAAAGGATTGCCCTTCATCGAAGACGCCTCGGCCGCCTCCGTTGCAATCTGGGGGCATGCCGAAAGGTTAAGCCCCATCGCGCCCAGCCCTCGAATGCCCATTGCCTTGCTCCAGATGCGCAAGGCTTCAATGCCACTGTCCGGTTCTGCCAAGGCGAAATGGATGTCGATGTGCTGCAAAATAAATCGCAAACGCCGCGCCACTTCGCTGTCAGGCTCGGCTTTGATAAGATGCGCGTTCAGAACCGCGGGTAAAAGCGCGCCGCAAATCTCGCCATGCGGGGCTTTGGTTTTGCCGCCAATGACCCCCGCCAGCCCATGCACCGCGCCCAATCCGGCATTTGCCAAGGCCAGGCCGCCGCAGCTGCTGACCCAAGCCATTTTGTCCCAAGCCTGCGGTCCGTCATGCTCCACCAGATCGCGCAACACCGCAAAACCAGTTGGAATCGCGGCCTGACACAAAGCATCGGTCATAAGATTGGCACGCCGCGACACATAGGGTTCGATCACCTGCGTCAGCGCATCCAATCCCGCCGCCAAGGCCACCCGTCTTGGCGCGCCCTGCATCAGGTTGGGATCAACAATAGCAATCTGCGGCACCATGCGCGGATCGCGCAGGCTGACCTTAATGCCATACTCTGGCACCAAAATCACCGCGTTTTTTGTAACCTCGGCCCCCGTCCCTGCGGTGGTTGGCAGCGCAATCAGCGGAATGGGTGCTACATCCAGCGCACGGCCGCGGCCCACCACCTCCAGATAATCGCGCGGCGGACTGGCGCAGCCAATCAGCGCCGCCAAGGCCTTGGCAAAATCCAGCACCGAACCGCCACCAAGCCCGATAACCACATCCGGCGAAAAGCCCGCGATGTGTTGCAGCGCTTGTTCTACATCGGGCAGGCTTGGCTCGCCCAGACAGCTCAGAGTGCGCAGCGTCAGACCGGCTTCGCGGCAAGACTGCACCAGCCATTCGGCTCTTGCAGTCGTCGACCCGTGAACCACTAAGGCTTTGGTTCCAAATGATTTTGCCAAATTCGCACAGTGCTGGCCTTGGCCGCGACCAAAGTGAAGCACCTGCGGGCTGTAAAAGGAAAACACCACCAGTTCAGGCCAAAAGCGGCGCTGCGGCATAGCGCTTGGCCATCTCGGACAGCGGCAGGGGCACGATTTTGCCTGCCATCCCGGCTGCGCCAAAGCGTTCAAAGCGATCGCGGCAGACCGCCGACATCGCCGCAACACCCGGTGCAAGATATTTGCGCGGATCAAATTCGGCAGGGTTCTCGGCAAAAACCTTGCGGATCGCCCCGGTCAGCGCCATGCGCAAATCAGTGTCAATGTTGACTTTGCGCACGCCAAATTTGATACCACGCTCAATTTCTTCGACCGGCACACCCCAGGTTGGCGCGATTTTGCCGCCATAGGCGTTAATCTTATCCTGCAACTCTTGCGGCACCGAGGACGAGCCGTGCATCACCAGATGCGTATCGGGAATGCGGGCGTGAATTTGCTTCAGCGCCTCCATCGCCAAAATCTCACCGTCGGGGCGGCGCGAAAATTTATTGGCGCCGTGCGAGGTGCCAATTGCCACGGCCAGGGCATCGACCCGGGTCATGCGCACAAATTCGGCGGCCTCATCGGGATCGGTCACCAGCGAGGCGCGATCAAAGCGGCCCTCGTATCCGTGGCCGTCCTCAACCTCGCCCTTGCCGGTTTCAAGTGAGCCAAGATGGCCAAGCTCGCCCTCGACCGAGACGCCGACCAGATGCGCCATCTCGGTGACTTTGGCGGTGATCGCGACATTATAGGCAAAATCGGCAGGGGTCTTGCCGTCGGCTTGCAGCGACCCATCCATCATCACCGAGGAAAAACCGTTTGTGATTGCAGACATACAGGTGGCCGGCGAATTGCCGTGGTCTTGGTGCATGCAAACGGGGATCTGCGGGTAAAGCTCGATCGCGGCACGGATCAGATGCGACAGCACGATGTCATTGGCAAAGGCGCGCGCGCCGCGACTGGCCTGCATGATCACCGGGCTGTCTGTTGCCGCAGCCGCCGCCATAATCGCCAGCATTTGTTCCATATTATTGACGTTGAAAGCCGGCAGCGCGTAGCCGTGCTCTGCCGCATGATCAAGAAGTTGGCGCAGGGAAATAAGAGCCATGGGTTACGCCTTTTCCACGCGATGATAGCCATTCAGCCGCGCAACTTCGGCCTTCGAGCCCAAGATAACCGGCACGCGCTGGTGTGGCCCAATGGGGGCAATATCCAAAATCGGCAGGATCCCGGTCGTCGCCGCCCCGCCCGCCTGTTCGATGATCATTGCCATAGGGTTGGCCTCATACATCAGCCGCAATTTGCCGCCTGCTTTGCGGTTTTCGCGGTCAGCCGGATACAAAAACACCCCGCCTCGCGTCAAAATCCGGTGAATTTCTGCCACCATCGACGCCGTCCAGCGCATGTTGAAAGACCGCCCGCGCGGCCCCTCTTCGCCTGCGACGCATTCATCGACATAGCGGCGAATGGGGGCATCCCAGTGGCGGTAGCGCGAGGTGTTGATCGCGAATTCCGACGTTTCTTCAGGCACTTGCATCTTTGGATGCGTCAGCAAAAAGTCGCCCGTGCCATGTTGGCAGGTAAAGCCTGACACCGCGGTGCCATCGGTCAGCACCAGCATGGTCGAGGGGCCATAAAGCGCATAGCCCGCGCAAAGCTGCCGCCTGCCCGCGTGCAAAACATTGCGGTCGCCGTCTTTTTCCACCTGCATCACCGCAAAGATCGAGCCGACCGACAGGTTTACATCCAGATTGGACGAGCCATCCAAAGGGTCGAAATAGAGCAGATAATCGCCCGCCTCGGGCTCTTTCAGCCAGGTTACTTCCTCGACCTCTTCCGAGACCAGCGCTGCCAGACGCGGGCTGTTTGAACAGATCCGCGCAAAGGCATCATTTGCCAAAATATCCAGCGTTTTCTGGGTCTCGCCCTGCACATTGACCGCGCCAGCCGAGCCAAGATTGCCGGCAAAAGCCCCCTCGCGCACCAGCGTTGCGATCATGCGGCAGGCGCTTGCGATGTCTTCCAGCAGAAAGATCAGGTTGGCGGGTTGATCGCTTGCCGTCAAATAGCGGCGCAGTGTCATATCGGTCATGGTCGTCCTTTAGACGCTGAGGGTGGCCTGCACGGCTTTTTTCCACGCAGCGTATTTTGATTGGCGCAGGGCATCGTCCATCTGCGGGGTGAATTGGGTCTGGCGCGCCCAGGTTTTTGCAAAGCCCTGCTGATCGGGGTAAATCCCCGCCCGCATCCCCGCAAGCCAGGCCACGCCAAGCGCTGTGGTCTCGTGGATATTCGGGCGGTCAACTGGGGCGGCGATGATGTCGGACAAAAACTGCATCGCCCAATCGCTGGCCGCCATGCCGCCATCGACGCGCAACACCGGCTGCACGCCCTCGGCCTGCCAATCGGCCGACATCGCATCCAGCAGATCGCGGGTCTGATAGCCGACACTTTCCAGCGCCGCCCTGGCCATTTCTGCAGGTCCGGTGCCGCGGGTCAAACCAAACATCGCGCCGCGACAATCGGGGTTCCAATAGGGCGCGCCAAGACCGACAAAGGCTGGCACCAGAATGACATTTTGCTGCGGGTCGGCCTGATCGGCCAGCACTTGGGTCTCGGCTGCGGCCTTGATCAGGCCAAGCCCGTCGCGCAGCCATTGCACCGCAGCCCCCGCCACAAAGATCGAGCCTTCCAGCGCATAGGTCGGCTTGCCGTCCAGCTGATAAGCGATGGTGGTCAACAGCCGATGCGTCGAGCTCACCGGCGTGTCGCCCGTGTTCAGCAGAGCAAAGCAGCCCGTGCCATAGGTCGATTTCAACATGCCGGGTTGAAAGCAAGCCTGCCCAACCGTCGCCGCTTGCTGATCGCCCGCCACGCCGTGGATCGGGATCGCAGCCCCAAAATGCGCGGGCAGAGTTTTGCCAAAATCATCGGCGCAATCTTTGACCACCGGCAGCATTTGCATCGGAATGCCCAAAAGATCGCAGATTGTCTGGCTCCAGCGGCCCTTGCGAATGTCGTAAAGCATGGTGCGCGCGGCATTGGTGGCGTCGGTGGCATGAACGGCCCCGCCGGTTAGTTTCCAGATCAGAAAGCTGTCAACGGTGCCGAACAACAGCTCGCCTTTGGCGGCGCGCGCGGCAGCACCCGGGGTGTGATCGAGGATCCATTTTAACTTGCTGGCAGAAAAATAGGGGTCCAGCAAAAGGCCGGTGCGGTGGGTGATCATCGGCTCGTGGCCCGCCTCGCGCAGATCACGGCACATATCCGCAGTGCGGCGGTCTTGCCAGACAATCGCATTGTGCAGCGGCACGCCGGTGGCTTTGTCCCAGACGATCACAGTCTCGCGCTGATTGGTGATGCCGATGGCCGCAACGTCTTGCGGGCCAATCCCGGCCTGAGCAATCGCGGCGCGGCAGGTGGCCAGCGTCGTCGCCCAAAGGTCAGCGGGATCATGTTCAACCCAGCCAGACTGCGGGAAATGTTGGGTGAATTCTTCTTGAGCTTGGGCCGTCGCACGCATCTCGGCATCGAACAAAATCGCGCGGGTCGAGGTGGTGCCTTGATCGATTGCAAGGACATAACGCATGCAAATTCCCCATCTTGGGCTGAAAGAGGCGGCCACACCGGGGTGCAGCCACTGCACCGGATACCGAAAATCCGATCTTAAATTAAGCAGAATTTCGTATCTGGTGTCTGGGGCCAAGATATGGCCCCAGACGTCAGGCTTATTGCCAGGACTTGATCAGGTCTTCATAGGCGATGGTCTGCCCCTGTTCCTTTTCATTCGCCAGCATCAGCTGCGGCGCAAGCGAGCCGTTTTTGACAGACTCGGCATTCCACCAAGCCAGATCATGCTCTTCGGCCATTTTCGGACCGATATCGCCCTGCACGCCCGAAGCCTCGATACGGCTCATGACCTTTTCCTGTTCAGCACAAAGGCTGTCCATGGCCTCTTGAACCGACTTTGCCCCCGAAGACGCATCGCCAATGTTCTGCCACCACAGCTGTGCCAGCTTTGGATAGTCAGGCACGTTGGTGCCGGTTGGCGTCCACTGCACGCGCGCTGGCGAGCGGTAGAATTCGATCAGGCCACCCAGCTTTGGCGCACGCTCGGTAAAGCTTTTGTCGCGGATGGTGGATTCGCGCACAAAGGTCAGACCGACTTGCGATTTTTTGACGTCAACCGTCTTGGAGACGATGAACTGACCATAAAGCCAAGCTGCTTTTGCCCGATCTTCTGGGGTGGATTTCATCAAAGTGAAGGAACCCACATCTTGGTATCCCAGCTTCATGCCGTCTTTCCAATATGGCCCGTGTGGCGAAGGTGCCATCCGCCATTTTGGTGTCCCGTCTGCGTTCACAACTGGCAAGCCATCCTTCACCATATCGGCGGTGAAAGCGGTGTACCAAAAGATCTGCTGAGCGATTTCACCCTGCGCAGGCACGGGGCCTGCTTCGCCAAACACCATGCCAGCAGCGGCAGGTGGCGCATAGGCTTTCAGCCAATCAACGTATTTCTGCACCGCATAGACCGAAGCCGGCCCGTTGGTGTCCCCCCCGCGCGAGGTGCAAGACCCGACAGGGCGATCATTGGCATCAACGCGGATGCCCCATTCGTCAACTGGTTTGCCGTTTGGCAGGCCCTTGTCGCCGTTCCCAGCCATCGAAAGCCAGGCATCGGTGAAACGCCAGCCCAGCGATGGGTCTTTTTTGCCATAGTCCATGTGACCATAGACAGCCTTGCCGTCCTGCTCGCGCCCGGTAAAGAAGGCCGCGATGTCTTCATAGGCCGACCAGTTGATTGGAACGCCCAGATCATAACCGTATTGAGCTTTGAAATCGGCCATGTTTTTCGGATCGGTGAACCAATCCTGACGGAACCAGTAAAGGTTGGCGAATTGCTGAATCGGCAGCTGGTAAAGCTTGCCATCTGGCGCCGTGGTGAACGAGGTGCCGATAAAGTCCGCAAGATCAAGGCCCGGATTGGTGACGTCTTTGCCCTCATTCGCCATCCAGTCGGTCAGGTTGCGCACCTGCTGATAGCGCCAATGGGTGCCGATGAAGTCCGAGTCGTTGATATATCCGTCATAGATATTCTCGCCCGACTGCATCTGGGTTTGCAGCTTTTCAACCACATCGCCTTCGCCAATCAAATCGTGGGTGATCTTGATACCGGTGATCTTGGTGAAAGCATCCGCCAAGACTTTGGATTCGTATTCATGCGTGGTCAGCGTTTCCGAGGCCACCTTGATTTCCATGCCGGCAAAGGGCTTGGCGGCGTCCATAAACCACTGCATTTCAGCTTCTTGATCAGCGCGGCTGAGTGTAGACAAATCGCCGATTTCCGCATCTAGAAATTTCTTGGCAGAGTCCATATCGGCCATGGCCGGACCCGCCAGCAGACCAAGCGCAAGCGCCAGGGCTGTTGAGGATTTTAGAGTAAGGTTCACGTGGTTTCCTCCCTTTAGAACCGTAGCTATACGGCCGGTGCAAAGGCACCCGCCGCGGCGAAACTGATTACACCCAGCGAAAGACCGCTGCGGCGTAGATCAGGCAGGCAAGCATCGCATAGGGTTGCGGTGCTATTTCAAGCCCCAGCCATGCCAGATTGATAAAGGCAGAGCCAAGAAGTGTGATGAACAGGCGATCCCCGCGTGTGGTCTCGATCCGCAGCACCCCTATGCGCGGCGTCTCGGGATATTTGATCGCAAGCGTCGTAAAGATCACCAAAAGGCAGGCGATGCAGACGAAAAAGGCGGCGGTCGCGGTGGTCCAAGCCATCCAGTCGAGCATGATAAATCCCTTTTATACGCGGCCCAGGGCAAAGCCCTTGGCGATGTAATTGCGGACAAAGTAGATGACCAAGGCGCCGGGCAAGATCGTCAGCACGCCAGCCGCCGCCAGCACGCCCCAATCCATACCGCTTGCAGACACCGTGCGCGTCATCGTCGAGGCAATCGACTTGGCCGCCACTGCCGTCAGCGTGCGCGACAACAGCAATTCCACCCAGGAAAACATAAAGCAGAAAAAGGCTGCCACCCCGATGCCACTGGCGATCAGCGGCATAAAGATCTGGATGAAGAAGCGGCCAAAGGAATAGCCGTCGATATAAGCGGTCTCGTCGATCTCTTTGGGCACGCCGCGCATAAAGCCTTCCAAGATCCAAACCGCCAGAGGCACGTTGAACAGGCAATGCGCCAGCGCCACCGCGATATGGGTGTCAAACAGACCGATGCTGGAATAAAGCTGAAAGAACGGCAGCGCAAAGACCGCAGGCGGCGCCATCCGGTTGGTCAGCAGCCAAAAGAACAGATGCTTGTCGCCCATAAACGAATAGCGGCTAAAGGCATAGGCCGCCGGCAGCGCCACGGTCAGGCTGATCGCCATGTTCATGACCACATAGGTCAGGCTGTTGACATAGCCCATATACCAGCTTGGGTCGGTCAGAATGGTGGCGTAATTGGCAAAGGTCAGATCACGCGGCCACAGCGAGAATTCGCCCAAAATCTCGGTATTGCTCTTCAGGCTCATGTTCACCAACCAATAGATCGGCAGCATCAGAAACAGGATATAAACCGCCATCACCACGGCCGCGCCATTGATCTTGAACCCGCGGGCCTGGGCTTTGGCGCTTGGCTTGAAGGCAATTGTGCTGTTGGTCATCACAGGCCATCCCTTTTGTCGATATTGGTCATAACGGTGTAGAACACCCATGAAATCAGCAAGATAACCAAGAAATACATCAGGCTGAACGCAGCCGCTGGGCCTAGGTCAAACTGGCCAAGCGCCATCTTCACAAGGTCGATCGAGAGGAAGGTGGTGGAATTGCCAGGCCCGCCGCCGGTCACCACAAAGGGCTCGGTGTAGATCATAAAGCTGTCCATGAACCGCAGCAGAATGGCGATCATCAGCACGCCCATCATCTTTGGCAGCTCGATAAAGCGGAACACGTTCCAGCGGCTGGCTTGGTCGATCTTGGCGGCCTGATAATAGGCGTTGGGAATTGATTGCAGCCCGGCATAGGCCAGCAAGGCGACAAGCGAGGTCCAATGCCAAACATCCATCGCAATCACTGTGACCCAAGCAGCAAAACTGTCTTGGGTGTAGTTATAGGCGATCCCCAGCTTGGTCAGCGTATAGCCCAAAAGCCCGATATCGACGCGACCAAAGATTTGCCAAATCGTGCCAACAACGTTCCAGGGGATCAGCAGCGGCAGCGACATCAGCACCAGACAGACCGAGGCCCAAAAGCCCTTTTTCGGCATGTTCAGAGCAACAAAGATCCCCAAAGGCACCTCGATCGCCAGAATGATCGCCGAGAACAGCACCTGCCGCCCCAGCGCATCCCACATCCGTTGCGATTGCAGCATGTCGCGGAACCACTCTAGCCCCGCCCAAAAGAATTTATTCTGGCCAAAGGTGTCTTGCACCGAATAATTCACCACTGTCATCAAGGGGATAACGGCGGAAAACGCCACCAGCAGCAGCACCGGCAGCACCAGGAACCAGGCTTTTTGATTGACTGTCTTATTCATCATGCGGCCTTGTCTTGCGGCGCAACGCGCCAATCGTTGCGATAGACATTGATCCCAGCCGGATCAAAAACGACGCGGTTCATGTCGGCGGCAATCTCGGCACCCTCGGCGGCGATCAGATTGATCTCTTGGCCATTCAGGCTGGCCCGCACGATCTTGTGGCGGCCCACATCCTCGACACGAGCGATCTGCACCGGCAGGCCAGCGCTGCCCGTGCCCAAGTGAATGAACTCGGGCCGCACGCCGATCTGCACTTTGCCATCAAGTGGCGCGTAACCCGCAGCCAGATCCATCTGCACCCCTGCCACCAAAGCCGAAGCGCCGTCGATCTGCGCATCGATCACATTCATCCCCGGCGAGCCGATGAAATAGCCAACAAAGGTATGCGCGGGGCGTTCAAACAGCTCTTGCGGCGTGCCAATTTGCACCACACGGCCATCATACATCACCACCACCTTATCGGCGAAGGTCAGCGCCTCGGTCTGATCATGCGTGACGTAAATCATCGTATGGCCAAACTCGTGGTGCAGCGATTTCAACTGCGTGCGCAATTCCCACTTCATATGCGGGTCGATCACCGTCAGCGGCTCGTCAAACAGCAAGGCGTTGACATCCTCGCGCACCATGCCGCGGCCAAGGCTGATCTTTTGCTTGATATCCGCCGTCAGCCCGCGCGCCTTTTTGGCCAGCATGTCCTCCATGCCGATCATCTTGGCAATCTGCTGCACCCGCGCGGCGATATAGGCAGGTTCGGCCCCACGGTTGCGCAGCGGAAACGCCAGATTGTCATGCACTGTCATCGTGTCATAAACCACTGGAAATTGAAACACTTGCGCGATGTTGCGCTCTGCCGTGGGCTGGGTGGTGACATCTTGACCGTTGAACAAAATCCGCCCCTGCGAGGGCTGCAACAGGCCCGAGATGATGTTCAGCAAGGTAGATTTGCCGCAGCCCGAGGCCCCCAAAAGTGCATAGGCCTCGCCATCGGTCCAATCGTTGTTCAGCTCTTTCAGCGCAAAATCGTCTTCGGATTTCGGGTTTTTGACATAGGAATGCGCCAGATTATCAAGCGTGATTTTCGCCATGTTACGCGGCCTCCGCATAGGGCGCAGCGGCGACCAATTGGCCATCCTGCGCGAAAATATAGATATGAGCGGGGTCGAGATAGACTTTGATATCTTGCCCAAGCGCCAGATTCCGCACGCCGTGGATCAGCCCAACCCAGCGCGCCCCCATATGTTCCAGATGCACAAAGGTCTCGGACCCGGTGATCTCGGTCACCGAAAGCCGCGCGGTAAACTCTAGACTGGCCTTGGATTGCGGTTCTAGCGCCAGATGGTTCGGGCGAAAGCCTGCCAGATATTGACCGTTTGCCAGACCAGCATTGGCCGCCGTCACACCCTTGCCGAAATCCATCCGCCCCCCCGATGCCACCATCTGCACAAAGTTCATCGGCGGATCGCTGAACACCCGCGCGGTCACGGCGTTGACGGGCTTGCGGTATACCTGCGGCGTCGGGCCAAATTGGGTGACGCGGCCTTCCCAAAGCGTGGCGGTATTGCCGCCCAGCAATAGCGCCTCTTCGGGTTCGGTTGTGGCATAGACAAAGATCGAGCCTGCTTCTTCAAAGATCTTCGGAATTTCGGCGCGCAATTCTTCGCGCAGCTTATAGTCAAGGTTCGCCAAGGGTTCGTCCAACAAGACAAGGCCCGCGTCCTTGACCAGTGCCCGCGCCAAAGCGCAGCGTTGCTGCTGGCCGCCCGACAATTCCAGCGGTTTGCGCTGCAACATCGGGCCCAGCTGCATCAGATCGGCGGCTTTGTGAACGGCTGCGTCGATCTCGGCCTTGGTCTTGCCCATCAGCCGCAAGGGCGAGGCGATATTGTCGTAAACGCTCATGCTGGGATAGTTGATAAACTGCTGATAGACCATCGCCACCTTGCGGTCTTGCACCCGCATGCCGGTGACATCCTTGCCGTTCCAAAAAACGCGGCCGGTGTTTGGCACATCCAGCCCCGCCATCAGCCGCATCAGCGAGGTCTTGCCCGAAGAGGTTTGCCCCAGCAGCACGTTCATCGTGCCGTTTTGCAGCGTCAAATCGGTTTTATGTATATGCGTCTGGCCGTTTACGACCTTCGTGACGCCCTCGAATACCAGTGTCATTCTGTCTCTCCCCGCCCTATTCCGCTGCCGAAATTTGGCGTTTGACCCCTTGGGCCTTCATCCAAGCATCCAATGTCGCGATCTGCTCGGGGCTTAGCCGCAGCCCCAGTTTTGTGCGCCGCCAGACCACATCTTCGGCCACCCGCGCGAATTCCTTTTGCATCAGCCACGAAACTTCGCGCGCCGTCAGCGTCCCGCCAAAGTCTTGCCCCAGATCGGCGGCAGTTGCCGCATCGCCCAAAATCTGCATAGCCTCGGTGCCATAGCCTCGGATCAGGCGCTGCGCCCAAGCCCTTGACAAAAATCCATATTTCGCCTGCAGCTCGGTGATCAACCGCCTTACATCCCCCAGGGGGAAATCGCCGCCGGGCAAAGCCACACCGGCGGTCCACGCCTTGGAAGGCGCGCCGAAGAATGGCATGATCTTATCCAAAGCATGCTCTGCCAGCCGCCGATAGGTGGTGATTTTACCGCCAAAGACGTTCAGCATCGGTGCACCGCCGCTGGTATCGACCTTCAGCGTATAGTCGCGGGTCGCAGCCGTCGCCGAACTTGCGCCGTCATCATAAAGTGGGCGCACGCCGGAATAGCTCCAGACAATATCAGCCGGCGTGATCGGCTTTTTGAAATACTGCGAGGCAAAGGTGCAAAGATAGTCCTTCTCCTCGGGCGTGCAGATGGGCTTGATCGAAGGATCAGCCTGTTCTGCATCTGTGGTGCCGATCAGGGTAAAATCGGTCTCGTAAGGAATGGCGAAAATGATGCGCCCGTCAGTGCCTTGAAAGAAATAGCATTTATCGTGATCGAACAGCTTTTTCGTCACGATATGGCTGCCGCGTACCAGCCGCACGCCTTCGGTTGAATTCAGCCGCACCGTGTTGTGAATGATGTCGCCAACCCAAGGCCCACCGGCATTCACCAGCATTTTGGCGCGGATCACCCGGCTGGCTTCGGTCTCGCGGTCCTGAACCGTGACGTCCCAATGATCTGCGGCACGCTGGGCCGAGATCACTTTGGTCTGCACGTTGATCTGCGCGCCGCGCGCCTCTGCGTCGCGGGCATTCAGCACAACCAGCCGCGAATCCTCGATCCAGCAATCGGAATATTCAAAGGCATGTTTGAACTTATCTTGCAGCGCCCGCCCAGCGGGATCTGCGGTCAGATCCAGCGTGCGGGTCGGTGGCAAAATTTTTCGCCCGCCCAGATGGTCATATAAAAACAGGCCAAAGCGGATCAGCCAAGCCGGCCTGCGCCCGCGCATCCAAGGCATCAGCACGCCCAAAATCTTGGAGGTCGGCGTATCGCCTTCGAAGCGCATATCCTTATGATAAGGCAGCACAAATCGCATCGGCCAAGAAATATGCGGCATCGCAGTCAGCAGCGTTTCGCGCTCGATCAGCGCTTCACGCACCAGCCGCACTTCCCAATACTCCAGATAGCGCAACCCGCCGTGAAACAATTTGGTCGAAGCCGAAGAGGTCGCCGAGGCAAGATCATTCATCTCGGCCAAGGCAACACTTAGTCCGCGCCCCGCCGCATCACGCGCAATTCCACAGCCATTGATGCCACCACCGATGACAAAAAGGTCGACGCTGTCGTGATGTTCCCGCTGCCTCATGAAGCCTCCCCGCATTCACTCTGGTGCCGCAAGCGCCTCAGCTTGTGACCTAGGGTTAATCAATAGCAAAGCGTCAAAGAAATCAACAACGAATGTTCGTTTATGTTCGTTTTTAATCAAGCTGCTGAATCTGAACCGAATTTACGCGTTTTTACCGCGTAACAGATCCCGCTTTGCATCCAAGGCTTGACGCCTTAGCCGGACTGTTGCTTGGTATTTGGGGGCGCTGACCCCGAAAAAAGCGATGCGAAAAGAAGACTGGAGCAGGCCGTGGCCTCAAATTTCAGACAGCGAGAAATTCTTGAACTTGCCCGCAAAGACGGCAAGGTCACGGTCGACGATCTTGCCGAAAGCTATGGCGTGACGGTGCAAACCATCCGCCGTGATTTGGCCGATCTGGCCGAAAGCGGGCGGCTGGAGCGGGTGCACGGCGGCGCGGTGGTGCCCTCGGGTGTGGCGAATATTCTTTACAAAGAACGGCGTCGGCTGAACGAGGCCGGCAAGAAAGCCATCGCGCAAAAATGCGCGCAGACGATCCCGGATGGCGCCTCGGTCTTCATGAATATCGGCACCAGCACCGAGGCCGTGGCGCAAGAGTTGCTAGACCATGAAAACCTGCTTGTGGTGACAAATAATCTGAACATCGCCAATATCTTAGCCGCGAACAAAAGCTGCGAGATCATTCTGGCGGGCGGGATCTTGCGCCGGTCGGATGGCGGAATTGTCGGCGGATTGACGGTTGAAATGGTCAAGCAATTCAAATTTGATTATTCGGTTCTGGGCTGCTCGGCGATTGATGCCGACGGCGATTTGCTGGATTTTGACGGCCAAGAGGTGATGGTCAGCAGCACCGCGATCAAACGGTCGCGCGTGGTCATGGTGGTGGCCGATTATCTGAAATTCGAGCGCAAAGCTCCGATGACGATCTGCTCGCTCAGGGACGTGGATCTGCTGTTCACCGATGCGCCACTGGCCGCCGATCTGGTCACTGCCTGCGAAGGCTGGTCAACGCAGGTGGTCTTAGCCTAAAGCCCCCGCGCCCCGGAAGGGGGCACGGAGGGCCAATCCCCGCCCTTAGGCGGTGGCAGAAAATTCGCGGCGCAGTTCGTTTTTCTGCACTTTACCCATGGTGTTGCGCGGCAAAGCGGTGACAAAACGAATATGATGCGGGTGTTTAAAGCGCGCAAGCTCTGGGCTTATCTGCGCCAAGATCTGTTCGGCTGTCAATTCAGAGCCTTCGGCGCGCACCACCGCAACCGCGACGCTTTCGCCAAAATCAGGATGTGGCACGCCAAAGGCAGCGCTTTCGACCACGCCTTGCACCGCATCAATCAGAACCTCGATCTCTTTGGGGTAAATATTATAGCCCCCCGCGATGATCAGATCCTTTGAACGCCCGACGATGGTGAAATAGCCGTCCTCATCCATCTGTCCCAGATCGCCGGTGGCAAACCAGCCCTCGGGGCGCATGTCTTCGGCGGTTTTTTCCGGCATGTTCCAATAGCCCTTGAACAGATTGGGGCCGCGCACCTCGATGCCGCCAACCTCGCCCTGCGCACAGATATTGCCGTTGCCATCGACAACACGCACCTCGACCCCCGGCAGTGGCAGGCCAACCGTGCCCGCCTTGCGCGCCCCCAGATAGGGGTTCGAAGTGTTCATGCAGGTTTCGGTCATGCCGTAGCGTTCCAAAATCTGCTGGCCGGTCGCGGCCTTCCACTGCGCGTGGGTGTCGGTCAGCATCGGGGCCGATCCCGAGATGAACAGCCGCATGTGGCGCGCGGCCTCGGGCGTCAGACCCGGTAGGCCCAGCAGGCGGGTGTAAAAGGTCGGCACCCCCATCATGGTGGTGGCGGTGGCGAAATTCGCCAAGATCTTTTCAGGGTTAAAGCCGCGGTGCAGCGCAACCGATCCCCCCGCCAAAAGCGTGACATTCAGCGCCACAAACAGCCCGTGTGTGTGGAAGATCGGCAAGGCGTGGATCAGCACATCTTGCGCGGTGAACTGCCACAGATCGCGCAGCGCCTCGGCGTTCGAGGTCAGATTGCCATGCGTCAGCATCGCCCCTTTGGAGCGGCCCGTTGTGCCCGAGGTATAAAGAAATGCCGCCAAATCATCAGACCCACGCGCCACGGCTTGGGCAATGGGGGCCGCCTTTGCCGCAGCATCTGACAAGCTGCCCGCGCCCTGCGCATCCAAACTCAGCACTGTCTGCACGCCCGCAGCCTGCGCCACCGGCGTCAGCGCGGCAAGTTTGGCAGGGTCGCCGACAAACACCCTTGGGCTGGCGTCGGTTAGAAAATACGACACCTCGGCCGAGGTATAGGCGGTGTTCAGCGGCAGATGAATGGCACCGCACAGCACGGTGCCCAGATAAAGCGCAATCGCTGTGACCGACTTTTCAATTTGCACCGCCACCCGATCTTGCGGCTGCACGCCCAAAGCCACCAGCGCGCTGGCGATCCGCTCGGCCTCGTTCCAAAGTGCGCCGTAGGAAATGCTTTGCTGGCTGTCCTGGTCTACGGCAAAGGTGGCCTCTTCGCGCCCCACAGAGGCTGCGCGAAGGGCTTGGGCCAAAGTGTTTCCCTGATACATTGGTCGTCCTGACTAGCTTGATTTCAAAAGTTTTTGCACCGCCACCGAGGCGATGACATCGTTTGCGTTGGTATAGGCTTCGTGATTGCGCTCGATGGTTTGCAGATCGTAAAGATAGTTCACCATCACCCCCCAAGAGGCCTTTTGCCCCCGCGCGCTTGCATCGGCGTTTTCGTGGATCTTTTCAAGCCTTGCGCCATTGCCAAGGTGAAACCGCGCCACCGGGTCCGTCGCCGCGCCATTCGAGGCCCGCGCCACAAGCATGTAATGCGCGCAAAGCTCGGCAAGACCGCTGCGAGCCTCGCTTGTCTCTGCGGCTTGGACAATCTTGGCCAGACGCTCGGGCAGACTGCCCGCTGCCTGTTGCTGCAGCGCCCATTTGCGCAGGCCCGGCACCGGCGACAGCGTGACAAAGGCGTTCAGCGCCGAAAACTCGCGGCGCAATTCTTCCACCACTTGTTTGATCAGAAAGTTGCCAAAGGAAATCCCGCGCAGACCTTCCTGACAATTCGAGATAGAATAAAACACCGCCGTCTGGGCCTTTTTCGGGTCCAAGCTGGGGCGGTCAGCGGCAAGAATGGTGCCGATATTTCCCGGAATGCTTTCGTTCAGTGCCACCTCGACAAAGATCAGCGGATCGTCTGCCAGTGCTGGATGGAAAAACGCGTAAAGCCTGCGGTCGGGGGCTGCCACACGGCGGCGCAGATCGTCCCATCCGGCGATTTCATGCACGGCCTCATAGCGGATGATCTTTTCCAAAATCGCCGCGGGCGTTGACCAGTCAATGCGCTGCAAATCCAGAAAGCCACGGTTGAACCATGACGAAAACAGATGCTGGAAATCGCTGTCCAAGCCTTTGAGGCTGGCATCTTCGGCGACAAATTGCAGCAAATCTTGCCGCATCGACACCAGCTTGCGCGTGCCACCGGGGGCACGGTTCAGCCTGCGAATCATCTCTTGCGACCGAGGTTCCGATGCTGCGTGCAGCTGGCGCAGCCCCGCGCCGCTGGCGCCATCCCATTTTGCCAGGGCCGCATCCAGCCTTGGCTTATCAACGCTGAATTCATCCTTCAGCATCTGGAAAAACGCCAGCTTTTTGGCCTTGGACAGCTGCGCATAGCGCTCGAAAATAGCACTTGCCGTGGCAAGCCCGGTCGCCTCGCCGCGCCCGCTGAGCAGGCTTTCACAAAGCTCGGCGATAGACTTTTCTTGGGGCGCGCTGATCAGCCCACGCCCAACTTCGGTGATGCGCAGCGCAAGATCGTTCAGCAGATTGCGCGCGATGTTCATCGCACCATCTCCGGCCCCATAATGGTGTCGGGCAACCAGGTCACGATCCCCGGAAAGGCCGACAAAATCGCAATCGCCAGCACCATGCACAGCACAAACGGCAGCGAGCCCACAAGGATTTTGCGCAGCGAAATATCGGGCGCAATGCCGTTGATGACGTAAAGGTTCAAACCGACCGGCGGGGTGATCAGACCGATTTCCATATTGATCGTCACGATCACCGCAAACCAATAGGGATCAAAGCCAGCAGCTGTGATGATCGGCAAAAGGATCGGCGCCGACATCAAGATCACCGCCACCGGCGGCAAGAAAAAGCCTGCCACCAGCAGAAACAGGTTGATAATCCCCATCAAAACCCAGCGGTTCACCTCCAGCTCGGCGATCCAGCCCGCCACCGATTGGGTGACAAACAGCGATGACAGCATATAGGAAAACACCCCCGCCGCGCCGATGATAAACAAGATCATCACGCTTTCACGCGTGGAATCGCGCAGCACCACCCAAAGGGCCGCCGGTTGCACCATGCGGTAGACCACAATCGCCACCAGGATGCAGAACAGCGCCCCCACGGCCGCCGTTTCCGAAGGTGTCGCGATGCCGCCATAAAGCGCATAAAGCACGCCAAGGATGATCACCACAAAAGGCAGAACGCGCGGCAAAATCTCGAACCGCTCTTTCCAGCTGTAGTTAATACCCGACAGCGCCACGCCAGCAGCACCGCGCCGCCATGTGTCGAAAATTGCCCAAGCGATGAACAATGACACCAGCAATATCCCCGGCATCACCCCCGCCAGAAACAGACGCCCGATGCTGGTTTCGGTGGCAATACCGTAGACGATCATCGTCACCGATGGCGGGATCAAAATCCCCAAGGTGCCGCCTGCAGCAATCGAGCCTGCGGCGACCTCGTCAGGATAGCCGCGCTTGCGCATCTCGGGGATGCCCATCTTGCCGATTGCGGCACAGGTGGCGGGTGAAGACCCCGACATCGCCGCAAACAGCGCACAGGCCCCAAGGTTTGACACCACCAGCCCACCCGGCACTTTGGTCAGCCAGCGCTCCAGCGCCTCGTAAAGATCGGGGCCAGCGCGGGTGGATGAAATCGCCGATCCCATGATGATGAACATCGGAATCGACAGCAGTGCAAAGGAATTCAGATCACCGTAGAAAAGTTCTGGCAGCGCTTGCAGGCTGCGCGGCCCGTCAAACACATACATGAAAAAGGTCGCAAGAATCAGCAGCCCGACCCCGACAGAAACCCCCGAGAACAGGATGATGACAGTAGACAGGGCGACAAGGCCCCCAAGTGCAAGCGGGTCCATCAGATGTCCTTTGAAACAAGCGAGGTATCGACAACGGGCATGCCAGCGGCGTCAAGTGTCTGGCCCGTCAGGGTCATCCACAAATCACCCAGCACCTGCAGCAAAAACAGCCCAAACCCCAGCGGCACCGCCAGATAGGGCACCCAAAGCGGGAAAGACATCACTGTCTCGGACTTCCAGTTTCGCGCCCAAGCCAGATGCCACATGTCCCAGCCATGCCAAAACATCACCGCCACCATGCCCGCAGTGACAAGCAGCGTTATGGCCGCAAGCCCGCGCCGCATCCGCTGCGGCAATAGCGTTGGCAGCAGATCAACACCAACATGGCCGCGCAGTTTTTGCACATAGGGCAGTCCGATCAAAGTGGCCGCGATCATCAGATAGATCACCACCTCGGTCTGCCAAACGGTAGATTGGTTCAACACCGAACGGATAAAGATCATCTGACAGGTGATCAAAACCGAAGCAAAGATCATCAAAGAGGCGATCACACCGCAAAGCGTCGAAATAGCGTTTATAACCCGTAGGATCAGGGGCATTTGACGTCCATTAATAGAAGGAGTGGCGGGAAATGGGCCGGCTTGGCCCATAGGTATTGGGAATGCGACGGCGGTATGACCCGCCGTCGCCACAAATTATTCGACCGACAGCGCCAGATCGAGCAGGCGCTGACCATCCGGAGTTTCTGCCACAAAGGCGGGATAAGACGTGGTTTTCGCCAAATCGCGCCATGCGTTGAAATCGGCTTCGGTCATCTGTGCAATCTCGACACCCGCATCCGAAAATGCTTTGGAGGCGACTTCGTCACCCAGTTTTGCTTGCTCGAGATAGAAGGCTTCGGCCTTGGCCGAGGCTGCCATCAACGCGTCTTGCTGGGCTTTGTTCAGCGCCTCGAAGGTGGTCTTGTTCATCAGCAAAGGCTGATACATGAACCAAAGCGCATATTCGCCAGCAGGGGTATAGCACTTAAGCTGTTCGTAAAGACGATAGCTGACAAAGCTTTCCGACGAGGTGTTGGTCGCATCCAGCACGCCGGTTTGCAGCGCTGGGTAAATCTCGGACGAAGCCATCGACGAGATCGATGCGCCAGCACCGGCCAGCATCTGCTCAAAGGATTTGCCAGCCGCACGAATGCTGATCCCCGCCACGTCAGCAGGCTTGGTGATACAGCCCTTGTTCGAGCCAAAGCCCCCCGCCAGATAGCCATGCACCAGCGTGATCACATCATCGCCTGCCATGATCTTTTGCACTTCATCCATGAAAGGCGAATGCGAAAGGCGGTTGCCGTGGTCGTGGTTTTTCACCAGGCCCGGCATCAGCGTCAGGTTATAGGCAGGC
This sequence comes from Cypionkella sp., assembly GCA_023255415.1. Lineage (GTDB taxonomy): Bacteria > Pseudomonadota > Alphaproteobacteria > Rhodobacterales > Rhodobacteraceae > Cypionkella. The sequence goes on along the minus strand of JALRIN010000001.1, from coordinate 42,368 downwards.
TGTTGGCCGCCGGCATAGCTGAGCGGCAGCACAGTCATATCCAACTGGCCGCGCGACAGCGGCGTGTATTGCTCGCGGGCTTTGAACAGGGTTTGGTTTGGAAAAATCTGGATTTGCAGATCGACGCCAGCCGCGGCCACATCATCGGCCACCATCTGCGCAACCTGATGGCGCACATCGCCTTCAGACCACTGGTGGCTTAGTTTCAACGTTTCCGAGAAAGCGGCCGACGACATCAGCGCCGAAACCGCGACCGCAATCGCAAGGCTTGAAAATTTCATAGTGGTTCCCTCCCAAGAACAAAAATACCAGCCAAGATTCCCCTCCAGAAATGCCGGCTACCCGAAATCGGTAACATTGCATGTGTCCCAGCGCAAATAAATTGTATACAAGAAATTACTTTTGGTATCGCAAGTCTTGAGATATGCCGTCTTTACAGGAGGCTGACCGATCATGACAAAATCCGAAACAAGCCTGCGCGACGCCCTGGAAGACCGCATTCTGACCGGCATGATCCGACCGGGCGAGCGGTTGGACGAAGCAGCCCTTGCGCATGAATTCAACGTCTCGCGCACGCCGATTCGGCAGGCCCTGTTTCAACTGGCAGCCACAGGACTTGTCGAACATATCCCGCGCCGGGGTGCCTTTGCAGCCGAGGTGGGGCCACAAAAACTCAGCGAAATGTTTGAAGTCATTGCCGAACTTGAATCGCTTTGTGCCCGCAACTGTGCCCGCCGCGCCACGGCTTTGGATGTGCAGGACCTGACAGCGCTGCACCGCGCCTGCGCGCAGGCCGCAGGTTCGGGCGACAGCGACGCCTATTACTATGCCAATGAAAAGTTTCACGCAGCAATCCGCAGCATCGGCGGCAACGGCTTTTTGCACGGCGAGATTGATCGGCTACAAAAGCGGCTGCAGGCCTATCGCCGCCTGCAGTTGCGCGCGCGCGATCGGATGGCGTCCTCGCTTGAGGAACATGAAACCATCGTCACCGCGATCAAATCGGGTGATTCGAATGCCGCCGCCGCTGCGATGCGTGGCCATGTCTCGATCCAAGGCGACCGTTTCGCCGATCTTCTTGCCACGCTTTCGCGCACGCAGGCCGGCCACGCCGCCTAACCCCAGATAGGACCGAAAACCATGCCCCACCAAGCCCCAGATCAGATGAACGCAATGCAGGCTACGGCCTTTTCAATCGACGCGCTGCAAATGGTGCAGGTGCCACGGCCGCGCGCGAAACCGGGCGAGATTGTGCTAAAGGTGAGCGCCGCCAGCCTGAACTACCGCGATCTGTCGATTGTGACGGGGGCGTATTTCCCAGACCTTGCCCTGCCCTATGTGCCAGCCTCGGATTGCGTGGGCACGGTGGTCGAGCTGGGCGAAGGCGTGACGCGCTTTGCGCTCGGGGATCGGGTGATCCCTTGCTATATCCAGGGCTGGCGCGACGGGCTTTTGACGCAAGAACAGCGCAAAACCAAAACCCTTGGCGCACCGATGACGGGGGTGTTGCAAGACTATGTCGCGGTGCCCGCCGAAGACGCCGTTGCAGCGCCTGCGGGCCTGAGTGATGAAGAAGCAGCCACCATGCCGATTGCAGCGCTGACCGCTTGGCACTGCCTACAAACCGGCGGTGTGGCTGCGGGCAAGACCGTGCTGACACAAGGCACCGGCGGCGTGGCGCTGTTTGCGCTGCAATTTGCCAAGGCCTTGGGCGCGCGGGTTGTGGCGCTGACCTCGACCCCGGAAAAGGCCGAGATGCTGCGGGGCTTGGGCGCCGATCATGTGGTGAACTACCGCGAGACGCCGAATTGGGCCGCCGCCGTGCGCGCGGCAACCGACGGCAAGGGCGTCGAGATCGTGGTCGAGACCACCGGCCACACCCTGTCGCAGTCTTTGGACGCATGCGCCTTTAACGGCTTTGTCGGTATCATCGGTTTTGTGGGCGGCACCGAGGCCAAGGTCAGCATCCGCCAGATCATCGGGCCAAAAATCCGCATGGAGGGGATCGTTGTCGGATCGCGGGCGATGATGGAAACCATGATGCAGGCGATGGAGGCTTTGGGCATCCGCCCAATCATCGCCGGACGCTATCCGCTGGCGCAGGCGGCAGAGGCGTTTCGCGCGCTGAAGGCTGCCGAAAACCCCGGCAAGATCATCATTAACCTTGGCTAAATCACGCCAAGCCTGCCGCCTGCCCCGCAGTTTCACGCGGGACAGGCGAAGGGTTTAGCTGCTATTCCGTGTCGCGGAGCGCCGAGGTCACCATGTCATAGGCAGTCAGACCAAGGGTCAGCACCAAGACCAAAACCAGATCCAGCGACGGCACCCGATAGCCAAGGATCGCCAAAAACCCGATGATCGCGGCCAAAGCCGCGAAAGCCATCACCTTTTTCATATCAATTCTCTCCCTCATGGCCTTGGGCCCATTCTGTCAACCACCGCGCAGACCGCAGCAAGCGTCCATCCATGTGACGGGCGGCGACAAGCTGCACCCCCATCGGCAAACCTTCTTCTGTCTCGAACAGCGGCACCGTCACCGCTGGCGTGCCCAAAAGGCTCCACAGCCCGTTGAAAACAGCGCTGCCTGTGCTGCCAAGACCCGCAGGCGCGGGCCCCAAAGCGGCGGGCGTCAGAATGACGTCAGCCCGCTCGAACACCTTATCCAAGCCGCCTGACAACACCCGCTGCCAATCCAGTGCCGCCAGATAATCGCGCGCCATGGTGGCATTGCCCTTTTTCAGCGCCTCAAGCGTTTCGGGTGCCAGCAGATCAGAGGCTTGGCCATAGCGATAATAGGCCCGCGCCATTTCGGCAAAATTGATCACTTCGCGCATGGCATTGCCACGGGCAAAATCTTCGGGCAACTCGATCTCAAAGCACCGCTCGCCCAGGGCTTCAGTCAGCTCGGCAAAGGCTGCATGCAGCTGCGGATCGGCCTGATCCCAGCCAAGCGGGCGCAAAAACGCAAAAGTAGGGGCTACAGGCGGCGGCGTCAGGGTCAGATCCAACAGGCGCGGGAACGGCCCTGCCACCGATTGGGGGTCGCCCGCATCTGCCCCGTAAAGCACCTCTGCAAGCAGGGCTGCATCCGCGGCACTGCGCGCAAAAACCCCAACCGTGTCCAAGGTTTGCGACTGCGGCAGAATGCCAGTGCGCGCAATCGCGCCAAAGGTCGGTTTAAACCCAACCACACCGCAAAACGACGCGGGCCGAATGATCGACCCGCCGGTCTGCGTGCCAACCGCAAGCGGTGCCATAAAGGCCGCAACCGCCGCGGCAGAGCCCTGCGAAGACCCTCCGGGCGTATGGGCGGCGTTTACGGGGTTGGTGGTGACACCAGGGGCAAGAAAGGCAAGCTCGGTCGTCACGGTCTTGCCCAAGATAATCGCACCAGCCTGTTTCAGCCGCGCCACAATCACCGCGTCTTTCGACGGCACACGGCCCTTGTCGAGTGCTGCGCCGTTTTCGGTCGGAATGCGCGCGGTATCGATGATGTCTTTCAGTGCAATCGGCACCCCGTGCAGCGGACCAATCGGGCGGCCCGCACCGCGAAAGCGGTCGGCCTCGGTGGCCTGATACATCACAAAGGCGGGGTCATGCCACGCAAAGGCCTGCACCTGCGGTTCGCGCAGACGGATCTGTTCAAGATAGGCTTCGGCGACTTGTTCGGCACGCAGCTCGCCCGAGGCAATGCGGTCGCGCAGCTCAAGCGCCGAAAGTGCTACGATAGGCACAGACCCCGCCGCACGCGGCGGGGTCCATTTGGGTGCATTAGCTGCCATAAAGCACACGCGGCAGGTAGAACACGATCTCGGGGAACACATACATCAAGAGCATGCACAAGAACACGCAGCCCAGGAAAGGCATCACGCCGCTGAAGATTTGCGTCAGCTTCAGCTCTGGCGGGGCTATGCCTTTTAGGTAATAGGCAGACATGGCCATCGGCGGAGTGAGGAAGGACGTTTGCAGGTTCAGCGCCACAAGGATGCCGAAGAACAACGGATCGATGCCAAAATGCGGCAGCAAAGGCAGGAAGATTGGCACGAAGATGATGATGATCTCGGACCATTCCAACGGCCAACCCAGCAAAAAGATGATCAGCTGAGCCACCAACAGGAATTCCAGCGGAGACAGGTTCAGACCGGTAACAAAATTCGCCACCACCTGTTCGCCGCCCAGATAGCTGAACACCGAGCTAAAGGTGTAAGAGCCCACGAAAAGCCAGCACACCATGGCGGTTGTGCGCACCGTCAGATAGACGCTTTCGCGCATCCGCTGCCAGGTCATCGCCTTATAGGCAAATGCCAGAAAGATACCACCAAGCGCGCCGATCGAAGCCGCCTCGGACGGGGTTGCCAAACCAAACAAGATCGAGCCAAGCACCGACAGGATCAAGAAGGCCAAGGGGAAGAACGAGGTCATGATCATCATCAGCAACTTGCCGCGCGGCACATCCGGCACTTCCTCATCCGAAGGGCGTGGTGCGACCGACGGCTGCAGGATCGAGCGGCCAACGATATAGACAAGATAAAGACCAACCAGCGTCAGGCCGGGCAGCAAAGCGCCGACGTAAAGCTTCACGATCGAGACGCCCGAGGCTGCCGCATAAACGATCAACATGATAGAGGGTGGGATTAGAATGCCAAGCGTGCCGCCTGCGCAGATGATCCCTGCCGCGAAAGAAGGGTCGTAGCGGGCTTTCAGCATCGCCGGCAGGGCCAGAAGGCCCATCAAGGTCACCACTGCGCCAACGATACCGGTCGCAGTTGCAAACAAAGCGCAGGTGAACAGCGCAGCAACACCCATCGAGCCCGGAACGTTCTTGGAGGCGATGTTCAGGGTGGTGAACAAACGGTCGACGATATTGGCGCGTTCAACGATATAGCCCATGAACAAGAACAAGGGGATCGCGGTCAGCACTTCGTTCGACATCACCGAATAGGTCTGGTTGATAAACAAATCGAATATTCGATTGTTGAAAAACCCGTTTACCCATTGCGAGGTGCTTTCCCACCAGCTTGCAGTCTCGTCCAGCCGGTCAAAGGCGCGCCACATCCGCGCGGGGTCGAAATAGGCGTAATAGCCAAAGCCAATGCCCATCGCCATCAAGGTGAATGCGATTGGGAAGCCAAGGAACACGATCACGATGAAGAGACCCAACATCATGATCGCAATTTGCGGATCGGTCATACATGCCCCCCGGTTTCGGCTTCTGCGGCCTTTTTCATAAGAAGTTCCTCGGTTTCAAACACGTCCTCATGGGCCGTGATCCAATAATTGTGACGGATGCAGTGCAGGCAGCGGCAAATCTGGCCAATACCTTGAATAAACAGCAACACACCGGCTGCGACCATCACCATCTTGAACTGATAGATCGGCACACCTGCGGGGCTGTTGATTGAAACCTCTCCGTAGCCCCAGCTTTTCGAAGCATATTTCCAGCCCGAAAAGATCAGCGCAGTTACGCCGGGGAAAAAGAAGATGATGTAAAGAAACAGATCAACCTTGGCTTGGGTTCTGGGCTGCCAAAGGCGATAGATAAAATCGCCCCGTACATGGCCACCGCGCGACAGGGTATAGGCGCCCCCCATCATGAACAGCGCGCCATAGCCGATGAACGACACATCAAGCGACCAGGCTGGAGGATGGTTCAACACATAGCGCGAGAACACGCTCCACCCCGTGCCGAAAGCCATCAGAACAATCAGCCAGGCGAACGCCTTGCCGAACCATGCTGACAGATCGTCAGCAAATCGGATAATACCGACCATTTCGGGAACCCCACCTTGTTAGATGTAAATAGTTCCGGCGCATTGCACGCCGGAACCATATTGACGTTTCGCAGACAGATTAAAGTTTAACTTTGCCTGGGAAATAGTGCTCGTAAGCCAAACCGAAGTCAGGGGCGTTCATCAGCTCGTAGTAAGACACACGCTCGACCCAAGCGCGCTGGCTGTCCAGAACGCGCTTCATGAAGTCGTCCTTTTCCAAGTCGGGGATCAGTTTGTCCCAACCGGAAATCTCGGCATCCAAGATCTCTTTCGAGGTGCGGTGAACTTTAACACCATCGTCGTTCATCAGCTTCTGCAAGTCGGCCGAGTAGTTGTCCATTGCAAGTGCAGTGTTCGAAGTCGAAGCCGCTTCAACACCGTACTTCAGGATCGCAGCCAGATCTGGGTCCAGATCCGCCATCACATCTTTGTTGAAGATGAATTCAAACGCCTCGGAGGCTTGGTGATAGGACGACAGGTAGTAGTTCTTTGCCACGTCCTGTGCGCCAAAACGCATGTCCGACGATGGGTTGTTGAACTCGAAGGCGTCGATCACGCCGCGCTCCATTGCGGGAACAATCTCGCCGCCGGGAAGCTGCGCTACCGACATGCCCATGCCCTGCATCAGGTCAGCCGCCAAGCCAACGGTGCGGTACTTCAGGCCCTGCAGGTCAGCAACGGTGTTGACCTCGTTCTTGAACCAGCCCAAAGGCTGCGCGAACATTGGGAAACCAAGGTAGCCTTGGACGTTCAAACCAAGGATGTCTTGGGTCAGTTCGTTATAGAACTGCAAACCGCCGCCCTGATAGAACCACGACAGCATGGTGGTCGAGGATCAGCCAAAAACGGGGCCCGTGCCGAACAAGGACGCGCCCTTGTGCTTGCCGTACCAATAGGCGCAAACCGAATGCGCCGCGTCAATCACGCCGTCGCTGACAGCGTCCATGACCTGAAAAGCCGCGACAACGGCACCGGCTGGCAGCAGGTCAATGGTCAAACGGCCACCGGACATTTCTTCAACGCGGGTTGTGTACTGGCGGGCAAAATCCATCCAGATATCAGATGCCGACCACGAGGTCTGCATTTTCAGAACCTTTGGCGCCTGCGCCAGAACAGCAGGTGCCGCCAATACGCCAGCAGCGCCGCCGCCCAGCACAGCCGTTTTCTTCAGAAACGACCGGCGGTCGAATAACTTATTTGTCATGTATAGCCTCCCAGGGTTGTCGTCTTGTCGTTGATCTCTTCCAAGGCTCCTGCCCGAAACAATCCACAAAACGAAGATCTCTGGCACCCCTCCTCTGGACCCCAGAAACCCCTTTACGTCTTGCTACAATCGACCGAGCATCACAGGTGCAGCCTTTTTCGTGTAAAAACTATAGCAAGGCATCCTCAATCGGACAATTGGTAAAAATAAATTACCAGATAAAAGTTTCGCACCCCAAGGCCTGCACGACATTTATTGCAATAATTCAGGCAGCTAGCCTAATTTTACGTCGAAAAACCCAAGCCAACTTTGCCTAATCTGACTTTCTATATCGGCGGATCCGCTCGAAACGCCGAAAACCGCGGCAAAACAAAGCGATGGAATCGCGGCGCATTGGTGGTGAAATCGTCTGGCGCAGGCCCGCTTGGCAGACGAATTTTCCAGCCACTGCGGCGGGGGTTTAGGCAGCAGCCTCTTCAAACCCGCGCAGCACCGCCGTTAGGTTCGCGGCCAGCTCGTCACACAGATACCCCCCCTCTTGCACGAACAGGCAAGGCACGCCCAGCGCCGCAATTGCCGCCGCAATGCGGCCAAAACCAGCCTCGGTGATCGCAAGTCCTTTGAAAGGATCACCGATAAAGGCATCCAGCCCCAGCGCCACAACCACCACATCCGCGCCAAAGGCCTTGATCCGCTGCAAGGCCACCGCCAGCGTTTGCAGATAGGCCTCATCCGCCGTGCCGCGCGCCAAGGGCAGGTTCAGGTTATAGCCCAACCCCTCGCCCGCGCCGCGCTCATGTGCCTGCCCCCAAAAGAACGGATAAAACCGCTCGGGGTCGGCATGAATAGACACCGTCAGCACGTCTTTGCGGCGGTAAAAGATGCCTTGGGTGCCATTGCCATGATGCACATCCACATCCAAAATCGCCGGCCGCAAGCCTTGGACGCGCAGACGCTCGGCCGCGATGGCCGCGTTGTTCAAAAAGCAAAACCCGCCCGCCATATCGCCAAAGGCATGATGCCCCGGCGGGCGCGACAGCACATAGGCGGATTTTTCGCCCGCCAGCAGCAGATCTGCCCCGGTGATCGCCGATTGCGCCGACCAATAGGCGGCCTCCCAAGTGCCCGCCGCAATCGGACAAGCCGTATCAGCCTGATGATAGCCCGCCTGCCCCACCGCCGATTTGGGATAGCTGTCGCTGCGGTTGATCGGGTGGATATTGGGGATAACCTCGTCGCCCGCGCCCTCGATCCGCTGCCAACGGCTGTGAATGGTCTGCAAGAACACCAGGTATTCCGGCGAATGCAGCGCCGCAATCGGGCCAAGCCCTGCGTCCTGTGGCGCTGCAACCGTGCAGCCTGCAGCCGCAGCACCGGCCAGCAAACGGGCGATCCGCTCGGCCTGTTCGGGGTTCGGCAGGGTTTTGCCATTGGCCATAAAGTGGCGCGGTTGGTGCTTCCACTGGCGGTCGTCAAAGATGGCTTTCATGGTCATTCCTTGCCAAGTTTCAGGCGCGCGCCCGATACGACATCTGTATGGCGCGCAAAGCCCCTGTCAACCGGCGCGGAAACTGCCTTAGCGGTAAAGCAGGTTAATGCCATTGGCAAAGACATGCACCTTGCGCGGATCAGCCCCCAGGGCAAGCGTCGAATGCCGCAGGTCTTTGTGGATGCCCGGCAGCTTGGCCACCACCTGCGCGTCATCGCCCTGCTGTTCGTAGTACAGCAAAGTCACTTCGCCCAGCGCTTCGGTGATCGCGACCTTGCCTTCAAAAAACGGCTCGGCCGAGGCCATCAGGTCTTCGGGGCGCACGCCGATATTGACCTTTAGCCCGATGTCGTCGGCGCGCGTCGGCACCGCGGCCTTGACCATGCCGCCATTGGCAAGCTTGACGGTGGTGATCTCGCCGGTTGCCACCACTTCGCCCGCCATCAGGTTCATGGCGGGCGAGCCGATGAACTGCGCGACAAATTCGTTCTGCGGCCGTTCGTAAAGCTCGAGCGGCGTGCCGACTTGGCTGATGCCACCACCGGCAAGCACCACAATGCGGCTGGCAAGCGTCATCGCTTCGACCTGATCATGGGTGACGTAAATCATTGTCGAATTCGGCATCGACTCTTTCAGCTGCGCAATCTCGATCCGTGTGGCCACCCGCAAAGCCGCATCAAGGTTTGAGAGCGGTTCGTCAAACAGATAGACCTTGGGGTCGCGCACGATCGAGCGGCCAATCGCCACCCGCTGGCGTTGCCCGCCCGACAGCGCCTTTGGCAGGCGGTCAAGATAGGGTTCCAGCTGCAAGATCTTGGCGGCCTTGGCCACGGCAGTCTCGATTTCTGCCGCGGTTTTCTTGGCGATTTTCAGCGCAAAGCTCATGTTGTCGCGCACCGTCATATGCGGATAAAGCGCATAGGATTGAAACACCATCGCAATGCCGCGCTGTGCGGGTGGCACCTCATTCATCCGCACGCCATCAATGCTGAATTCGCCACCAGAGATCTTTTCCAAACCCGCAATCATCCGCAAAAGCGTGGATTTGCCGCAGCCCGATGGGCCGACAAAAACGATCAGTTCCCCGGTTTTAATGTCCAGATTGATGTTGGACAGAACCTTGACCTCGCCGTAGGATTTCTCGACATTGCTCAGCGTTAATTCAGACATATCAAATTCCCTTCATTCGCCCTTGCGCAGCAGACTGTAACCCCATGGCGCAAGCGCCAAGCTGTGGCCAAGCGGTGCTGTGCCGCCAAAATCCATCCCGATGTCCGTCCAAACCCCTTCGGGCAGATCCAGTTCAACCGAAGCTTCTCCCAGATTGACCGCAAAGACCAAGGTTTCCGCGCCCGCGCTGCGCTGGAACATCACCGCATCGCCGATGGCGCAAAGCCCCGTCATCGCACCATCGACCAGGGCGCGGTGGGTTTTGCGCAGCGCCAGTGCCCGCGTGTAATGCGCCAGCATCGAGGCCGGATCGCCCGTCTGCTCGGCCACGGCAAGGCCCAGATGCCCCGCCATCACCGGCAGCCAAGGCTTGCCCGTGCTAAAGCCACCGCTGGCATTGTCTTTCGCCCAAACCATCGGCGTGCGACAGCCATCGCGGCCCTTGAACTCGGGCCAGAATTCGATGCCGTAGGGGTCTTGCAGATCTTCAAAGGCGATTTCAGCCTCGGGCAGGCCCAATTCTTCGCCCTGATAGATGCAGATAGACCCGCGCAGACAGACCAGCAGCGCGATATAGGCGCGCGCGCCCGCATCCGTCAGACCCCAACGGGTGATATGGCGCACGGTGTCGTGGTTGGAATACGACCAGCAGGGCCAAGCATCCGGTGCCACAGCATTCATCCGCGCAAAGGTCTCAATCAGAAAATCCGCCGTCAGCCGCTTGGGTTGCAGCATCTCGAAGGGGTAGCACATCTGCACCTTATCCCCGCCCGAGGTATATTCAGCCATAATCTCCAGCCCGCGCTGCGCGTCGCCCACCTCGCCGACCGCAGCCGCGCCAAAGGGGTTCAGCACATCGCGGAATTTCTTAAGAAACTCCAGATTTTCCGGCTGATTTTTGTCAAACAGATGCAGCTGATGGTTATAGGGGTTCACCCCCGGCGCGATGGTGTCATTGCGCATTGCTTTGGGCAGCGGCGGGTTGTCGCGCAGATATTTATCGGCAAAGTAAAAATTGATGGTGTCGAGCCGAAAGCCGTTCACGCCGCGCTTTAGCCAGAATTGCGCTACATCCAACAAAGCCTGCTGCACGGGTTCGTGGTGCAGGTTCAGATCGGGCTGGCTGGTCAGAAAGTTGTGCAGATAATACTGTTCGCGCCGCGCGTCCCATTGCCAGGCACTGCCGCCAAAGATCGACAGCCAATTGTTGGGCGGCCCGCCGTCGCCCTTTGGCTCGGCCCAGACATACCAATCGGATTTATCATTGTTGCGGCTTTTGCGGCTTTCTTGAAACCACGGATGCGCCGCGGCCGTGTGCGACAGCACCAGATCGATCATCACCTTTAGCCCAAGCTCTTTTGCCCGCGCCATCAGCGCGTCAAAATCAGCCAATTGCCCAAACATCGGGTCAACGTCGCAGTAATCCGAGACATCATAGCCAAAATCCTGCATCGGCGAGGTAAAGAACGGGCTGATCCAGATCGCATCTGCGCCAAGCGCTGCAATATGCGGCAGCCGCGCGGTGATGCCCTGCAGATCGCCGATGCCATCGCCATTGCTGTCTTGAAAGCTGCGCGGATAGATCTGATAGATCACCGCACCACGCCACCAGTTCACGTCCATATTCGTCACGGCTTGTTCCATCTTTATCATCTGTCGTTCACTTGACCGATCCGGCCAACAGGCCGCGGACAAGGTATTTCTGCATCGCAAAGAACACCATCAAAGGCACCGCAATCGAAACAAAGGCCGCCGTTGCCAGAATTTCCCAATTGCCGCCCCGCGTGCCCAGCAATTCCACGATCTGCTTGGTCATCACCGTGGTCTCGCCGGTGCTGTCGATCAGGAAAACCAAGGCCACCAGCAGATCGTTCCAGGTCCAGAGGAATTGGAAAATCGCAAAGCTGGCAAGGGCCGGGAATGACAGTGGCAGCACGATCTTCATAAAGATCTGAAAATCGGTCGCCCCGTCAATTTTGGCGCATTCGATAATATCGCGCGGCAATCCGACCATGTAATTGCGCAGCAAATAGATCGCAAGCGGCAGGCCAAAGCCGGTATGGGCCAGCCAAACCCCCAGATAGCCTTTGCCAATCCCTAAAGCCAAATGCAGCTTTAACAGCGGTATAAGCGCCAATTGCAGCGGAACCACCAACAGCCCGACAATCGCGGCAATCAGCAAAGCCCGGCCCGGAAAATCCATCCAGGCCAAGGCATAGGCGGCAAAGGCTGCGACCAAAATCGGAATGATTGTCGCCGGAATCGTCACCGTCAGCGTGTTGAAAAACGCCTTGCCCATGCCATCGACATTCTTGGGGTCAAGCAAAAGCGATTTATAGTTGTCCAAAGTAAACTCTGGCGGGGTCGCCGCGGTGCTGAAAATCCGCGGCAAGCGCTGATCGCCAAAACTGACAGGAGAGGACAGATCATAAACCCCGTCGGCCTGCACCGTCAGGCTGACGCCATCGCCCAGATCGACCGTCTCGCCGGGGCCGTATTTCGTCGGCGCTTGTGAACTGGTGCCCCAGGCACTGACATTGGCGTTGGTGGCCTCGAACAACCGGCCCTCGATCACAAAGCGGCCATCCTTTTGCACCTCATCCCCCGCCACACGGATCGCGGGCAGTTGCCGCTCTTGGGTGGAAAGCGCCGACCACCAGCCAGACCCTACGATCTGATCTGACGTGCGAAACGAAGACACAAACAGCCCAAAGGTTGGCAGCAGCCACAGCGCCACCAAAAACGCCATCGAGATATGCACAGCCCAGGTCAGCGTGGATTTTTTACCAACGATGTTATCCATCTCAGCGCATCTCCTTACGGGCGTTGTAAACGTTCCAGATCAGGATCGGCATGACCAAAAGCATGATCACCATCGCCGAGGCCGAGCCGATGCCCCAATCATTGGCGCGAAACAGCTTGTCATACATGTAATTCGCCAGAACCTGCGTTTCCCACTGGCCGTTGGACATGGCGTAGACGATGTCAAACACCTTCAGCACCACGATGGTGATCGTGGTCCAAACCACCACAATCGTGCCCATGATCTGCGGCACCTTGATTTTAAAGAAAATCTGAAACGGATTGGCGCCATCCACAATCGCCGCCTCGATGGTGTCTTCGGGCACACCGCGCAGCGCGGCCGACAAGATCACCATCGCAAAACCGGTCTGGATCCAGACCAAGACCGCCATCAGGAAAAACGAATTCCAAAACGGAATGGTCAGCCATGTCTGCGGCGCACCGTAAGGCAGATCGGCAGAGGCGATGTTCAGCGTTGCGCGCAGCGACAGCCAGATCAGCCAAGCCGCCACTGCCGCCGCGATCGCGCGCAAGGGAACGGCCCAAATCACCAGATCGCGGCCCGCCAGCAGCGGGCGCAGCAGTGCCCAGCCAAGATAGGCCACAGCCGCCGCAAAGCCGATCAAAGCAACGCTTGGCACAATCTGCAAAAACAGCACCGAAATCGGGCCACCTTTGAAATGCAACCAAACCGCGTTCAGAATGCCGATCTGATCTTGGTCAACGCCACGGGTGTCATAGACCAGCTTCCAGATCACCGCTGCCCCAACAAAAGAAATCGCCATCGGCATGAAAATCAAAGACTTGGCCAGGTTGCCCCAGCTGATCCGGTCAGACAATTGCGCCGCCAACAGACCAAAGCCCGTCGAGGCCGCAGGCACCACCAAGAGCCACAGCAGGTTGTTGTGCAAGGCCTCCCAAAACTTGGTCTCTTGCAGCATCTTTTGATAGTTTTGCAGGCCAACAAATTCATATCCGCCCCCCGCAACCCGCTGCATCAAAGACAGCCGAAAGGTCTCGAACACCGGATAGGCCAGATAAACGCTCATCGCAAAGATCGCAGGGGCCAGGAACAGCCAAGGCCGGATCATATTTGCGCGGCTGATATTTCGACCGGCACGCACGCCTCGAATAGGGAACAGCACTTTGTCCAAAAACAAATTCGAGAGATAGAAATAGCTGATACATCCGCCAACGCCGACGATGATGGTGATCAGGCCCTGAAGTGCCGGATTCATCGCAAGGTCCCCCTCTTATTTGTTCTTAAATCCGGTTGATCCATCCGGAAATGGCTGCACTGCCTGCGGCAGATGATGCAAGAACGGCGCCCCTCCGCGAAGGGGAGCGCCGCAAATCAAGGATTACTTCAGCGCGTCCCAAGAGGTTTGGATCGCATCGGCCACGTCTTGTGCCGATTTGCCACCGACATAATCCACCATGCCGGTCCAGAACGACCCAGCACCAACGCCGCCTGGCATCAAGTCAGAGCCATCAAAACGGAAGGTGTCAGCGCCCAGCAGGATCTCGCCCATTTTGCGCTGCGCGTCATTGGCATACAAAGCCGGATTTGCAGATTTCAATGGCGTCAAGAAGCCCGACTGTGCCATCCAGACTTCATGTGCCAATGGCACTTTCAGCCAGTCGATGAAGGCCCGTGCAGCGGGGCTGTCTTTGGTGATGCCAAAGACGGTGCCTGCGCCCAGAACCGGCTTGCCAAGGTCTTTGTCAGCATAGGATGGGAAATAGAAGAAATCCGCATCGGTACCAACCTGCGTGCCTTCTGGGAAGAACGACGGGATGAACGAGGCCTGACGGTGCATATAGCACTGCGGAGGCGAGGTGAACAAACCCTTGGGGCTGTCGCGGAAGTCGGTGGTGGCGACTGCGCCACGGCCACCGGCGACGTATTTGTCATTGTTGGCGAACCAGCCGAATTCGTCGATGGCAGCCACAACTTTTGGATCGTTGAACTTCAGATCATTCTTGACCCATGCGTCATAATCCTGCGGCGATTGGGTGCGCAGCATCATGTCTTCAACCCAGTCGGTCGCTGGCCAGCCGGTCGCCCCGCCCGAACCCAGACCGATACACCAAGGGGTGCCGCCATCTGCCACGATCTGATCGGTCAGCGCCTTCAGCTCTTCCATCGTCGACGGCACTTTATAGCCCGCGTCAGCGAAGGTTTCTGGCGAATACCAAACCAGCGATTTCACATCAACTTTGTAGAAAAAGCCAAACAGCTTGCTGACACCATCGGCGCCCGGAAAGCTTGCCAGATCAACCCAAGACTGGCCGGCAGCATAGTTGTCTTTCAACCAAGCAGCATCTGCGTCGGTCAAAGGCGCAACTTGGCCCAGCTTGGCAAGGTCTGCTTCCAGACCCGGCTGCGGGAAGACCGAGATGTTTGCCGCCGAACCTGCTTCGGCATCAATGCGCACTTGGGTTTCAAAGCTGTCAGAGCCTACGTATTTCACGTCAACGCCGGTGGCCGATTCAAAATAGGCCAGAACCGATTCAAACAGTTCTTGGTCTGGGCCAAGCCATGGGCCTGCGATGGTCAGCTCTTGACCCGCCAGATCGCCATGCGCGGCTTTGAACTCGTCCATCGAGCCCCAGCTAAAAGCGCCCTCGCCCACGGGAAATTTCAAATCCTGCGCAAAAGCTCCGCCGGCCATCATCGCCAACGCCGCGGCGCTGGCATAAAGTTTAATCTTCATAGGTATATCCTCCCGATTTCCCCCGCCCCTTTTCTGGGCGTAATCCACATTAGGCCTCGCGCGACAAGAATCGCCTCAAACCGCTTTGGATGCGCCAAGGTTGCAGATCGTGAAAACTCCGTCAATCCAAAGCGCATTGAGAAAGACAAATTCCGCTATGTTTTGCGCCTCGCGCTTCGGCTAACCTGAAAACAAAGCGGTTTGGTCCCTGATTCCTATGCCAGCAGTCTGGGGAAAACTGCCCAACGCCGCCGCGCAGGCTCAATTGGTGAAAACAGCTTATGGCCCTTTCTCGTTTCGACTTCCCCGCAGGCTTTGTTTTTGGTGCCGCCACCGCCGCCTATCAGATCGAGGGCGCGCAATTTGGCGGCGCGGGGCCGTGCCATTGGGACAGTTTTGCCGCCACCCCCGGCAATGTGGTGCGCGCCGAAGATGGGGCGCGGGCCTGCGATCACTATCATCATTGGCCCGCCGATCTGGATCTGTTGCGCGCGGCAAATATGGACGCCTATCGGTTTTCCACCTCTTGGGCGCGGGTGATGCCCGATGGCGTCACAGTCAATCCCGAGGGGTTGGATTTTTACGACCGCCTTGTTGACGGCATGTTGCAACGCGGGCTGAAGCCGTTTCAGACGCTGTATCATTGGGAATTGCCCTCGGCACTGGCCGATCGTGGCGGCTGGGCAAACCGCGACACCTGCTTTTATTTCGCCGATTTCGCCGAAACCATCACCCGCCGCATTGGCGACCGCGTGGCCTCGATTGCCACGATAAACGAGCCGTGGTGCGTGGCCTGGCTGTCGCATTTTCTGGGTTGCCACGCGCCCGGCCACCGCGACATTCGCGCAGCGGCCCGCGCCATGCACCATATTTTACTGGCCCATGGGGCTGCAACCCAGCGGTTGCGCGGCATGGGCCAAGACAATCTGGGCATCGTGCTGAACTTCGAAGCCGTCGAGGCCGCAAGCGACACCCCCGCCGACCAAGCCGCCGCAGACCGACAGGACGGCATCTTTAATCAGTGGTTTATCCAGGCCATCAGCCAAGGCAGCTATCCTGCACACGTGCTGCAAGGCCTTGGCCCGCATATGCCCGCAGATTGGCAAGACGATATGGCGCTGATTTCGCAAAAGCTTGATTGGCTGGGGGTAAATTATTACACCCGCAATATCGTCGAACATGCCCCCGCCAGCGCTTGGCCGCATCTGCGCAGCGTCGCGGGTCCGCGCCCGAAAACTCAAATGGGATGGGAGATTTACCCCGAAGGTCTGCGCGCCACCCTGACACGGCTGCACCGCGATTATATCGGCGATCTGCCAATCTATGTCACCGAAAACGGCATGGCCAACGCCGATGAGATTGCAGCGGGCGAAATCCCCGATGCGGTGCGCGAGGCGTTTTTGTTTGCACATCTGCAGGCCACCAAGGACGCGATGGCCAAGGGGGCGCAGGTCAAGGGCTTTTTCTATTGGTCCTTGCTCGACAATTACGAATGGGCCGAGGGCTATGAAAAGCGCTTTGGACTGGTGCATGTCGATTTCGAAACTTTGGCCCGCACCCCTAAAGCCTCGTATCACGCCTTTGCGCGCGCCTTGGCCTCGAACGCTTAGGCTGCGCGGGCGCTGGCGTGGGGTGATCAAATAAGCGGCAGATCAAACAGAAACTATTGTTACAAAGCACAGCACCCCAGAAAACATCTTGACTAAAGCCCTTGGGGCAGAGGAACCTGTGGCTATGAATCACAGGTTGCCCTGCCCCGCTGCGATGATCCCTTGCCGTCAATGCGCCGGGCTGTCTGGTGGCCGCCCCCTCATGCAAAGGCGCAAGACCTGAATGCCCGATTGGTCCCGAACCTATGTGCGATATGTCGAGGCGCTGAACTACCGCGTCGGACGGTTTGCGATGTATCTGCTGTTTGTGATGATGGGGATTTTGCTGTGGTCTTCGATCACCAAAATCATCCATCTGCCCGCAATCTGGACGCTGGAAATGGCGCAATTCACCCTTGTGGCCTATTACCTTTTGGGCGCGCCTTACACGTTCCAGCTTGATACCAACGTGCGGATGGATCTGCTTTATGCGCGCCAAAGCCCGAAAACCAAAGCGATTTGGGATGCAATCACGGTGTTTGTGCTGATTTTTTATCTGGGCGTAATGCTTTACGGATCCTTTGGCAGCATGGTCTATTCCTTTGAGGTCGGCGAGCGCGCGGCCTCGGGCTGGCGCCCCTATCTGTGGCCCATCAAGTCGATCATCTGCGCCAGCTTTGTGCTGATGATCCTGCAGGCGGTGGCACATTTGATCCGCGATATCGCGATCTGGCGCGGCGAGGAAATCTGATGTCTTACGAGCTGATCGCCATTTTGATGTTCTCGACCATGCTGCTGATGATGCTGACTGGCCAGCGCGTTTTTGGCGCGATTGGCTTTGTGGCGGTGGTTGCGGCGATCCTGCTTTGGGGGCCGGGGGGCTCTGATATGGGCTATTCCTCGATCCTCAAGCTGATGAAATGGAACGCGCTGCTGACGCTGCCGATGTTTGTCTTCATGGGCTATGTCATGAGCGAAAGCCGTCTGGCCGAAGATTTGTACAAAATGTTTCACGTCTGGTTTGGCCCGCTGCCTGGCGGGCTGGCGATTGGCACGATTTTGCTGATGGTGATGATTTCGGCGATGAACGGGCTATCGGTGGCGGGCATGGCGATTGGGGCGACGATTGCGCTGCCCGAATTGGTCAAGCGCAACTATGACAAGCTGATGATTTCAGGCGTTATTCAGGGCGGATCAAGCCTTGGCATTCTGATCCCGCCCTCGGTGGTGCTGGTGTTGTTTGCGCAAATCGCCCGCCAGCCGGTCAGCCAATTGTGGTTGGCAGGCCTGTTGCCCGGCCTGCTAATGGCGGTGCTGTTCATCACCTATATCGTGATCCGCTGCTGGTTCAATCCAGCACTTGCGCCTGCTATGTCGGCTGAGGAACGCGCCGAAATCACTTGGGCCGAACGCTTTCGGCTGCTGCGGGCAGCGCTTTTGCCGATCATCATCTTTGCTTCGATGATGATCCCCTTCGTCAAAGGCTGGACAAGCCTGACCGAAGCCTCGGTGATCGGCGCGCTGACGGCGGTGGCGGCCGCGGTGCTAAAGGGGCGCTTCACGCGGCAGGTGTTTGAAACTGCCACCCGCAACACGCTGGCGATCACCGTGATGTTCATGCTGATCATCATGGCGGCGCTGTCCTTTGGCGCGGTGTTCGATGGCTTGGGTGCGGGCCGCGCGATCGAGAACTTTTTCGTGCGCGATCTTGGGCTGACAGCTTGGCAAGTGCTGATCCTGATGCAGCTTAGCTTTCTGGTGATGGGCATGTTTTTGGACGACACCGCCATGCTGGTGATCGTCGCCCCGATTTATGTTGGCCTTGCCAAGGCGCTGGGGTTCGATCTGATCTGGTATGGCGTGCTTTACACCATCACCTGCCAAATCGCCTATCTGACGCCGCCATTCGGCTATAACCTGTTCTTGATGCGCGCGATGGCACCGGATGATTTCACCCTGCCGATGATTTATCGTTCGGTTTTCCCCTTCGTTCTTGTCATGATCCTGACCTTGGTGCTGGTGATGGTCTTTCCCCAGATCGCACTTTGGCTGCCTGCGACACTGCTGTGAATTTGTAACCAGACCCCGGTTACGGGGCGTCCCCTTTTCAACATGGAGTAAGTCAATGACCACAAGACGTACCTTTATCACCACCGGTGCCATTGGTGCCGCTGCGGCTGCCGTAGCTTCGCCTGTTGCAGCCCAAGCGCCGATTAAATGGCGGATGCAGACCTATGCCGGAACCGCCCTTGGCGCCGAGGTTGTCAAGCCCGCCATCGATGCCTTTAACCTGATCGCCCAAGGCCAGATGGAGATCGAGCTTTACTACGCCGACCAGCTTGTCCCCACCGCTGAACTGGCGCGGGCGCTGCAAAACGGCACCATTGACGCGGTGCAATCGGATGACGACTCGATGGCCTCGCCGACCGAAGTCACCGTGTTTGGCGGCTATTTCCCGCTTGCGCTGCGCTATTCCTTGGATGTGCCGGCGCTGTTTAACCACTATGGGTTGGACGAGATCTGGAAAGAAGAATACGCCAAGATCGGCATCAAGCATATCTCGGCTGGCAGCTGGGATCCGTGCCACTTCTCGATGAAAGATCCGATCACCAAACTGTCTGATCTGGCAGGCAAGCGCGTCTTCACCTTCCCGACTGCGGGGCGGTTCTTGGCGCAATTTGGCGTGGTGCCGGTGACGCTGCCATGGGAAGACATTGAAATCGCGCTGCAAACTGGCGAGCTTGATGGCGTGGCATGGTCGGGCATCACCGAGGTTTATACCGCCTCTTGGGCGAAACTTGCGCCGAACTTCCTGACCAATAATATCTCGGGCGCCTGGATTGGCCATTTCTTTGCCAATATGGACCGCTGGAACGAGGTGCCGCCGCATCTGCAAGAACTGATGCGCGTTTGCTTCGAGCAGTCGCATTACTATCGCCAGCATTGGTATTGGGCGGGCGAAGCGCGCCTGCGGGTTGAAGGCGCGGACACCAAGCTGACCTCGATTTCAGATGAGGAATGGACCACGGTCGAAGAGGCCGCGCAAAAGTTCTGGGACGAGATCGCAGCCGAAAGCGAAACCAAGGCCAAGGTCGTTGGCATCTTCCGCAAATATAACGAAACCATGGTCAAGGCCGGACGCCCCTACCGTAACGTCTGAAATGACCAAAACCAGCCACGGGCAGGCGCGCTTGCCCGTGGTTTTTGCAAATTTTGTGCAATCAAACCTTGATCTGACCTGGCGCATCTGAGATGAGGCGGGCAACAAGGCGGCCGTTCGGGTCGCCTTTTGCATTTGGAGCCGCGCGATGACCCTGAACTTTCTTGTCACCCATTCCGGCGGCTTTCACGCAGACGAGCTGCTGTCTTCGGTCATTCTGACGCGGCTTTTCCCGCAGGCAGACCTGCTGCGCAGCCGCGACAAACAGCTGATCACGCCAAGCGCTGATAAGATCATCTATGATGTCGGCGGCGCCTATGATGCCGAGGCGCAGATTTTCGACCACCACCAGCGCCCCAGCCCCCTGCGCGAAGACGGCCAGCCTTTCAGCTCGTTCGGCCTGATCTGGGCACATTATGGCCGCGCCTATCTTGCCGCCCTGCAGGTGCCAGAGGCCGACATCGATCCGATCCACGCCAAGTTTGACGCCAAATTCGTGCTGCCGATTGATCTATTGGACAATGGCGCGATTGAACCTTCGGTTGCGGGTGTGCTGTCGATCCTGACGCTGCCTTCGCTTTTGGGCAGCCTGAAGCCATCTTATGATGATCTGTCGCCTTTGGCCGATGACGATGCCTTTCACGCCGCCCTGCCGGTGGCGCGGGTCTTTGTCGAGGCGCAGATCCGCAATCTGGCGGCCAGCGCGCGGGCGCAAACTGCCGCCCTTGCCGCGATCGCAGCCGCAGGGGCCTCGCCTATTCTAGAGCTGCCGATGGGCATGCCCTACCGCGCCGCCCTAGATAAGGCGGGGGCGGATCATATTTTGTTCGTGGTGGTGCCGCGCGGCGGCGATTGGACTTTGGGCGGCATCAAGCTGTCGAATGACAGCTTTGAGCAGCGCGCTGATCTGCCCGAAGCCTGGGCAGGGCTAAGCGACGAGGCTTTAGAGGCCGCAAGCGGGGTCAAAGGCGCAAAATTCTGTCACAAGGCCCGATTTATCGCCGTTGCCAGCACGCGCGAAGCTATCTTGCAAATGGCAGATATTGCGGTGAAAAGCCAGTCGCTTTAGGCTTCAGGCATCATGCGCGTCAAGCCAGGCGCGGATGATCTGGCGGTGGCGGGCCCGGTCAAAGCTTGCAAAATGGCCGCCATGCACGATCCGCACCGGCAGATCGTAAAGCCTGCGCATCGAGCGAATGTAATCGGCCGCATTGGCGTGGTAGGTGTCTTCGATCAGCGGACCGTCATAAACGATATCGCCAGAAAACAAGATGCCCGAGGCCGCTTCCCACAGCGCTATCCCGCCCGGCGAATGCCCGGGCGTGTGGATCACCTCGAAATGGCGATCGCCCAGATCGACGATATCGCCGTCCACCAACAGCCGGGTCGCGGGCGCCGCTTTGACCTGATAAGTCGCCGACAGATAGGGCTGCGGCGGCAGGGTGTCGAATATCTCATCGGTGACATAGGGGTCGGCAAGGATGCCTGCCCGGGTGGGATTTTGCAAGAAATGCGCCTCGGCCTCATGGCAAAGCCGGCAGGGAAATTCGTGATGCGCGCCAATGTGGTCAAAATGGGTATGGCTTGCCACCGCGTCCAAGAGCCGTTCGGTCAGCAGCGGCACCCATTGCCGCAAAGGCACCACGCCCATGCCACTATCGACCAACATATCACGGTCGCGCCCGCGAATATGCCACATGTTGCAGCGATAAAACTCTTGGATATGCGGCTCGTCGATCCAGGTTACCCCATCTGACAGGGGGCGAATGCGATACCAATCTTGCGGGGTCGCGCGGCTCATGCGGGCAAGACCACGGCAGAACTTGCAAACAGCGCATGGATTGAGCCGATCTGAGGCTGCGCCGATTGTGGCAGATGCGCGATCAGGTCGATCTCGGGCGCCGAAAGCGGCGCGAAATGACAGCGCAGATGGGTGCCAAAGAACGAGGCCGAGGTCAGCCGCGCCTGCCCCAAGGCGATGTCGCCTGAAAGCCCAAGGCTTTCGGGGCGCAGACACAGCATCAAGCCCCCTGTCAGATCAGACCGGATCGGCAAATCACCCAAAGGCGTGCATAGCCCGCCAGAGGTTGCCGTGGCAGGAATAAGGCTGATCTCGCCCATGAACCCGGCCGAAAACAGCGAGGCGGGGCGCAGATAGATCTGCTGCGGTGGCCCCAGATCTTCGATCTGGCCGTGGTTCATCACCACGATGCGGTCGGCAATCGCCATCGCCTCTTCTTGGTCGTGGGTGACATGCACAAAGGTGGTGCCAACCCGGCGCTGAATCGCCTTAAGCTCGTCTTGCATCTGACGGCGCAGTTTCAGATCCAGCGCGCCCAAGGGTTCGTCCAAAAGCAGCACCTGCGGGTCCACCGCCAAGGCCCGCGCAAGCGCTACACGCTGGCGCTGACCGCCCGACAGCTCGTGCGGCTTTGCGCCCGCTTTGGCCTCCAGCCCGACCATCTGCAGCATCTCATGCGCTTTGGCATCGCGCAGCGCCCGCCCCTGCCCGCGCATCCGCAGCCCAAAACCCACATTGTCCAAAAGGCTCATATGCGGAAACAGCGCATAGTCTTGAAACATCGTCGTGGTCGGGCGATCCTTGGCGGCAGTCTGGGTGACGTCTTGGCCGTTGATCAGGATCTGGCCGGCAGTGGGCGTCAAAAACCCGCCAAGCACCGACAGTAAGGTGGTCTTACCGCAGCCCGAGGGCCCCAGCAGAACCACAAATTCTCCCGCCGCAATCTCAAGATTGACACCTTTCAGCGCAGTAAAGCTGCCAAAATCATGCGCAACATCGCGGATCGTGACTTGGGCCGTCATCTGCGGGCCTTTCTGAAAACGGTGAATTCCATCACAAACAACAGCGTGACCGAAACCAAAAACACCAAAGACCCGATGGCATTGGTCTTGGGGGAAAGACCCGAGCGCAGCATCGACCAGATCTCGACCGGCAGGGTAACGTCAAAGCGGGTCAGCAGAAAAGCGATGATAAACTCGTCCCAACTGAAGGTGACCGACAGGAAAAACGCAGCCAAAAGCGGTGGCGCCAACATGGGGGCCGAGACCAGTCGCAGCACCTGCAGCTCGGAGGCACCCAGATCTCTGGCCGCGCGTTCGGCGTTCTTTTGATGATCACCCATCGCCGCATATAAAATCGCAAAGCACAGCGGCAGGTTGATCACGACATGGCCAATCCCCGTTGCCCAAAGCGAAGGCGGCACTCCGATGCGGTTGAACACCGTCAGCAAGCCCAGCGCGATGATCAGATAAGACACTGTCATCGGCGCAATCAACAGCCCGCGGATCAGCATGGATCCGGGCAGGCGATAACGCGACAGGGCATGTGCGGCCAAAAACCCCAGCAAAAGCGCGATGCCCGAAGACACCACCGCCACCAAAAACGAATGCCCAAGCGCTGCCATCAGATCGCGGTCTGCCAAAATCGCCTGATACCATTTCAGCGTTACCCCCTTGAAGGGGGGCACCGGCAAGCGGCCGTCTTGAAAGGAAAAGATCACCAGCACCGCCACCGGCAAAAAGATAAAGCTGTATAGGGCGCCCATATAGGCCCAAGCGAAAAAGCGGCCCATCAGATCAGACCCTTTCCAGTTTAAGCCAGCGCGCGCAGGCAAAATAGGCCAGCGTCACCACCGCCATCAGAATGATCGACAGCGCCGAAGCCATCGGAAAATCACCCCTCCGCCCCAGTTGCAGCATGATCAGCTGCGGCAGGGTCAGCTCGTTGTTGCCGCCCAGAATCTGCGGTGTGATATAGTCGCCAATACACAAAACAAAGGTCAGAAAGCCCCCCGTCACCACCCCCGGCAGGGTCAGCGGCAGAATGATATGGCGAAAGATCGCAAAACCGCTTGCCCCCAGATCAGCGGCGGCCCGCGCATAGTTTGGGGGCAATTGGATCAAGCTTGAATAGATCGTCAGCGTCAGCAGCATCACAAAGAAATGCACAAAACCAATCACCGTGGCGCTGCGGGTTGAAGCAAGCTGCAACGGTTCGGCAATCATGCCAACCGCCAGCAAGGCCTCATTGATCACGCCCTTCTGGCCCAAAACCAACAGCCAAGCATAAGAGCGCACCACATAAGACGTCCAGAACGGCAAGACCGCCAGCATCAGCGCCAAACGCTGAAACCGCTGCGGCACCCGCATCGCGATGATCCAAGCCAGCGGATAGGCCAGCAGCACCGAGATCACGGTGACAGTGGCCGTGATCTGCAAGGACACAACCAAGCCTTTGAACAGCGCAGCCTCGGTGAAAAACCGCAGGTAGTTGTCGGCAAAAAGCCCGTAAACCACGTCGCGGCCTTCAAGCCGCGCAAAGCTTAGGATCGCCATGACGACAAAGGGCGCGACAAAAAAGGCCAGCACCCAAAGCACCGCAGGGGCGACAAAGCCCAAGGCGCGATTGCGCTCGGATTGGTGAATGCTGGCCATCGGTCTTAGTTCTGCAACATCGCGGTCCACATGTCTTGCATCGCGGTGTCAAGCGCTGCATCCGGCACGGGGTAAAGTTGGCTGCGCGACAGATAGTCGGGCTGGTTGTCCCAACGCAGCACGGTTTTTTGCTCGGGCGTCAGCACATCGCCGGTTTTGGCATTGGCAGGCATCCCCCAGTAGCAAGACGAGGTGGCAAGCCGGGCCTGACCCTCAGGGCTGGTGATATAGTTCACAAACTGCAGCGCGGCGTCCTTTTTGGTGCTGCCCTCTAGCACCGCAAGCGATTGCGCCCAGCGCACAGCACCCTGTTTCGGGATCGTCCAATCCAGATTTGCGTTGTCTGCGGCCAGCACTGCGGTCAGCCATTCACCACCGCCCACCAGAATATCGACCTCTCCCGTCGCCAGCGCGGTTTGCGAAGACACCACGTCACTGACCGATTTCGAGGCCGCTTTCAGCTTCATCAGCGGCTCTTGCAGCGCGGCCAATGAAGCGGGAGTCATGGTGGCGGTTTGGCCGCCAGCGGCGACCTCCAACAGGCCCAGAACCGGCAGGTAATAATCGTAAATCGCGATGCGGCCATCATATTTGCCCGAAAGCACCGTCGCCATATCCTCCATATCGACAGGATCGACCTTGGTTTTGTCATAGGCGATGGTGTTATAGCCGAATTTCTCGGTCACAGCATAGGTTTTGCCGTCGCGGGTATTGGCAGCGGCCATCACCAGTTCTGGAAAGAAATCGGCGGTGGCAAGTTTGTCGGCGGGCAGTTCGGCCAAAAGCCCACGATCCACGGCGCGGCCAACGTCGACCGCGTCAATCACCATCACATCCCAATCGCCAGGCTTGGATTGATCCAAAATCGCCAAACCAGCGGCGGTGCCTTCGTATTCCTTCAGATTTACTTTGATCCCTGTCGCCGCTTCAAAGGGTTCGATCAGCGCGGGGTCGGAATGATCACACCAGACCAAGGCGTTGATCTCTTCGGCAGCAGCAGTCTGCGCCATGCCAAGCGCAAGCAAGGTCAGCGCAGTTTGAGTGACTTTGGTCATAGAAGGCTCCCTGTGAAAAAGGGGGATCTGATGTCCCCGTTTGGTTCAGACGTTCTTCAGACGATGCGCCACTGCCGCAGGCAGCACGCACAGCATTTCATAAAGCAGATTGGCCCCGACCAATGCGGTGGTACCGCCCATGTCATAGGGCGGCGAGACTTCGACCAGATCGCAGCCCACCAGGTTAAGCCCCGCACAGCCGCGAATGATCTCTAGTCCCTGCCATATCGTCAGCCCGCCAATTTCCTGTGTGCCTGTGCCAGGGGCAAAGGCAGGGTCAAGGCTGTCGATGTCATAGGTCAGATAGACCGGTGTATCGCCGATTTTCTCGCGGATCTGCGCCATCAGCGGTGCCAAAGATTTATACCAGCACTCTTCGGCCTGAATGACCGTCCAGCCATTCTTGCGGCCCCAGTTGAAATCATCGGGCGAATAGCCAGTGCCGCGCAGACCAATCTGAAACACCTTGTCGTTTTGCAGACAGCCATCTTCAAAAGCGCGGCGAAACGGCGTGCCATGCGCAATCTTTTCGCCAAACATCTCGTCGTTGATATCGGCATGGGCATCAATATGGATCAGCGCTACCGGCCCGTGTTTCTTGGCCATCGCGCGCAAAATGGGCCAGGTCAGGGTATGATCACCGCCCAGCGTCAGGGGGATGGCGTTAAGGCTTAGAACCTCGTCATAATGCGCGGTGATGATATCAACCGATTTCTTCAGATCAAAGGTATTGATCGCGACATCGCCAATATCGGCAACCTGCATGGCCTCGAAAGGTGCCGCACCTGTTGCCATGTTATAGGGCCGCAACATCACGCTTTCGGCGCGAATTTGCCGCGGGCCATGGCGGGTGCCCGAGCGGTTTGACGCGCCAATATCCATCGGAATACCAACAAAGCAGGCGTCAAGCCCTGCCGCCGTTGCCGCCGCAGGCAGGCGCATCATCGTGGTGGGGCCGCCAAAGCGCGGCATATCATTGCCCCCAAGCGGCTGATTAAAGGCGGGGGCGGTTGGGCTTGTCATCGCGGTTCACCAAATTCAGGGCCATTTATGACAGACTGACAGTTTGGGCAGGCCGCGAACATATCAATCCAGAGGCCTTTACATTGATAAACGTCAATCTATCGCGCCGCGATGCCCTGCACCTCGCGGAACAACCGCAAAAACGTGCTGGTCAGCCGCGATGGTTTCTCGCCGCGCCGCGTCACCAGATCAAAGCTGCAGCGATAGCGAATAGAATTGGGCGAGATCGCACGCAGCTTGCCAGCCTCGACCCAGCGTTGCGCGCTGTGATCGGGCAAAAACCCCAAATACTGGCCAGACAGCACCAAAATCAGCTGCGGCTCGATCTGATAGACCACCGCGCCGATGTTTTCAAAACCAAGGTTGCGCACGAATTCTTCGCGCCAATAGCCCCGGCTGACGATGGGTTGATCCAGCACCGCCCGCAGCGTCAGTTTTTCCGGCGGTGCGGCAAACAGCGGATGGCTGTCGCTGCAATAAAGACTGTGGGTTTCGACATAAAGTGGTTCGTAGTGCAGGCCCGGCGCCTTATGAGGAAAGCTGCCAATGCCAAAGTGACGCTCGCCCGAGCGCACCTTTTGCTGCAAAGCCTGCGGCGTGTCTTCGGTGATGTCAAAGGTCACCGAATTTGGCTGGGCTTTGAACCGCGCGATGGCAGCAGAAAGCTGCATCTTGGGGTCGGTGGCAATATAATCAACCACGCCAATTTTCAGCTGCCCCACCAGCCGCTGGCCCAGATCGCCCACCTCGAGCGCGAAATCATCCAGCGCCTGAAACAGCCGCCGCGCGGCCTCGATCACCACCGCGCCCTGTTCGGTCAGATCAAAACCTTCGCGGCCACGGCGGCACAGCTTGACGCCCAAGCGATCCTCTAGCGCGCGAATATGATTCGAGATGGTCGATGGCGATATATTCAGCTCGGCCTGTGCGGCCGCAAAGCCGCCATAGCGCACAACCGCG
This sequence comes from Cypionkella sp., assembly GCA_023255415.1. Taxonomy (GTDB): domain Bacteria; phylum Pseudomonadota; class Alphaproteobacteria; order Rhodobacterales; family Rhodobacteraceae; genus Cypionkella. The sequence continues at coordinate 14,973 of JALRIN010000001.1, read as the reverse complement.
TCAAACACCCGCAGCAATGTCAGATCGGTTCCTGCGGTTTTCACTTTGCCCCCTGCCCCCCGCACCTTTGGCCGCGCCTTTGGCCGCGCAAAAACCCTATTTTGAAACCGGCAGAAAGCAAAGCCTGTTGCGCAGGCGGGTTAGATTGTCTGCGCAGCCGCGATGATCTGTGCCTGCATCTGCGGCGACAGCCTGCGCAGCGCTGCGGCCAGCGCGTCGCGTTCGGCCCGCGCGCTGTGCAACTGATCCAGCAAAGCCAGCACGACCGCCAGCGCTGGCTCGTCCAACTGTAGATCAAGCGTCAGATCACAAAGCAATTCCAGCCGTGCGATGTCAATCTGGCGAAACACAAGGCCCGCAGGTTCGCGCAGGGGGCGCACCAAATCGGCCTGAAGAAAGCTTTGCAATTGCGCATGGGTCAGGCGGGTGATGCAAGCGACCACCTCTGCTTGGGAAAACCGATCTGTCATTGTGCCGCCTCTTTCAGAACATCCGCCCTTGGGTCAAATTCGGGCGCGTCATGGCGCGCGGCGAAAAACGCTTGCAAAGCCGCATCGGGTTTTGGCGGGCAGACGATGCGCAGCTCGACCAGCCGATCCCCCGCAGATTTGCCACCTGCACGCGCCACACCGCGCCAGCGCAGGCGCAGGCGCAGGGCTGGCCTGCGGCACTGCCCGGCGGCAAGGTCACCGCAAGACTTTGATCATCGGGCAGGGTGATGCGCGTCTCGCCGCCGCGCGCGGCCTCTAAAAACCCGACCTCAAGCATCTAGCGCTAATCTTGCCCTGTGGCTCACCTGATCCAGATCGAGGCGATCGGCACAAAAGCCGCTCGTCTGGCAATGATCAATCCGGTTAGACCTACCTTGCTGGCAAAGCTGCGGCATAGAAGCGAGCCCCGATGCCCATGCAAAAAACTCAAAGCAAAACCACCCCGCCGCCGGCAGCCGAGCCACTATCGCCACCGCTGCCCGCGCTGCGCGCCCAAACCCAGGCAGCCAAGCCGCGCAAGGCACTGTGTTTGGCTGCTGGCCTTTTGCTGCTGAGACTGGGCGGTCTGGCGCGGTGGCAGCCTTGGGTCGCAGGGCCCACGGCGGTCAGCGTTGAAATCGCAGGGCTTACACCTGTAACCCGCGTTTTGGCGGTGAACCGGCGGATTGCTGCCGCCCATGCGCTGTATCTGCGCCCGCTGTCTGGCGCAGCGCTACAGCTCTGGGCGCGAACATCGCCCGCAGCACGCTTGAGGCGCAAGACCGCGGGCTGCAATCGGCCCGCCAAGAGGTGGCGCGGATGACTGCGCTGATCAATCAGGCAAGGATCTCGCTGGAAAACCGCACCCTGCGCGCGCCACTTGCCGCAAGCGTGCTGGCGCTGAACGTCGAACCCGGGCAAGTGGTGGATCCCGCAACCGTGGTGCTGGCTTTGGCCGATCTGGGCGATCTGCTGGTCGAGGCCAATGTCGATGAAAGCTATGCGATGCAGATCAAACCGGCGCAAACTGCCGTGCTGCAACTGGCAGGCGAAAGCACAACCCGCAGCGGCAAGGTGGGCTTTGTCTCTTCCCGGGTCAATGCGCTGACCGGCGGGCTGGCGATCAAGATCGGCTTTGACGCCGCCATTGCGGCCCCGGTTAGGCTGACGGTGACCGCCAATATCGTGGTAGATGCGCGGCCCGCCGCCCTGAGCGTGCCGCAATTGGCGGTGACCCGCGTGGTGGGCCAAGACGGCGTGATCACCGAAGCCTGCGATTTAACCGAAGGCCAAGCCATCAGCACGAGCCAACCCTGATGTTCTACGCCCTGAAAATCACCACCCGCTATCTGACCGCCAGCAAGGCACAAACCGCACCTTTGGTCGCGGGCGTGGCGCTGGGGGTCAGCCGGGTCGAGGTCAAGTTAACCGATCTGAATGCGGGCGATGGGGGCGGGGCGCGGCTTTGTGATCTTTGTCTTTGTTGTCCAAGGCGCATTGATCGGGCTGATGGGCGGGCTTTCGGGGGCGCTGCTGGGCTATCTGGCCTTGCCGCCCTTCCCTGCGCTCGGCAGTTTTCAGGCTGGCTCCCTGCCGCTTGATATCCCCCAAGGCTCTTATGGATTGGCGATTGTGCTAACAGTGCTGGGGGCAATTACGGCCTCGATCCTGCCCACGCGCGCAGCCGCCCGGGTCGACCCTGTTACGGCGATCGGGCAATAACCGCGCTGTTGCAGATCACCGATCTGGTCAAAACTTTTGGCACAGGCGAGACCGCCACGAAAGTTCTGCGCGGGCTGGATCTGACGCTGAAGGCGGGCGAGGGGCGCGAAACCGCCACCGCCCGCGGCTGCGATTTGCTGACGCGCATGGGGCTGGCCGATCCCATCAGCGTCCCCACAGCCAAGCTGTCAGTCGGACAAAAGCAACGCATTGCCGTGGCCCGCGCGCTGATGAACCGCGAATAGGGCACCACTTTTCTAATCTCGACGCATGACGAAAAAATTGCAAATCCATGCTATCGTCAACTTGTTGTCGGTGAGGGACGAGTGACAGGGTAACATATCTTCACCCCCAAACCGCCTATGCTGACGATCTTGGCGCCAAGGTGGAAATGGGCTTGGCCTTGCCCGCCACCTCGGCCAAGGTGTGCCAAAACTCCGTGAGGCATAGCATGACAGATTTCCTTATCATCGGCGGCGGCATCGCAGGCGTTTCGGCAGCAGCGCGGCTGTCGCATCTGGGCTCGGTCGTGCTGCTCGAGGCCGAACCCGTGCTTGCGCATCATGCCTCTGGCCGCTCGGCCGCGCTTTACGAGCCGCGCTATGGCCTTGCTCCCGTGGTCGAGCTTTCGCTGGCCTCGGGCGACTATTTTCGCAGCACACCCAATATCCTGTCGCCGCGCGGGCTGATGATCCTTGGCAAAGCCGGTGAAGATGCGGCCTTTGCCCATGACATCGCCTCGATGGAGCTGCCCGAGGTTTCGGTTGATGAAGCCCGCGCGCTCGTGCCGATTTTGAACCCGCAGGTCGTCAAACGCGCGGCCAAGGCCGATCATGCCTGGGACATCGACACCGATCTTTTGCTGCAAGGCTTTGCCCGCGAAGCCCGCCAAAATGGCGCGCAACTGCTGACGAGCGCGCGGGTGACGGCGATCAACAAAACCACCACCGGTTGGCAGCTGCAAACAAGCGCTGGCGATTTCGCAGCCGCCACCCTGATCAATGCCGCCGGCGCTTGGGTGGACGAGGTGGCAAAACTGGCCGGCGTCGCGCCCTTGGGGTTTCAGCCAAACCGCCGCTCGATGGCGCGCATCCCGGCCCCTGCTGGGCTGGATGTCAGCGGCTGGCCGATGATGTTTGGCTGCGGCGAGACATGGTATGCCAAGCCCGACGCAGGCGCGCTGATCGTCTCGCCCGCCGAAGAACACCCGATGCCGCCACATGACGCCTGGGCCGACGATATGGTCTTGGCCGAAGGGCTTGCGCGCTACGAAGAAATGGTCACCGAACCCGTGACGCGGCTGCTCTCGAACTGGGCTGGGCTGCGCACGTTTTCGCCCGACCGCTCGCTGGTGATTGGCCGCGATCCCGGGCAGCCAGATTTCTTCTGGCTCGCAGGCCAAGGCGGCTATGGCTTTCAATCCGCCCCCGCCGCCAGCCAATTGGCCGCCGATCTTTTGGCCGAAGGCCGCTCGCCGCTGGGCGCCAGCCTGATCGCCGCGCTGTCGCCAGCGCGCTTTGCATGACAACGCCCGAGACCCTGCCCGATGGACGCCGCCAGCCCGCCGCAGCCCAGCGCAACGCGGCCCCCATCCTGCAGCTGCTGCAAGGCCAAAATCTGCACGGCCCGCTGTTGGAAATCGCCTCAGGCTCGGGCCTGCATGCCGCCCATTTTGCCGCAGCCCTGCCGCAGGTGATCTGGCAGCCGACCGATCTTGAGCCGCAGAATCTGGCCTCGATCACCGCTTGGACGCAGGCGCTGCCCAATGTGCTGCCCGCACAGACGCTGGACGCCTGCGCGCCCGGCTGGCACCGCCGCTTTGCCTCGCAAAACGCGGTTTTGCTGGTGAACCTTTTACATCTGATCTCGCACCCTGCCGCAAAAATCCTGCTGGCCGAGGCCGCCGCCTGCCTTGCCCCAAAGGGGCGCTGCTTTTTCTACGGCCCCTTCCTGCGCAACGGCCAGACCACCTCGGCAGGCGATGCCGATTTTGATGCCACCCTGCGCGCCCAAGACCCCGCAATCGGCTACAAAGATCTGGCTTGGGTGACCGCAAGGCTCACCGAAGCTGGCCTTGCCTGCCAGATCACCGCCATGCCCGCCAACAACCTGATGCTGATCGCCAGTCACATTCAATAAACCGCATCTATTTGACTCATGTCAAAGCAGCCTTGCAGCCCCCCTGCCAAACAGGGTGCATAAAAGGAGCCTGCCATGAGTTACAAAGACAAATCCGCCCAAATGCGTGCCGAGTTGCGGGCAATGAACAAATTGATCCCACAAACCTCGGCAGCCTTTGCGGGACTGTCGAAAGCCGCCAAAGAAGAAGGCACGCTTTCGGACAAAGAACGCGAATACATCGCCCTCGCCATCGGCATCAGCCAACGCTGCGAACCCTGCATCAGCTTTCACGTCGAGGCTTTGCAGAAAACCGATGCAACCCGCGCGGATCTCTCGGCACTTTTGGCGATGTGCATCCAAATGGGGGGCGGCCCGGCGCTGATGTATGCCGCGCATGCGCTGGCCGCTTGGGATGAAATGGCGGGCTAAGTCCCTGCCCTGCCACAGAATAAGAATTCTTTAAAACCTGCGACGGAACCAGCCGCGCCTGACGTTTACATCACATGCAAGAAATAGAATTTAAGGAAACACCATGAAAACCCTGCTGACCCTGACCGCCCTGCTGCTCTCGACCCCCGCCGCCTTTGCCCAAACCGGCATGCCCGGCGCGCATTTCATCGAGAACTGGGATCTGGACGGCAACGGCGCCGTCACAGCCGCCGAAATCGCCGAAAAGCGCAGCGACGTCTTCGCAAGCTTTGACGCCGATGAAAACGCCAGCCTCTCGCCTGCAGAATACGCCCTGTTTGACGAGGCCCGCGCCAATGATCAGGCGCAAATGGGCGGTGGCCACGGCAAGGGCATGCAAAACCTCGAGGCCCCCATGCAGCGCAGCTTCAACGACACCAATGCCGACGGCGAGGTCAGCGCCGAGGAATGGGCCGCAGCCAGCCCGAAAATGTTCACAGCCCTTGATCGCAATGGCGACGGCAGCATCACCACCGCTGATTTCGGCGCGAACTAAGAAAGCATTTCAAATGAAAACCCTCTCCATCGCCCTGCTGCTTGGCCTTGCAAGCCCGCTTGCCGCCCAAAGCCAAAGTCTGACCCCAGCGCAAAGCAATGCCGCCCTGGCAGCCCTCGAAGACGAATATCACGCCTTTGCCTTCTATCAGGCCGTGATCGACAGCTTCGGCGACATCAAACCTTTCCGCAACATTATCAAAGCCGAAGCCCAGCATATCGAGGCAGTCTCAAGCCTTCTGCGCGCCTCAGGCATGGCCGTTCCCGCCAATCCTTACCTCGATGGCAGCAAGGCCGCCCTCAAGGCCCCTGCCACCAAGGCCGAGGCCTGCCAGATCGGCGTGCAAGCCGAAATCGCCAATGCAGCGCTTTACGACGACAGCCTTTTGCCCGCAGCCGCTGGCAATCCCGCGCTGATAAAAACCTTCACCGCCCTGCGCGATGCCAGCCAAACCAAACACCTGCCCGCCTTCCAACGTTGCGCCGGTTAAAAAATCAGGCGGCAGGTTCCCCCTGCCGCCTTTCATCTTGGCCCAAATATCCTGGGGGAGCGCAGCGGGGGCAAAGCCCCCTCAACCGTCCAGCCGGATGCGCGCATTGGCAGGATCAAACGGGCTGTCCTCGGTCACTACACAGTCCCACAGCTCGCGATTGATCCGCACCTGCAACTTCTGCCCCGTTACCGCCAGATCAGGCCGCACATAGCCCATGCCGATCTGCTTGCCAAAGGCCACCGAATAACCGCCCGAGGTCAGACGGCCAATCTTTTCGCCCTGATGGATCAAGGCTTCCTTGCCCCAAGGGTCAGTATCGGCAGGCCCGTCAATCAGCAGCGTCACACATTTCGACCGAATGCCCAGATCCAGCATCGCTTGCTTGCCGTGGAACTCTTTGTTCAGATCCACAAAGCGGTCCAAAGCGGCCTCAAGCGGGGTGGCATCGCGGCCCAATTCATTGCCAAAGGCGCGATAGCTTTTCTCTTGACGCAGCCAGTTTTGCGCCCGCGCGCCCACCAGCTTCATGCCGTGCTTTTCGCCCGCCTTCAGCAGCAAATCCCAAAGATAGCGCTGCATCTCGATCGGGTGGTGCAATTCCCAGCCCAATTCGCCGGTATAGGCCACCCGGATCGCATTCACCGGGCACATGCCCAGCTCGATCTTGCGCGCCGACAGCCAAGGAAAGCGCTTGTTCGACAGCGCCGTTTCGGGGAATTCGTCTTTGATGACTTCGGCCAAAATCTTGCGCGCATTTGGACCTGCAAGCGCAAAGACGCCCCATTGCGTGGTAACATCCTGAATCTCGATATAGCCAAACTCAGGCGCTTTATCCTCGGCACATTTGCGCAGATAATCAGCATCATAGGCGGTCCAAGCCCCGGCCGAGACAAGGTAATAGTCATTCTCGCCATTGCGCACGATAGTGTATTCGGTGCGCGTAGTGCCCTGCGGGGTCAGCGCATAGGTCAGGTTGATGCGTCCCACCTTTGGCAGCGCGTTGCAGGTGAACCAATCCAGAAAAGCCGTTGCACCGGGGCCTTTGACCACATGCTTGGTAAAGGCGGTCGCATCAATCAGGCCTGCGGTTTCGCGAATGGCCTTGGCCTCTTCCACCGCATATTGCCACCAGCCGCCACGGCGGAAGCTGCGGGCGTTATGGTCGAAATCCTCGGGCGCGTTCAGCGGGCCGTAATAGATCGGACGCTCCCAACCGTTGACCTGACCAAATTGCGCACCCAACGCCTTTTGGCGGTCATAGACCGGGGCGGTGCGCAAGGGGCGGCAGGCTTCCCGCTCTTCATCAGGGTGGTGCAGAATGAAGACGTGGTCGTAGCATTCCTCATTCTTGCGCGCCGCATATTCGGTGGTCATCCAAGACCCGTAACGGCGCGGATCAAGGCTGGCCATGTCGATCTCGGCCTCGCCATGCACCATCATTTGAGCAAGGTAATAGCCAGTGCCGCCCGCCGCCGTGATGCCAAAGCTAAAGCCTTCGGCGATCCACATATTGCGCAGACCGGGCACCGGGCCAACCAGCGGGTTGCCATCGGGGGTATAGCAGATCGGGCCGTTGAAATCATCCTTCAACCCCACCACTTCCGAGGACGGAATGCGGTGGATGAAATCCATGTATTCTTTCTCGATCCGCTCGAGGTTCAGCGGGAACAGATCGGCGCGGAAACTGTCGGGCACTGAATATTCAAAGCGCGCAGGCGCGCCTTTCTCATAGGGGCCAAGGATCCAGCCGCCACGCTCTTCGCGGACATACCATTTGGCGTCGGCGTCGCGCAGCACCGGGTGCTCGGGGTTGTTCTTGCGGTATTCGACCAGCATCGGATCGGGTTCGGTCACGATGAACTGGTGTTCCACCGGGATCGCCGGGATTTTCACGCCCAGCAGACGTGCGGTGCGCTGCGCGTGGTTGCCGGTGGCGGTGACGACATGTTCGGCGCGGATCTCGAACTTTTCTTCCGAGGCAACCAGATTGCCGCCCTTATCGACCATGCGCGTGCAAGACACGATCCATTCAGACCCCGTCCATTTATAGCCATCCACCTGAATTTTGCGCTCGATGGTCGCGCCGTGCTGACGCGCACCCTTGGCCATGGCTTGGGTGACATCGGCTGGGTTAATATAGCCGTCTTGCGGGTGGTAAAGCGCGCCGATCAAATCCTCGGTGCGCACCAAAGGCCAGCGCTCTTTGATCTGCGCGGGTGTCAGGAATTCATGGTAAACCCCGGCCGTCTCGGCCACCGAGGAATAAAGCATATATTCGTCCATACGCTCTTGCTTTTGGGCCATGCGCAGGTTGCCTACCACGGCAAAACCGGCGTTCAGGCCGGTTTCAGCCTCAAGCGATTTGTAAAAATCGACCGAGTATTTGTGGATATGGGTGGTGGCATACGACATGTTGAACAACGGCAGCAGGCCGGCCGCATGCCAAGTCGAACCCGAGGTCAGCTCGTCACGTTCGACCAACATGGTATCCCAACCGGCTTTGGCCAGATGATAGGCGATCCCGTTGCCGACAGCACCGCCGCCGACGACCAAGGCTTTGACATGGGTTTTCATAAGCGACTCCGCTGGATGTATTGCCGAAAGATTTGGCCCATATGTGCCCGATGCAGGGGGCCGCGGGCAAGGGCCGCCGACATTCGCCAGATAAAAACGACATGAGGCGTGAAAAGCGACGAAAACGCGCGGGGTTCAGCCCTGCAAACGCCGCCCAAAGATCGCGACGATCGCAAAAATCGCGGCCGCAGCGCTGACAATCGACGGCCCCGCAGGCGTGTCTTGCCACAGCGACAAGCCCAGCCCACCAAGGCAAGCCAGCGCGCCGATCACACTGGCGATCAGCGCCATGGCTTCGGGCGTGCGCGACAGGCCGCGTGCGGCGGCAGCTGGAACGATCAGCATCGCCGCAATCAGCAGCGCCCCCACGATCTTTAGGGCCACCGCCACCACCAGCGCCAGCGCCAGCGTCAGCACCAAGCGTTCGCGGTCAGGGTTCAGCCCCGAGGCATGCGCCAGATCTTCACTCAGCGTCGCAGTCAACAGCGCCTGCCAGCGCCAAAGCAACAGCCCCAGCACAATCGCAGCTCCGCCCCAGATAAACCCAAGATCAGCTTCAGTGACCGCCAGAATATCGCCAAACAAATAGCTTGAAAGATCCGCGCGCACCCCCGGCACATAGGAAATCGCCACCAAGCCAAAGGCCAAAGCCGAATGCGCCAAAACCCCTAGCGTGGTGTCCATCGCCCAGCCCTTTGCCGCCAAGGTCGAGACCGTCAGCGCCATGGTCAGCGCCACGATCAAAGTGCCCGCCGCAATCGGCAGATGCAGCGCCAGCGCCAAGGCCACGCCCAAAATCGCCGCGTGGCTGGTGGCGTCGCCGAAATAGGCCATACGCCGCCAGACCACAAAACAGCCCAAAGGCCCCGTCGCCATGGCAAGCCCAAGCCCCGCCAGCCCCGCCCGGATCAGAAAATCATCAATCATGCGCGTGATCCTCATGGGCCTGATGCGAATGGCCGTGGTCATGGCTGTGGTCATGGTCATGGCTGTGGTTGTGCTGATGCTGATAAAGTGCCAGCGCCCCCTTGGTGCCCAAGCCAAACAAAGCGCGATATTCCGGGGCATTTGACACCACCCGTGGCGTGCCCTCGCAGCAGATATGGCCGTTCAGGCAGATTACCCGATCTGATGCCGCCATCACCACATGCAGATCATGGCTGACCATCAAAATTGCCGCCCCCGTCTGCGCCCGCACCTCTTCGATCAGACGGTAGAACGCCGCCTCGCCGGGCTGGTCAAGACCTTGGGTCGGTTCGTCCAAGATCAGGATCTGCGGGTCTGACAGCAGCGCGCGCGCCAAAAGCACGCGCTGAAACTGCCCGCCTGACAGCGCCGCCATCTGCTGCGCCTCGACATCGGGCAGACCCACCCGCGCCAATGCCGACGTCGCCTCGGCATCGCTGACCCGCTTGGGCAGCGACAAGAACCGCCGCACCGTCATCGGCATCGAGCGATCGACGCTCAGCTTTTGCGGCACATAGCCCAAGCGCAGTCCCGCAGCGCGCCTGACCTGCCCCGCCGACAGCGGCACAATCCCCAACAGCGCGCGCAACAACGTCGATTTGCCCGAACCATTCGGCCCCAGAATGGTAACGATCTCGCCCGCCTCGATGGCCAAAGAGATGCCCGAAAGCACCTCGGCGCCGCCAAAGCGCACCGCAAGGTTTTGCGCAGACAACAGCCTCATGCTGCAGCCCCTTGGCAGGCAGCACAAAGGCCCAAGGCCTCGATGGTGCTGCGTTCAATCACAAAGCCGCTTTGTTGTGCCGAGGCCGCAAGTGCGTCAATCACCGGACTTGCAGCGGCCTCGGCCACCAGATTGCACTGGCGGCAGATCAGAAATGCCGGCGCATGGGCCTCGCCGGTGTGCATGCAGGCGGCAAAGGCGTTCAGGCGCTGAATGCGGTGGGCAAGGCCTTGATCTGTCAGAAATTCAAGCGCGCGATAGGCCACGGGGGGCTGATTGCCAAAGCCATCCGCCGCCAGCCGTTCCAGCACCTCGTAAGCCCCCAACGCGCGGTGGTTTTCCAACAAAATCTCTAGCGTGCGGCGGCGCACCGGGGTCAGCCGCAGCCCCTTTTGCTGCACCATTTCCTCGGCCCGCGCCAAGGCTTCGGCGCTGCAGGCGGCGTGATCGTGCTGGGCAAAGGCCAAATCGGGCGCTTCGCATCCAAGGCAGGTGCTGTGATCTGACATCGCGGCCTCTTGACTGTTATGATATAACATAATACATCCACTTCCAGCGACTGAAAAGGGTTGTCCATGCGTTATATCATATCACTTCTATTGACCAGCCTCGCCCTGCCCGCATGGGCGCAGGTGCCGCAGGTCGTGACCGATATTCCGCCGGTGCAGGCCCTGACGGCACAGGTGATGGGCACGCTTGGCACGCCAGTTCTGCTGCTGGAAAAGGGCGCAGACGAGCATGACTTTGCCCTGCGCCCCAGCCAAATGCGCGATATCGCGACCGCAGATCTGGTGATTTGGGTTGGCCCCGAGCTGACGCCCTGGCTGGACCGTGCTTTGGCGGCAAACCCTGCGCCTGCCTTGGCCCTGCTGGCGGATCCGGCCACCCAAACCCAAAGCTATGCCCCCGGCCAGGCCGAGGAAGAGGGCTCTGGCATCGACCCGCATGCCTGGCTGAACCCACAAAACGCCATTGCCTGGCTGGATCTGATCGCTACCCGCCTTGCCACCCTAGACCCCGAACACGCGGCCACCTATGTCGCCAATAGTGCAGCCGCCAAGGCGCGGGTTGCGGCGATGGACGCCGAGATTGCAACCGCGCTTGCGCCTGTGGCTGACAAAGGCTTCGTCACCTTTCACGCGGCTTACGGCTATTTCACCGCGCGGTATCAGCTGCAGGCTGCGGCCTCGCTGGCCTTGGGCGATGCCTCTGCCCCCGGCGCGGCACGGCTGTCCGAGCTTGCGGCACAGATGCGGGCAGGCCATTACATCTGCGCATTCCCCGAAATTCAGCACGATCCCGCCCTGCTGACCCAGATCATGGCAGGCAGCGACACCAAACTGGGCGCGGTCTTGGACCCTGTCGGATCCAGCCTCGACTTTGGCCCCGATGCCTATGACGCCCTGATGCGCGCCATCGCCCAAAGCCTGCGCGATTGCCTGCAGCCATAGCTTGACGCAGGGCCAATTTTCAGCCCTTCTCCGCCACAGAACTTGGGGGGCAAGCATGCCGATTTTCGGAACCACAAAAGACGGCACGCCGGTGGAAAAGATCTGCCTGCAGGCGGGCGATCTGAGCGTCGAGCTTTTGACGCATGGCGCGCGGGTGCACTCTGTTCGTCTGGCGGGCGTGGCACATGATCTGACGCTGGGCGCCGCCGATCTGGCCGCATACGAGGGCGGGCATGGCTATCACGGCGCGCTGATTGCGCCTGTGGTCAACCGGCTGACAGGCGCACGCGCGCCGCTTTCAGACCGCAGCTTGCAGCTAGAGGTGAACTTTAACGGCAAACATTCGCTGCACTCAGGGCCATCGGGTGCCCATGCCCAAGTTTGGCAGGTCTTGCGCACCACCGCGACAGAGGCGGTCTTGGCGCTGGATCTGCCCGATGGTCTGGGCGGCTTTTCCGGCAACCGCCATATCGAGGCGCAGTATGTGCTCGAAGCCCCCGCCACCCTGCGGTTGACCATCACCGCCCGCAGCGATGCCGAAACCGTGTTTAACGCCGCCAACCACAGCTATTGGAACCTCGACGGCAGCGCCGATCTCAGCGGCCACAGCCTGCGCATCGCGGCCGAGCATTATCTGCCCGTAGACGCCGATTTCGTGGTAACAGGCGAGGTGCGCGCGGTTGAGGCAGGCTTTGATCTGCGCACGGCCCACACCCTGTCGGCGCAAAGCGTGGATCTGGACCACTGCTTTTGCCTCAGCAGGGCCCCGATGCCGCTGCGCGATGTGCTTTGGCTGCAAGGCCGCAACGGCCTGCGCATGACCCTTGCCACCACCGAAGCCGGCGTTCAGGTCTATGATTGCCGCCACGATGGCTTTAAAGCCCTTGCGATCGAAGCCCATGCCTGGCCCGATGCGCCCAACAAGCCGCAGTTCACCCCGATCAGCCTTGCCGCGGGGCAAACCCGCCAGCAAGTCACCGAATGGCGCTTTGATCGTGGCTGAAGCCCCCCGCACCGCCGCCGAGGTGATCGGCAAAGCCATCAAAGGCCGCTGGGCAGTGGCAGGCTTTTTTGCCACCAATGGCTTTATCATGGGGGCTTGGGCGGCGCAGATCCCGCTGCTGCTGCCACGTCACCAAATCAGCACAACCACTCTGGGGCTGCTGATCCTTGTGCTGGGCCTTGGCGCTGTGCTGGCGATGCTGTTTTCAGGCCGCCTGATTGCGGCGCATGGCTCGCGGGCGATGACGCGCGCCTTTGGCCTTGCCGCCCTGCCTGCGCTGCCCTTGGTGGTCTTTGCGCCTAACCTTTGGATCTTGGTGCCGGCAATGGCAGCGATGGGGGCGGTTTTGGGCTGCATGGATGTCGCGATGAACGCCAATGCGGTCGAGGTAGAACGCAGACTTGGCCGCGCGATCATGTCCTCAAGCCATGGGTTCTGGAGCCTTGGCGGTTTTGTGGGCGGGCTGGCAGGCAGCTATGTTATTGCGCAGGCGGGCGCGCAGGTGCAGGTGCTGCTGGTGGCAGCATTTTCGGCGCTTCTGCTGGCACTCGCCTGGCCGCATCTGATCTCCGAGGCCGCCGCACCCAAACCCGGGCCCGAGGAAAAAAAGGCCCATCTGTTTCCGCGCGATCTGAACCTATGGCTTTTGGGCTTTATGGCGCTGTTTTCTATGGTGCCCGAAGGCGCCGTGCTGGATTGGGCCGCGATCTATCTGGGGCGCGAGTTGGGCGCTGATCTATTTCGCGCCGGGCTTGGCTTTGCCTTCTTTGCAGCCAGCATGGCCAGCATGCGCTTTGCCGGAGACGCCATTCGCAACCGCTTCGGCGCGGTCAGAACCCTGCGGCTGTCAGGCGCAATCGCAGCGGCTGGACTTCTGGGCGGCGCGCTGGCCCCCGGCGAAATTGTAGCCATCGTCAGCTTTGCTGTCGCGGGCTTGGGCGTGGCAAATATGGTGCCTATCTTGATTTCCGCGGCAGGCAACCACCCGACGCTGGCCTCGGGCACCGCGCTGTCAACCGTGACGATGGTGGGCTATGCCGGCATTTTAATCGCGCCCAGCGCTATTGGCTTTGCCGCCGATCACATCGGTTTTCGCGCCACCTATGCAGCGCTTGCGGTGGTGTTGCTTTTGGTCAGCGCGCTTGCAAACCGCGCCGCCGCCGCCGATCATCTTCGGCGGGGCTGACGCGATCAAAGCCTTCAGGCGGCGTTACGCGCCCAGAAAGTCAGTCTTGCCGATCTCGACGCCATTGGCGCGCAGGATCGCGTAACACGTCGACATGTGGAAATAAAAGTTTGGCACTGCAAACAGATGGTAATAGTCAGATGCCGGAAAGCTCAGCTCGCGCGGGCCAGCCTTTAGGGTGATGGTCAGGGCTTCGGCGTCTTTAAAGGCCTCGGCGGGCACGGTGGCGATGAATTCAAGCGTCTTGGCGACGCGGTCCTTCAGCTCGGCCAGGGTGGTTTCGCTGTCTGCAAAGCTGGGAACCGGCAGCCCCGCCAACCGCGCGCATGCGCCTTTGGCATGATCACAAGCAATCGTCACCTGACGCCAAAGCGGCAGCATATCAGCGATCAGCCGCAGCTGCGGCATCACCTCGGGTTTGATATTCTTGGCGGTTTGATGCGCCTCGGCCTTTTCAAGGATCTTTGAAAGCGCCGTCAGTGAATGGGTAAAGACAGGAACAGGAGATTGCATGATGCACCTTTGCAAAGCGGATTTTCCGCCCGCATCAAGGCGATCAATTCAGCGCAAAAGCAAGGGGCGCCATCACGGGCGCCCCAAGATTTTGCGCTAAAGCCCCAAGCACCAGCGCATCACCGCTTTTTGCGCGTGCAGCCTATTTTCGGCCTCGTCAAAAATCACCGAATGCGGACCGTCCATCACCGCACTTGTCGCCTCGTCATTGCGATGCGCGGGCAGGCAATGCATGAACAAAGCGTCTGGCTTGGCATGGGCCATCAGCGTCTCGTTCACTTGATAGGGGCGCAGTTGATTGTGACGGCGTTCCTTGGCGGATTCGGGGTCATGCATCGAGACCCAAGTGTCGGTCACCACCAGATCGGCACCAGCAAAGGCCTTGACCGGATCACGCTCAATGGTGACGCGGCTGCCTTTGCCGCGGGCAAAGCCCACGAAATTGGCCTCGGGATCAAGGGTTTCAGGGCCAGTGAAGGTGAAATCAAAACCAAACTGGCCTGCCGCATGCAAGAAAGAGGCGGCGACATTATTGCCGTCACCGGCCCAGACCACCTTTTTGCCCGCAATCGGGCCGCGATGTTCCTCGTAAGTCATCACATCCGCCATGATCTGGCAGGGGTGGGTGCGATTGGTCAGCCCGTTGATCACCGGCACCGTGGCATGTTCGGCCATTTCCAAGAGCGTCGCCTCTTCAAAGGTGCGGATCATGATCAGATCGACGTAGCGCGACAGAACGCGGGCGGTATCGGCAATGGTCTCGCCGTGGCCAAGCTGCATTTCCTT
>JALRIN010000019.1 GCA_023255415.1 Cypionkella sp. | reverse complement strand
GGGTATCGGGGGCGTTTTCCAGCGTGACCGATCCAAGTTCGGGGATGCCGACCAACAGCCGGTTTGATGTGATTTATGGTGCAGATTACGTTGATCTGGTACTGACACCGGGCAGCTTGGCGACATTTGCTGGTGCTTATGGCATTAAGAACATGACAAATGCGGCCACAGCCTTTGACGGGATCCGCCCGACCCAAGGCACCAATGGCACCACAGATAAGGATCAGTTCTTCAACGGGCTGTATCGTCTGACGGCGTCGCAACTGTCGCTGGCGCTGTTGCAGGCCTCTGGCGAGATCCACGCCTTTGCGCTGTCTGATGCCCGCGACGGCTGGCAGTCTGGTTTGGGCATTGTGCGCTCTGCCTCTGCAAATGCCACCCGCAACTATTGGGTTGATGCCTCAGGCTACAATCTTTCGGTAAGCCAAGATGCGATCGGTTCCTCTCACAACGGGACATCGAAAAATCTTTGGATTGGAACGGATCTTGTTCAAACAGATACTTATACGCTTGGTGTTGCCCTTGGTGCGTCTTCCTCTGAAATCTCAACAGTAAATTCGGGAAGCTCAAAGGCTCAGACAACCGCTTTGGCTGCATATCTGCGAGGTCAAAACGGAGCCTTTGAATATGATGGCATCGTTTCGATCAATCGTTCTAAGATTGCCACTAACCGCAATGTCGACCTGTTTACGGGCCCTGTGACCAACACAAGTTCCTCCAAAGTAATGGGGGCTGCGGTGTCTTCGCAAATCGGGTATCGGTATAATCTGGATCCTGCGAACGTAAGCAGCCTGGTTTGGCTGCGCGGAGATATCGATTTCACCAGCACCAAGACCTTTACCGAGCAAGGCAGCTCGGTCGCAGCCCTGACTGTGGCTGGATATAAGGTCAAATCGGCGGATGTTTCGCTTGGGTACACCGTAAGCGGTAAGATTGCCGATGGTGATATGAAAGGGGCGACTTGGAACATTGGGGTTGGCGCCGCAAAGCAAGTTAATCGTGGGATGGAAAACATCTCGCGCACGATGTCGCTGCATGGGGCGTCGTAGAATGTCTCGGTGCCAAAAGCTGGGGATATTACAAGGTTTGCGAATGTTGGCTTTAATGTGCCATTGGGTGAACAATCCAATGCATAGCTGAACCTTTCTGGCGCTGAACGTAACGGATCTTTGTCAAAAGGCGCTGCCTTTGGGGTCATGGTTCAGTGGTGATGCTGCGAAATCTGGTAAAAGTGGCTGCTCTTGCAGCAGCCACTTTTATTGCGACAGCAGCAAACAGCGAGCAGCAGGCCAGTCAATGGGCCACCAGTTGCCTGTCATTGGGGCGCAGCACTTCGCCCCAATGCAGCATGAACCACTCAGTCTCGATAAAAGAGACGGGCCAGGTATTATTTAATGTCACGCTTCGCATTCCGATTGAGGCCGGCCAGCCACCATATCTCGACATTGTGGCGCCGCTGGGGTTTTATCTGCCCAACGGCTTGGCGTTAACAATTGCCGACGAGGCTTTTGCAAGCCTAGCGATCAATCGCTGCGATGCGAATGGATGCTATGCCGGTGCGATCCTGACCGATGAACAGCTTGGTCAGTTAAAGCAAGGGCTTGGCCTGAGTTTGGCGTTTTATCCAAAGCCAGAGCAAAGCGCAAATGTCGAGATCCCTCTCATAGGCTTCACCGAAGCCTACGACAGCATCGCGCATTAACTGCAAACACCTCGAAAGTCCTGCATCCTGGGCAACGGCTTTTCTCTGACTTGCAGCCCCTGATCGCGCCAAGCGACAGGGGCTGTTGGCAGATCGTGCCCCTTCAGCTTGACGATCGGCGCAATCAGCTTTGAGCAAGCGGATAATCGCGCAACGCTGCTGCAGGTCTAAAAGAAAGTTCAGGCCGCAATGTTGGATCTTGCATCAAGCCGGAAAGCGCCAACGGCCTTGGCAAGGCTTGTGGCTTCGGCTTGAAGCGATCGCACAGCGGCGCTTGTTTCTTGAAACACGGCGGTATTTCGCTGGGTTGTGCGGTCAATTTCGTTGGTGGCGGTTGAAATTTCACCAATGCTATGGGCGGTATCGCGCGACGCATTCACAATCTCGGTGATTTTGGTCGATACATCGGCGACACTGGCGACGATATCTTGCAATGCGCGGCCAGAATCATGCACCAATTCAACGCCATGTTTGACGTTGCTGCCAGAAGTCTCGATCAACTCGGCGATTTCATGGGCGGCTTCTGACGACCGCTGTGCCAAAGCCCGAACTTCCGAGGCCACCACAGCAAAGCCGCGACCAGCCTCGCCTGCACGCGCGGCCTCTACCGCAGCATTCAGGGCCAACAAGTTGGTTTGGAACGAAATTTCCCCCATCAGTTGCAAAATCTTAGTGATACCGTCCGAAGAGGACTGAATTTCGTCAATGGCGGCAACGGCACGATTAACAATCGCTTGCCCAGCGGTCGCCTTTACGGAAATTTCCTCGACGGCGGTGCGGGCAGTCTCTGCCGAGGTGGCGGAAGATTTGATCGTAGACGTCATCTGCTCCAAGGCCGAGGCGGTGTGTTCCAGCATCACCGCATTTTGTTGAGAGCGCTGCGCAAGATTTTCAGTGGCACCAGAAATCTCGCGTGAGGACGTATCCACTGCAGTGGCAGAGACCGACAGATCAAGGAGGGTTCTGGTAAGATTAACCGCAGTCTGGTTCATGGTTGTAGCAATTTCGCCGAAAACGCCGCGAAAATGTTCCGGAAGCCGGTAGGTCAGATCGCCTTTTGCAAGGTGATTCAAAGCGTTGCGAACTGCGCCCAACCCTTCGTTTGTTACCTCGCCAATCCGGTTCATGCCCTGACAGAGATCGGCAAAAACGCCTTCCTTATCATCTGTCCTGAGACGGTGCGAAAAATCGCCCTTGGCACAGGCGGCGACGACCTCGGCAATTTCGGCGGCGGTTTTGCGTTCGCGCAGCCGCACAGCTTCGGCATCGGCCTTTTCTGTTGCAGCCCGGCGGGCTTCTGCCTGGGCCTGTTCAAAGCGCAGATCTTCGGCCTCGCGGCGCAGGGCCTCTTCTTGGGCGGCTGCGGCGCGGATTGCAGCCTGTTGTTTGCGCCCCGCAACAAGGCTGGTGCGGAAGGCAGCAAGCGCCTTTGCGATCGGTCCAAATTCATCGCGGCGCTCTACATCCAGCTGCAGCATAACCTCGGCATCGCCGGCCATAACAGTGGCGATATCGGCATCAAGGCTTTTGAAGCTGCCCGAGAGGTCGCGGAACAGATAGGTCAGCCCAACAGCCGTCACCATCAGCGCAGCCAAGGCAAAAAAGCCCATTCTGTTGATCAAAGCCGTGTTGCTGTCCACCGCCTCGGAAGCACTGGCGGTCAGATCTGAAAGTGTGGCCGATGCGGCCGCCTCAACCGTCTTCACAAGAGTCTCGGTGGCCTCGCCCATCACTTGGGCAACGCCGTCAAAGACGCCCATCTGCAGATTTCCCCCTTCAGGCCCGCTCGCGATATAGGCCTGCGCCATTTCGCGCCCGCCTTCATAATAGGCAGGAAAGGCTTTTTCCAGCTGATCCAAGGCCGTCATCACCTTGGGCAGGCGCAGACCTGCGGCAAGTTTGCGCGCAGCCTTTACATCGGCGTTAAAGCGATCAGCATAGCCTGCAGCCTCGTCATAGCCGTCGTCAAAACCGGGGGCGCCTCTGGTCGCCGAAATATCGGTCAACCATTGCTGCACCTGAATCACATCGGTTTTGATCTCTAAAATATGGATCACCAGCGGCAAATACCCCTCTGCCACCGAAATTGTCTGATTTGCATCGCTTTCAAGCTTGGCATTTTGCGAAAAAAGTCCGGTGGCCACAAGCGCGAGCGCGCCCCAAGCCATGAGCAAAGATACTGCAAAGACACCAAAAATCTTTATCTTCACCGACATGGCCAACCTCCGAATCACTAAGGGCACTTGGCTCTAAGATCGGTTCAAGTGTTTGCCAAAGTGTTAAAGTCGCCGCAAAATACCCGCGAAACATCCGCTGCCATCGCGTCATCTGCGCCGAAGATCTGCGCGGCAAAACGCCCCCTGCCGGCGGCATA
Source organism: Cypionkella sp. (assembly GCA_023255415.1). GTDB lineage: Bacteria > Pseudomonadota > Alphaproteobacteria > Rhodobacterales > Rhodobacteraceae > Cypionkella. Next base: position 47,474 of record JALRIN010000019.1, on the reverse strand, counting down.
TACCGCCCGATATGGCACATAGATTTGACACTGGTTTGATCAATCTTGCGCCAAGGGCTTGCGGGCAGATCACCAAGCGGCACAGGCGTTCTGCGCCAGCAATCCTGACGGGAAAAGCGGGCGGCCTGACAAAGGCCGCCCGCATATATATTGGAAAATGCCGGTCAATCGACGGCTTCTGCCCCGCCTTTGTCTTTAGCAATCTCGACGCTTGCGGGCGCGAAGCCTTCTGCTTTCAGCATCACAGAAAAGGTCTTGGCGGCAGTGCTGCTGGTGTAGATCGAGTTGGGATTGGCGCGGAAATGACCGGCAATGGCAGCATCGTCAAAATGGATGCGCGCCTCGCCGCCGGCGGGCAGCGTAAAGCCGTCCAATCTGCGAAAGCTTGCCTCTACCTTGCCGCTGTCGCCGTCCTTGATCGCATAATAGATTGAAAACCCCGCAAGCGGCGTAGCACCAGTATTGGTGACCAAAAGCTCTAGATGGTCGCTGGCGATCTTATTGGCGGCGTAATCAAAGTTGTTTTCGACCAAGGCATCTTTGATCGCAAAGGGCGCGGGCGCGCCTGTGGTATCGATGGGATTTGCCAGAAAGGTCGGATCGGCATCGATAAGATCGTTTTGCCCGTCGCCATCGGTATCGGCAATCATCGGATCGGTGCCAAGCAGCACCTCGGCACTATCGGGCACGCCGTCGCCATCGCTGTCGGTGGCGGTTTGTGACAGGCCCGGGCTTGCCAGCGTCAGGCCAAGCAGCGATGCAAGCGCAAGGGTCGAGAGGGTATTCTTAAGCGACATTTGAGATTTCCTTTGAAATGTCAGGCTTTTGCAAGCCGGTTGGGGTTTAGGGGAAGCGCTAGGGCAAGGCTTACCAGCCCCAGCGCGGTCAAAAGGATCCAGACCAGATTCGCAAACATCTCGGTCAGGATGGGGGCTATCGCCATGCCGGTATAAATCGGCTTGATGCCAAGAATGGCGAAGCTGAAGCGTTCAAAATGCTTGGTGACAGACCCCGCTTCGATGCCATTACGCAGGCTTTCAAAGCTGGCAAAGCGCTTCATGATTTCGGTTTGATCGGGCTTGGCGATATGCAGCTGAGCAAAGACACCGCCCGCAACCTGATTGTCAGGATCAAGGGTGTCGCCGATTTGCGGTGCAATCAGCACCAGCAAAAGCCAGACCGCAAACCCCGCCAAAAGCGCATGTGAGGGCTGGCGCATATGCAGGGTCAGCACAAACCCCAGCAGGAAAAAGCAAGCGGTGTAGATCAGCGCCACCGCCCAAACCAGGCCGATGCGCAAAAGATCATCGCCGCCCAGCCCCACGCCCGAGGTCAAATGCAGCAAAAGCGCAAGCCCGGCCAGCACTCCGGCCAGACCCACCGCCAGCACCGCAAGGCCCGCCAGCATCTTGCCCGCCACAAACTGCCAGTTGCGCAAGGGCCGCGTCAGGATCAGCGCCAGCGTTTGCCGCCCCCGCTCGCTTGCCGCTGCCCGATAGCCGATCAGAATGGCAATGGCGGCCCCGATGATCTCGATCTGCTCAATCGCGCCACGCAGCAGCCGCAGGGGATAGAACTCGGGCGCTTTGATTGCATCGACAGATTTGCCAATCGACAGCAGCGTGGCCTTTGCGGCCGCATAGGTGGCAAGATCGCCTCGCAGGGCGATGGCGCCAGTAACCAAGGCCACCGCGGCGGCAAGGCCCAGAAAGCCCGTCACAATCAGGATAAAACGATCTTGCAGCGCGTCGCGCATATCTTTCGCCGCGATAATGCCAATGGGGGTCAGGTTAGACATCAAACTCTCCTTGCGTCATTGCCATGCGCGTCAGGGCGCGCCAGGCCAGACCGCCTGCGGCCAGTGTCAGCAAAATAAGGCTGGCCACCGGCGAGATCAGCGAGGGCGAGGATAGGCCCTGCGGCAGGTAATCCAGCAGATTGGCCGAGGCGAATTTATAGGCATCGGCCACAGACAGCGGCCCCAGCAGCGCGCTGCTCAGGTGGAAAAACCCGGTGTCAGGCGGTGCCGCAAGTGCTGAAATCGGGTTGATGGCCGCCGTTGGATTCAGGTTTGCGGTCAGTTGCGGCAGGATGAAGCTTGCCGTCAGCCACAGCGTCACCGGCAGCAACAGACCCACGGTTTCAGATTTTGCCCAAGCCGCCGCAGCCAGCCCGATCAACCCAAAACAGGCCATGTAAAGCGCGCTGATCGCCATGAAACCGGCCAATTGCAGCCATTGCCCACCCGTCAGGCGCAGCGCTGGCAGCAAAAGAAACGTCGTCACCGCCATCAGCGCCGCCACTGCAACCAAGCCCAGCACCAAGCCCAACAGTGCGGCAATCTTGCCATCGGCATAGGCACTTCGGTGCAGCGGGCGGATGCCGATCAGCGGCAGCACTCCTGCCTTGCGGTCGATGCTGACCAGCCGATTGCCAATCACAATCGCCGCAAGCGCGCCGATCAGCGCCACATAGACCGACATATTGCGCATCAGCGCCAGTGGCGAGATTTCGAGCACCGGATTGGTCGGCACCGGCTGCCCTGCCGCTGCCAAAAACGCCGCCGCCTGCAGATAAATTTGATTGACCGTCGATGTGGCCTGCCAACCCAGCCAGGCCGAGATCAGCACCAGAACAACAAACAGTATAGCCAGCAAAGCCACGGTGCGCTCGCGCAGCACAAATCGCGCCGACTGGCTGGCGATCAGCCAACTGGGGGAAAAATCTGACATCAGGCCACCTGTGCCAGACGGCCCAGTGGCGTCAGCGATAGGTAAAGCGCTTCAAGCGCAGCCTCATCGCCATAGCGCGCGGTTACGGCTTCGATCCGGTCGTGGTAGACCAATTTGCCATGGCTCAGCACCGCGATGCTGGTGCAGGTCTTGGCAATTTCAGAAATCAAATGGGTGTTCATAAAGATCGTCATGCCGAAATCGCGGTTCAGCCGCGTGATCACATCGCGCAGCATTTTGATGCCCATCGGGTCAAGGCCAGAGCTGGGCTCGTCCAGAAACAGCACCTTTGGCTGGTGCAAAATCGCTTGCGCAAGCCCGATACGCTGGCGCATGCCTTTGGAAAACCCGGCCACCCGCGCGCCGGCAAGTGCGGTACAATCCAGCAGTTCCAGCACCTCGGCGACACGGGCCTTTGGCCTGTCAACGCCTGACAGCCGTGCAAAGAACAACAGGTTTTCGGCGGCGGTCATCGCATCGTAAAGCCGCACGTTTTCAGGCACATAGCCAATCGAGCGCCGCACCGCCAAAGGATCGGCGCAAATATCATGCCCGGCAATGCTGGCGCTGCCAGAGCTGGGGCGCGCAAGCGTTGTCAGCATCTGAAGTGTGGTGGTTTTGCCCGCGCCATTATGGCCCAGAAAGCCAAAAACCTCGCCCGCCTCGATGGTCATGCTTAGCGCGTCAAGTGCGGTAAAGCCCTCTAAGACTTGGGTTAATCTGTCGATCGTGATCATAGGGTCCGGCATTGCGGTGTCCTTTGCTTGGGGAAAGTTGTCAGCTTGCCCCGCTTGTGACGCCGCCAAACCGCAAGCGCCTTTCGGCGGCCTTACAATGCTGTAACCGCGTGATTTGACCCTTGGCGGTGAGGCTGCTTACAGATTTGTAATTTGCGGGCCTGAGGCGATGCGCCTAGCTGAAGCCTACGGCTTTGACCGCAACAGGAGGCCCAATGTCGCCCACAGCCCTTGAAGCCTGGAATCAGGCCAGCTTTCTTTTGATGACGGCGGGCCTGACACCTGACGCCATGGCGCTGGGTCTTGCCAAAGCCTTGGCGCAAAGCGCGGTGACATTGGTCGGCCTTGTGCTGATCTTGGGCTGGGTGCGGGGCGGCAGGCCGGTGCGCTTTGCCCTGCTGGACGCCACCGCGTCCGGCTTGCTGGGGCTAAGCCTCGCGGTTGGCATCACACAGATCTATGATCACCCCCGGCCTTTCGCGATCGGGCTGGGGCAACTGTGGATCCCGCATGCGGCAGATGCGTCTTTTCCCAGCGATCACGGCACCTTACTGTTTGCGCTGGCGGCTTCCTTGCTGATCAGCGGGCACAGGCTTTGGGCGACGGGATTTTTGGCATTGGGGCTTGGCGTGGCTTGGGCGCGGATCTATCTGGGGGTGCATTTCCCGCTGGATATGATCGGTGCCGCCGCCGTGGCGGTTTGTGCAGCGGCGCTGGTGCGGGCCTGCGGGCCTGTGCTGCGCGGCAGGATCTATCCAGTGTTGGGGCAGATCTACGAGGTGGCGCTGGTGGTTTTGCACCTGCCCGCGCGCTGGTTTCCACGCGATCTGTGATGCCGCTAGATCTGGGTCAAGGTCAACCGCACCACCAAGCCCGGCGCGCCATCCTCGAGTTCAAGCGTCGCGCTGTGCAGATCGGCCACGGCTTTGACCAATGACAGGCCAAGACCCGAGCCCTGCGTGGTGCGGCTTTTCTCCAGCCGGTAAAGCCTGCGCAGAACCAGCTCGCGCTCGGGTTCTGGAATGCCGGGGCCGGTATCTGCGACGCTGGCCATCACCCGGCCTTGGGTGCTGGTGACACGGCAAAATATCTGGCTGCCCGCTGGGCAATGCCGGATGGCGTTTTCGATCAGATTTGCAAAGGCCTGCGTCAGCAAGTCTTTGTCGCCACAAATCATCGCAGGCCCCCCGGTCTGACAGTGCAGATCCAGGCCTGCGTCGGCTGCGACCTCGGTATAGATCTCTGCCAGATTGGTCATCACCGCTGCCAGATCGACCGGCGCAAAATGGTCGCGCCGCGCGCCGCCTTCGATCTGCGCGATGCGCAGCAGGGCCGAGAAAGTCTGATTGATCGTCTCGCTTTCGCACAGCGCTGCGGCAAGATCATCCTCCACCGCCGTCCCCGCAGCGGCCTTTTCGGCGGCGGTTTCAATGCGGATGCGCAGCCGGTTCAAGGGCGTGCGCAGCTCGTGGGCGACATCGGCGCTGACTTGGCGCATCGCCTCGACCAGGCTGGCAAGCCGCGCAAGGCTGGCGTTGATCGCAATCGAGATTTTGTCCAGATCGTCGCCCCGCCCTGTCACCGGCAGACGCGCGGTCAGATCGCCCTGCGCCACCCGCGCCATCGCGGCTTCGGCCTGCGACAACTGCCGCTGCACCCGCATGGCAAGATAGGCCCCCAGCGAAAAAGTGGCGAGCAGCGCAATCAGCGCGGCCCAGCCAAAGGCATTCAAGACGAGCTCTTGCAGATCATCCAGATCAGCGTTGCTCAGGCCCACAGTCAGATCATAGCCCCCTGCCCGGCCCATAAACATTCGGTAGGGATAATCCGTGACGATGCCAAGCTGCGCAGCAGGCAGGGTGGACCAGCCCGCAGCCAGGGCCGCCGCTGCAATATTGCCAGCAAGAATTTTGCCGCTGGCATCGCGCAGCTGGTAAAGCGTGGCATGATCAGGGCTTGCATTGATGCGGGTGGTGATCGCCTCGATCAGATCGACCTCATCGCCTTGCAGGCTGGTCTGCTGCAAGGCCGCAAAAATCTCGGTCACACGGGCATCTTGGCGCGCCGTCAGCTGCGCGTGCAACAGACCATAGCCGATCCCGCTGGCCAGCATCAGGGTGGCCAAACTGAACAAGGTTACCCCAAGCGCCAGTCTGAAAGAACTGTGGCGCCAAAGCTCAGCGGGGCGCATAGATCGAATAGCCCATGTTTTTCACCGTATGCAAAAGCGCCACTTCGAAAGGTTTGTCGATCTTGGCGCGCAGCCGGCTGATATGGGTTTCCACCACCGAGGTTTTGGGGTCGAAATGGAAATCCCAAACCCGTTCCAGCAACATGGTGCGCGTCACCACCCGGCCTTCGTTGCGCATCAAGACCTCGAGCAGGGTGAATTCCTTGGGCAAAAGGTCAATCGACTGGCCGCCCCGCGTCGCGCGTCTGCGCATCAGATCCAAGTCCAGATCGGCAATGCGCAGCGTGGTTTTGACGTCTTGCAGCACCGGACGGCGCGCCAAGGCATTGACCCGCGCCAGCAGTTCGGCAAAGGCGAAGGGCTTGGTCAGATAATCATCGCCGCCCGCCTCTAGCCCCTCGACCCGGTCATCAATGCCGCCCAGCGCTGTCAAAAACAGCACCGGCGTCTTGCGCCCCGCTGCGCGCAGCGCCCGCACCAAGGAAAGTCCATCCAGCCCCGGCAACATGCGATCCACCACCAACACATCATAGCTTTCCCGCGTGGCCTGAAACAGACCATCCGTGCCCTCTGACAAGACATCGCAGATATGGCCCTGTTCGGTCAGGCCACGCGCAACATAATCGGCGGCAGAGATATCATCTTCGATCAGCAAAATACGCATGCGCCGCTTTCATTCAGGTCTGTGCCAGTATCGCTAGGGCTTTGGTCTAACACAAAGCTCACAGCCACCATACAAATCTGTAATCCGAGCGAAAGTCACCCGTATGCTGGCCTGATTACCAACGCGACACAGGCCCATTTGGACCTGTTTGCGGAGCTTTATCATGAAACAAATCTTACTTGCGACCGCCCTGATCGCGCTGCCCGTTGCAGCCTTTACCGGGGCGAATATTTTTCTTGCCAAGGCCAGTGTCGGTGCCACCGCTGCGGCAGGGCTTGGCGATATGACACAATTTGCCAGCATCATAGCCGATGTGCAGGCGGCAGCGGCCAAGGGCGACACCGCTGCAGCCAAGGCCCGCGTCAAGGATTTCGAGATTGCATGGGATGACAATGCCAAAGGCCTGCGCCCGATAGATCCCGCGGCTTGGGATCTGATCGACAGCGCCGCAGATGCAGCCCTGCGCGCGCTGCGCACAGCGACCCCCGATGCCGCCACAATCTCGCAGACACTGGCCGCCTTGCAAACCTCACTTTCAGCCGCCTCGGTGCAGAAATGACCCAAACGATGGAAAATGCGACCGCGAACCGCGTGCCTGAAGTTACGCTTGATTTCTGGCTGATCAAGCTGATGGCGGTGACCATGGGCGAAACGGCGGCCGATTATCTGGCAGTCAACCTTGGCTTTGGCCTGACCGCAACTTCGTTGATCATGGCGGCCATCTTGGTCGGCGCGCTGGTGTTGCAGTTTGGCCAAAGGGCCTATGTGCCCTGGTCCTATTGGCTGTCTGTGGTGCTGATCAGCATCGTTGGCACCTTGATCACTGACAATCTGGTCGATAACTTTCATGTCTCGCTGATAACAGCCACGCTTGGGTTCAGCCTTGCACTGGCTGCGACCTTTGCGCTGTGGTTTGCCAGTGAACACACCCTGTCGATCCATCGCGTCTTTACCTTTCGGCGCGAGGCGTTTTACTGGTTGGCGATCCTGTTCACCTTTGCACTGGGCACTGCGGCAGGGGATATGGTGGCCGAGCTGTTCGGGCTGGGCTATCTGGCGACGGGGGTGTTATTTGGCATGATCATCGCCTCTTTGGGGCTTGGCTATGCCTTTTTGGGCTTGGACCCGATCCTTGGGTTTTGGCTTGCTTATATCCTGACCCGCCCGCTTGGTGCCTCTTTTGGTGATTTGTTGTCGCAACCCAGCCAATACGGCGGGCTTGGGCTTGGCACCATCGTGACAAGCGCTTTGTTTCTGGCCGCAATCATTGGCCTTGTCGCCTATATGAGCCTGACCAAGCTGGCGACGGACAGCTCAGCGGAAAAAGCGCTGCATCAACGGCCATGAAAAACAACGCGCAGGGCCAGTGAAAACCCAACCCCGGTTGGCAAAGCCCTGCGCGACCCAAAGCGTGCAGATCGCGCCATAAGCGCTGCCCGCGATCGCATCACTTGGCCAATGCACCCCCAAAATGACCCTGCTCAGCGCACCCAAGACCCCAAGCAGCAGCCAAAACGGCGTCAATCGCGGCCAAAGCAGCGTAAGTGCCACGGCCACCGTCATCGCAGTGGTCGAATGGCCCGACGGAAAGCTTGCCCAAGCGGCATCAAAGGAAAACGGGGAAAACTCGAAGACCCTTGCGGGGTCAAAAGTATTTGGTCTTGCCCGACCGATCATGTTTTTAATCAGCGAAACGCTGATGCCGCTGAAAAGAACCGATACAAGGAAAAAGCCCGCCATCCCCGTCAAACGTCGGGCAATCGCGCGCTTTTGTCCGCCAGACCACCGACTTATGGCGCTAAAAAGCAAGGTTAGCAGCAGGCCTGCCCCAATAGACCATGTGGAATCGCCAATCTCGGTTACAAGGCGAAACACATCCCGGACAACCGGATCCAGCGTCATCATATAGCTGTGAATCGGGCGGTCAAAAACCAGCCAGCTTAGCGCAATAAAGCCAAACAGCGCGCCAAGCCCCAAAAGGTTTTTGCGATCCAGCTTTGGACAAAGACGCGGCGGGCTCATTGTGGCACCTCGGGTTGATAAAGCTGCAAAGTAACCGGCCGCCCAGCGCCAATTGCAAAGCCTTTCAGCGTGGAAAGGCTAAGATAGCCCGCAGGCGGTTGTGGCCCTTCGGCCACGATGACCGTGCAGGGGTCCGTTTCAAGCGCCGCAGGCAGCGGCTGGCCTTGATCCAAAAGCAAGGTGTCGCGCCCGCCAAGCCAAACCAGCGAAGGCTCTGTGAAACCCCAGCCGACAAGGCTTGGGGCTGCACAGCCGCGCAGCGCAGCCCCAGCCTGCGCGCGTTGCACGGCTGCGGTGCTGGGCCAAAGATAAGGCGTATGCGCCAGCCCCAACAGCAGCGCCGTGTTCATCACCGCTCCGCACAGACCCAAGGCGCCAAGGAAAACCAAACGGTGATCGCGCCAAAGCGCCCAAAACGCCAAACCGCACAGCCCTGCCGCAAGGCCCGCCCCCAGCAGAGTGAAATCTAGCCCCCCCGCATGTTGCCTTTGAAGCAAAAGCACAGCCGTAACCACGCCAGCCATCACCAGCACAGCAAGCCCCGACAGCGCCCGCGGCAGCAGGCCCGACCGGCCCGTCGCCTGCAAAAAAGCGGCCACGCTCATGATCACCAAAGCCGGATAAAGCGGCATGGTATAGTGAAACAGTTTTGTAGGAATCATCTCAAATATGATCCAGCTTGCCAACAACCAGCACAGCAGAAACTGCAGCCTCTGATCGCGCCGCATGCGCCAGATCGCGGCAAAGCTCAGCGGTAAAACCGCCGAGGCTGGCCAAAAGCTGATCCATAACAAAAGCAAATAACTGCCCGCAGGCAAACCTTTGCCCTCTTGGCCCGAAGCAACCTTGGACAGCAAATCCTGAACAACGGCCTCTTTCCAAAATGCGCCGCCCGAGATCAAAGTGATCCCGACCAGCCAAGGTAGAACGATCAAAATGCAGGCCGCAACCGCCCAAGGCTGCCACAAAGCCCGCAACAAACTCAAGTCACGCTGCAAAACCGACCACGACAGAATAGTCGCCGCCAAGATCATCGGCGCAATCGGGCCCTTGACCAGCACCGCAGCCCCCAAAGCCAGCCAGAACAGCCAGACCGACCCGCGCCCGCTCGGCAGCAAGCCCGCAAGCTGCACCAAAGCAATTTGACACAGCACAATCAAAGACATCAGCACGGCGTCCGTTGTGCCTATGCGCGCCTCGCCGGCCACCACAAACAAACTTGCGAACAACAAGGCCGAAACAGCCCCCGTCATCGCGCCCCATAACCTGTGACCAAGCCAGCCCACCATCAGCGTCGTCGCAATCGCCCCGAACAAAGACGGCAGCCGCCAGACCCAAAGCGGTGCCTGATCTTGCATCCCCGAAATCCGCGCCGCCATCGATTGCAGCCAGTAAATGCCCACAGGCTTCTTATACCGGGGTTGGTCTTGAAACCGAATATCGACCCAAGCGTTGTCTTCAACCATCTGGCGGCTGGCTTGGACAAACAAAGCCTCATCACGGTCGGTGATCGGCAGGCTGGCCTGACCAACGCCAAGCGCAACAAGACAAAGCGCGGCCAAAAGCCATATCCGAGAGGAAGTCAAAAAAACGTTCAAAGGTGCAAGTGCGGTCATAAACCCAATCTAATCCAACTGACATCCCGGCAGCGGCACGCCTTTTTCCCGTCAAAATCCCCTTATTTTCAACGTAGTTCAAGCCCCTCATTTCTGCTGTAACCAGGCCTGCCGCCGCAAATCGACGGTCTTTAAGGGATTTAGCCCCGACCGGCTTTGCTGCACCGACCGAAAGTGCATCGCGCCATGGGTTGGAATGCGGCGGGACTTTTGCGGAAAAAATCGCAAGCGTTGCGGGCTTGACAGCAAAACCAGATCGCAGACCAAAGCAACCAGCGGCAAGCTGCCATCATCAGCCAAAGCCAAGACAGACAAGCCATTGTCTTTATTGAAAAATCATCGCGATTTCTGCGGCATCCAGCAGTTTCCATTCGCCAGGTGCCAAGCTGTCGGGCAGCACAAGCCCGCCCAAAGCTTGGCGGTGCAGCGTAACAACATGGTTGCCGGTGGCCGCAAACATACGGCGCACCTGGTGATAGCGCCCCTCGGTGACATGCAGCAGGGCCTCGCTGGGGGAAAGCACCTGCAACTCGGCTGGGGCCAGTGGTTTGGTCTCGCCCTCCAGCATCAGCTGTCCCGAGGCAAATAAGGCCCCTTCGCTTCCATCCAGCGGGCGGGCAAGCGTGGCGCGATAGGTCTTTTTGACGTGACGTTTGGGGCTGATGATCCGGTGCAGCAAATCGCCATCATCGGTCAGCACCAACAGCCCCGAGGTCTGCTTATCCAGCCGCCCAACGGTCGAAATCGCGGGATCGCGTCGCCGCCAGCGGTCGGGCAAAATATCATAGACCAGCGGGCCGGCTTCTTTATGCGAACAGGTCATGCCCAAAGGTTTGTTCAACAGCATCACCAGCCCGACAATCGGATCAAGCGGCTGGCCGTCAATCTGCATGCGCTGCGGCAAATCCGGCGTCACAGTGATGCGCTGGGTGACGTCCAGAAGATCCGCGCCATCCAAGGCGATGCCCCCCAGCTTGGCAATACGCGCCATGTCTTTGCGCGACCCATAGCCCATCGAAGACAGCAGCTTGTCAACGCGAGAGGTTGTGATCTTTGTCATGGTCGTTGCCTTCTCCAATGGCGCGCAGGCGGCGCTTGGGTCTGCAACCTCCATCGGACAAATCTGCAAAGCCTGCAAGGCGGTATTGGCCGGTCAAATCTTGGGGAGCTGATCCTTTAGCATTCGCGATTGCGCAAGCGATGGGCCAAAACTGTTCAGCATTCTATCGATCCCAAGTTTTAAAACAGAATAAGCGATCTAAAATTATGCAGCGAGCGGCTATAATTCGAGAAAAATTGGCACCATAAGCTGGCGCGAGATTTGGCTTTTGGGCTGCGTTTTGATGCTGATTGCAGGCGGTGGCCAGGCGGCGGATTTATCCGTCGGCCCGAGCGCGCTTAAGCTTGGCGCGACAGAGCGCGTCGCGGCGCTGACGGTGATGTCAAGCGGGCCCAAGCGCGCGGCCCTTGATCGCGCGGCGGGGGCCTAAGGCTTGGCAAGACGCCATGACTTTACGGCGGCGCCTCTTTGGATTGGGGCTTTTGCTTGGGCTGTGGTTTGGCGGGTTCAACGCTCTAGCGTCTTTTCTGATGTTCAAGCAAAGCCTCGCGGCAGACATTCCGCACACCTCTGCGCCGAGCAAATTCAAACAGGCGATCTCGCTTTCAATCCCAATCACCGCGCAGCTTAAAGTGGCTGGACGGCAGCTTGCTGACCCTAAACGCCGCCTTTTCAACCGGCGCGGCCTCGCTGACCTCGGTTGATCTGAGCCTTGTGCTCGACAGTGCTGGCAATGGCTCGATTTAACCTACGGTTTATGCCCAGATTACGGCGCTGGCGGCCACGGCTGCGGAGGGCAGCTATACCTCGAACTTTGTCGGGGCCGGCGATCTGGACTTTCGTTTTGGCGAAACCGCCTGCAACCAAACCGGAGAGATTGCAGGTCTAAGCGTCAACGCAGATCTGACCGCCAGCTGCGCGCTCGATGTCGCGACGATGGATTTTGGCATCACAAATCAACGCATCAGCAGCGACTTGGACAGCCGGGCGCAGATCTATGTCTCTTGCAGCAATAAAACCGCCTATTCTGTCGTTTTGGATTTTGGCACCCATGCCAGCGACGCCACCTCGACCGGGCGACGCATGACAAATGGCGCTGCTATGCTGCATTATGGCCTGTTTCACTCTGAAAGCCGCATTGACAGCTGGCAGCTGACAGCGGGCATCCTGCACAACGGGCTGGGGTCGGCCTTCAGCCAAACTCTTGATATTTTTGGCCGGGTTTTTGGCAATCAAACTTTGGTGCCGGGGCAGTATTCAGACCGGGTTGTGGTGGTGATCACCTATTAGCTCTGCGGTGTGGCCCAAGGATAAATAAGGCGGAATGCGCCGCAAAAGCATCGGCGGAAACACCGCTTGCGCGCCGACCCCCAAGCGGCAAAGATTGACAAACCGATGTGCTGATGCAATGACGCGTCTCTAGAATTGCACCTTTAGGCACGGCATTTTTGCCGAACAATCAGGTGAAAACGGCGAAAAGGAAGCACTTTGATCCCTTCAAGACTGGGCAAGTGGAGCGAAGTTCTCGCGACTCGCAGCCTACTGTGGCGCCTGCTTTCGGAAAGCCTGTTTGAAAACCGGGGCCGCTATTTCGCGGCAATATCGGCGATGGTTCTGGTGGCGATTTCAACGGCCTTGTCGGCTTGGATCATGGGCGAAATCGTCCAAGCCATGACCCATCCCGAGGACCGGCTTCGGGTGTTTCTGGTGGCAGGCGCCGTGGTGGCGATTTTTGTGGTCAAAGGCCTGTCGTCTTTTGCCCAAACCGTTCTGATGGCGCGCGCAGGCAACCGCATTGTTGCCGACAAGCAAAGCCAGCTGTTTCGCCGCCTTCTAAACCAAAGCATTGGTTTCTTTAACAATACCGAGTCCTCACAGGTCTTGTTGCAGGTGACCCAAAGCGCGCAGATGGCGCGCAATGTCATCGATATTATCGTTACCGGTTTTGTGCGCGATCTGCTGACCCTGTTCGGCCTGATCTTTGTGATGTTCTACCAGCAGCCGGTGCTGTCGCTGATCTGTCTAGTGATTGGGCCTGCCGCGCTGTTTGGCGTGCGCCTTATTCTGGTGCAGGTCCGCGCGATCATGGCGCAAGAGATGATGGGCATCGCCGAGATCATCCGCGTGGTGCAAGAGGCCTCGGTTGGTGCGCGGGTGATCAAGGCCTTTGCGCTGGATCGCTTGATGGCCGACCGGATGGATGTCGCAGTGCGCCAGGTTGAATCGCGCTCGAATAAGATGATCCGGCTGGAAAGCGCGACATCGCCGCTGATGGACACGCTGACGGGTGTCGCGATTGGTGCGATTGTGGTGCTCAGCAGCAGCAATCTTTTCGGCCAGGAGGCGGGCACACCGGGCCAGCTGATGTCCTTTGTCACCGCCTTTATTATGGCCTATGAACCGGCAAAGCGGCTGTCGCGGATGCGGGTTTCGATCGAAAGCGGTCTGGTCGGTGTGCAGATGATGTATAATCTGCTCGATGCGCCGCTGACCATGACCGAGGCCGCTGATGCCACCGACCTGCCCGAGGGCAAGGGCCACCTGCGTCTTGATAAGGTGTCGTTTTCCTATACGGGTGCGACTTCGGTGGTCAATGACATCACCATCGACTGCCCTGCAGGGAAGACCACAGCACTTGTCGGTCCCTCGGGGGGCGGGAAATCAACGCTATTGAACCTGATGCTGCGGCTTTATGACCCCAGCAGCGGCTCGGTCAGCATCGACGGGCATGACCTGCAACAGGCGACCTTCGCCTCGCTGCGCCGCAAGGTCGCCTATGTCGGCCAAGACACCTTCCTGTTTTCGGCCAATGTCATCGAAAACCTGCGCGTGGCGCGCCAAGACGCTACAGATGCCGAGGTAATCGAGGCCGCAAAGGTCGCCCATGCCGATGAATTCATCAGCCAGTTGCCCAATGGCTACCAAACCCAGATCGGCGAGAATGGCGCGTTTTTGTCCGGCGGCCAGCGTCAACGCCTGGCGATTGCCCGGGCCGTGTTGCGCCGTGCACCGATCTTGCTGCTGGACGAGGCAACAAGTGCGCTGGACAGCCACTCCGAAACCTTGGTGCGCGATGCACTCGAACGGGTGACCGCAGGCGTCACTACAATTGTTGTGGCGCACCGCCTGTCAACCGTGCTGCGCGCCGATCAGATCTGCTATATCGAGGCAGGCCGGGTCGAGGAATCCGGCAGTCTGACCGAACTGCTTGCCAAAGGCGGTAAATTCCGTGCGCTCTATGACCAGCAATTCCAAGAGAGCGCCTAAAGACGACTTGGTCGATGTATGAGTTCGCAAAGGTGATGCAAAATGCAGATCGATAAAATCATGGTTGCGGAACTGGAAGAGCTGTTGGGCGCAGAGCGTCTTACCGCCCAATATCAGCGCCTGCTTGCAGATCTGGACCAGGCGATGGCCGAAATGGCCCCGCTTTTGCCGCAGGGGCCCAGCGCCGAAATCGCGCAAAAGGCGCATAAAGTGGCAGGTGGCGCTGCGATCTTGGGACTGCTGGATCTGTCAGCCAGCCTGCGCGCCTGCCAAGAGGCCGCCCAGACGGATAACGCCGCCGCTTTGGCGCAGCATATCGCAACCCTGCCCCAGCACCGTGCAGATCTGGCGAGCTTTTTGCACAACCGCGAAACCGCCGCCTAGCGCCAATCCAACACAACCTTGCCCGAACTGCCCAAGCGCATCACCTCGAACCCCTTCTGGTATTCATCGGCGCCAAAGCGGTGCGTGATCACCGCGCGCAGATCCAGGCCGTTTTCCAGCATCGCGATCATTTTATACCAGGTCTCGAAAATCTCGCGGCCGTAGACGCCTTTGATGGTCAGCGCCTTAAAGACGATCCGGCTCCAATCTACAGCCGATTTGCCCGGGCCGATCCCCAGCATGGCAATGCGCCCGCCCATCACCATGGCCTCGACCATCTGATCAAGTGCGGCTTGATTGCCCGACATCTCAAGTCCCACATCAAAGCCCTGCACAATCTTCAGCCGCGCCATCACATCGCGCAGATCCTCTTGCGCCACATTCACCGCCGTCACATCCGCGACCTTGACCGCCAAGGCCAGCCGCGCGGGGTTGATATCGGTGATCACCACATGGCGCGCGCCGACATGACGCGCCACCGCAGCCGCCATAATCCCGATCGGCCCCGCCCCGGTGATCAGCACATCCTCTCCCACCAGGTCAAACGACAGCGCCGTATGCACCGCATTGCCCAAAGGGTCCAAAATCGCGCCAATTTCGTCGTCGATGCTGTCGGGCAAAGCCACGACGTTAAAGGCCGGCAAGCGCAGATATTCGGCAAAAGCGCCGGGTTCATTGACACCAATGCCGCGGGTGGCAGGGTCCAGATGAAACTTGCCCGCCCGCGATTGCCGACTTTGCTTGCCAATCAAATGCCCCTCGCCCGAACAGCGCTGCCCAATGGCAAACCCGGTCACCTGAGCACCAATCTCGACAATCTCGCCGGCAAATTCATGCCCAGTGACAAGCCCCAGCGGCACCGTGCGCGCCGCCCATTCATCCCAATTCCAGATGTGAATATCGGTGCCACAAATGCCGGTTTTCTTGATGCGGATCAGCACATCCTCGGCGCCAATCTCGGGAATGCTGCGCTCTTGCATCCATAAGCCTTGCGCAGCGCGCGCCTTGACCAAAGCTTTCATGCCAAAACCCCCAGCTCTTTGCCCGCCGCCGCAAAAGCCGCCAGGGCAAAATCCAGATCCGCGCGGCTCAAGCTCGCATTCATCTGTGTTCTGATCCGCGCCAATCCCCGCGGCACCACCGGAAAGAAAAAGGCCGAGACCATAATCCCGCGCCGGTCCAGCGCCTGCGCAAACTCTTGCGCCAAAACGGCATCCCCAAGCATAACCGGCACAATCGGATGGCTGCCCGGCAACAGATCAAACCCCAAAGCCGCCAGCCCCGCCCGCCAATAGGCGGCATTCTCCGCCAGCTTGGCGCGCAGATCATCAGCGCCCTCCACAATATCGAAAGCTGCCAGCGCCGCCCCCACCACCGCAGGCGGCAGCGCATTGGAAAACAGATAGGGCCGCGCGCGCTGGCGCAACAGATCAATCACCGGCTGCGGCCCCGCAATATAGCCGCCCAAAGCCCCGCCCAACGCCTTGCCAAAGGTGCCGGTCAAAATATCCACCCGCACCCCAGCCGCCACTGCCGTGCCGCGCCCCTGCGGCCCGATAAACCCCGTCGCGTGACAATCGTCCACCAATGTCACCGCGCCATAGCGCTCGGCCAGCCGAGTAATCCCCGCCAGATCAGCCGCTGTGCCATCCATCGAGAACACGCCATCCGTCGCAATCAAGATAAACCGCGCCCCCGCCTGCCGCGCCGCCTGCAATTGCGCCTCCAGATCAGCCATATCATTATTGGCAAACTGGTAGCGCCGCGCCTTGCACAGCCGCACCCCGTCAATGATCGAGGCATGGTTCAGGCTATCGGACACCACCGCATCGGCCTCGGTCAAAAGCGCCTCGAACACCCCGCCATTGGCATCAAAACAAGCAGCAAACAGGATCGCATCCTGCATCGCCAAAAATCCGGCAATCCGCGCTTCCAACATGCGGTGAATATCCTGCGTCCCGCAGATAAAACGCACCGAGGCCATGCCAAACCCGTGGCTCTGCATCGCAGCCCCTGCCGCCGCGACCAACCGCGGATCATGCGCCAGGCCAAGGTAATTATTGGCACAAAGGTTCAGCATCTCGCGCCCACCGATCCGCAGCCGCGCGCCTTGCGCCCCTTCAATCAGCCGCTCGCGCTTTGTCAGCCCCTCGGCCTCAAGCGCCGCCAGCCGCCCGCCCACATCCGCCAGAAATCCCGCAACATCTGTCATAGCAGCCCCTCCGCTTCAATGAAGCCTACGCCTGCCAAATCCAATGTCAATATATCGGAATAAATTCCACCATTGCGGATTTCATCTTGGCAAAAATATCCTGGGGGTGCGGGGGCAAGCCCCCGCCCTGCGTCTCAGCTGTCTTGCACAATCAGCAAAGCCCGCGCAGCGCCGCCCTGGGCCGCAATCAGATGGCTGCGATCGGCGCGGTAGCGTGCCGTATCCCCCACCGCCAAGACCTGCGCCTCTTCGCCCGAGACCACCCGCACCTGCCCCTCGATCACCGTCAGATGTTCACGGCAGCCAGCGCTATGCGGCTCGCTCTCCAAGACCCCCTCGGCGGCAAAGCGCAGTTCATAGACCTCATATTTGCCGACGGCCTCGGCGGGGGACAAAATCCGGATGCTGACCCCCTTGCCGCGCCCACCGATCACCGGGGCCCCCCCTGCGCGCACAACCTCGATACCGGCATCGCTGCGACCTTCCAAAAGCCCCGCGAAATCCACCTGCAGTGCCTGCGTCAGATTCCAAAGCGTGGCCACCGTGGGCGAGCTTTCTGCCCGCTCGATCTGGCTGACCATCGAGCGGCTAACGCCCGAAAGTTTCGCCACAGCGTCAAGGCTCAGCCCGCGGGCCTTGCGGGCCTCGCGCAAGGAAGCCGCGAGTCGCTCATGGATATCGGAACGTGCATTCATCGGC
The DNA here is from genome assembly GCA_023255415.1 of Cypionkella sp. Lineage (GTDB taxonomy): Bacteria > Pseudomonadota > Alphaproteobacteria > Rhodobacterales > Rhodobacteraceae > Cypionkella. Next base: position 29,890 of record JALRIN010000019.1, on the reverse strand, counting down.
TTAGTAAAGCCGCCCAAAACCGCCGCCGTCAATCTTAATCAAGTGCCGCAATAGGTTACATAATCAGCAGCGCCCTTGGGGCTGGGCAAAACAAATCCCTCACGCCCTGCCTCTGGCCCAAACGGATCTTGCACCGCCGCCAAAAGCGCGTTGAAATCGTGCAGATCACCCGCCTCTGCCGCCTGCAAGGCCGCCTCGACCAGATGATTGCGAGCAATCACCGCCGGATTGGCCGCAAGCAGTGCCTCTGCCGCATCGCTGCGCAGCCGCGCGCGCCACCGTGGCAGCCAAGCCGTAATCGCCGCAGGGTCGTCAAACAAGGCCAGATACCCCGCCTCATCTGTCAAAGCCCCCGCCAAGCGCCGATGCGCCAGCGTCCAATCCACGCCCTCGATCGCGGTCAGAAAATCGTCGATCAAACTGCCATCGCCCGCAGCCTCGCCAGCAAGGCCCAGCTTTTGGCGCATCACCGCCAGAAACGCGACCCGGTAGGTGCCCGCAACCCCCTCAAGCGCCGCATTCGCCAGATCCAGCGCGCGTTCGGGGTCGGCATCCACAAAGGGCAGCAGCGTTTCCAGCAGCCGCGCCAAATTCCAACCCAGAATCAGCGGCTGATTGCCATAGGCATAACGCCCTTGCCGATCAATCGAGGAAAACACCGTGCCCGGCGCATAGGCCTCCATAAAGGCGCAGGGGCCGTAATCAATCGTCTCACCCGAAAGCGCCATATTGTCGGTGTTCATCACCCCATGCACAAAGCCAACGCCCATCCACTGCGCGACCAGCCGCGCTTGCGCTTGGGCAACGGAGGCAAAAAAACCCAAAGCATCTTCGGCCTGCGGATAATGCCGCGCCATGGTATAGCGCATCAGGGCGCGCAGCTTTTCGACCTCGCCGCGCGCCGAGAAAAACTGAAAGCTGCCGACACGGATATGGCTTGCCGCAACCCGCGCCAGCACCGCCCCTGGTACCGGCCCCTGATCGCGCAAAATCCGCTCGCCCGTCGTCACCACCGCCAAACTGCGGGTGGTGGGAATGCCCAAAGCCGCCATCGCCTCGGAAATCAGATATTCGCGCAGCATCGGCCCCAAAGCCGCCTTGCCATCGCCGCCGCGCGAAAACGGCGTGCGCCCCGAGCCTTTCAGCTGCAGATCCCAGCGCTGTCCATCAGGGCCTAGAAATTCGCCCAAAAGATGCGCGCGCCCGTCACCCAATTGCGCCGAGAAGCCGCCAAACTGATGCCCCGCATAGGCCAGCGCCGCAGGATCCGCGCCTTCGGGCAGGCGTGCGCCCGAAAACCACCCCGCCGCATCGCTGATGGCCAGCCCCAGCTCTGCCGCCAATTCCTTATTCAGCACCAAGACCTTAGGATCAGGCGCCCGATCCGGCGCCAGCCGAAGATAGCTGCCCGGAAGATCGCGCAGATAGCTGTTGTCAAACTTGATCATAATGCTGCCCCCATAACGCAAATATGACCCGCGCCCCAAGGGGCGCAAGGTCATCATCACGATTTTTGAGATTTTGGTCGGGGCGGAGGGATTCGAACTCTCGACCTACTGCTCCCAAAGCAGCCGCGCTACCAGACTGCGCTACGCCCCGACTGCGGCTCTGATACGACGTCGTTTCAGAAATGAAAAGGGCCTAGTCGACAGAACATGGCCAAATTGCAGAAGTTTTTTCAATTTGTTCTGCCCGCATCTGCGCACCTTGCGAAATACCCATGCGTTTTGCCAAACCCGCGTTGATTTCCAACACAAATTTAACCTCTGTGCCGCCGTCAATCGGGGTCTCATCCTCGACAATGGCGTTGGAATGCACCGATGTGACCAGCCCTGTCGAATCGGCAAAGATCATATCAAGCGGGATCAGGGTGTTTTTCATCCAGAACACCGCATGCGTGGGGGCGGGATATACGAACAACATTCCAGAGGAACTGGGCATATGCTTGCGCAGCATCAGGCCCTTGGCGCGTTCTGCCGCCGTATCGGCGACCTCGACGCTAAAGCGTTGCACACCGCCTTGGCCGCGCAACTCGACTGTGTCAGGGGCGCAAGCCGCATCGCCCGCCCCTGCCGTCAACAACAAACAGATCGCAGCTATCTGCGAACCGAGGTTTCCCATGATACCACCTGTACGGCCATCCGGCCCCGCTTGCCTTCGACAATCCGCAGGCAAATCGCTTCTCCTGCGTCAAGATCGGCAAAGCCAGAGTGCCGCAGCACTTCAACATGTACAAACACATCTTCGGGACGGCCAAAGACATTGGCAAAACCAAAGCCCTTGCCCTTATCAAACCATTTCACCCGCGCAGGTTCCAACGGCAGGGCCGCAATCTCTTCTGGCGTGGCAAGTTGATCTTCTTCGCCCAGCGGTAGAACGCTGCCTTCGGGAGGATCGATTCGCAGCACTTCCACAGCCTGAACACCACGTTCGGTGTGCTGGACCTTGACATGAATGCCAGCGCCATCCGCAACCGAACCCTGGCCAAAATTCCGCAGGACATTTGCATGCAACAAGATATCGCCAGAGTGATCCTCTGAAACGATAAAGCCAAAGCCCTTTGCAGGATCGAACCATTTTACACGGCCCTGCAAGGTCTGCAGTTCCAATTCTTCATCAGTCATAAACAGGACCATTTCCCCAGATTAAGCCCCTAATAGGCGTAGTCATGCAGGCAAATGGTTAACCGATGCAAGCGCAAACGGTATGCGCCTTTTGGTCGATCATTTCACGCTTCGTGAAATTCAGGGGTTAAGCCTTTCAATATTCCATTCATTTTCAACAGCTTGCCTAGACCACTTAAATCGATCGTGTAATCTGAATGCTCCATCTGCCCAGAACTCTACCTCTAAAGGAGTAATACGGTATCCGCCCCAGAACGGTGGGCGCGGCGGATTTGCGCCAAATTTCACCCCCAAAGCCGCGACATCGGCCATCAATTTCGTGCGCGAGGCCAAGGGGCGCGACTGCTCTGACGCCCAAGCCCCCAGACGCGAGGTCAAACTGCGCGACTGATAATAAAGATCAGCCGTCTCGCCCTCTTCGCGCGTCACAAGCCCGCGCACCCGGATCTGGCGCCGCAGGCTTTTCCAATGCAACACGAAAGCTGCCTTGCCACTGGCCTCGATCTCTTGGCCCTTGGCCGAACCATAGTTGGTGTAAAACACGAAAGCCGCGGGCTCGATGTCTTTTAGCAGCACCATGCGCACATTCGGCAAACCTGACGCGTCCACAGAGGCCAGCGCAATCGCATTGGGGTCGTTGATCTCGCTGGCCTCCGCCTCGCCCAGCCAACGCCGCGCAATCTCGAATGGGGTCTCGCCCGCAAAAATGCCCGTTCTGTCCATCGTTCCCTCTTCTGCGCCCACGGTGCGCCTTGATGCAGGCTGATCTTTCGCCTAAACAACTAGTCGATGAAATAGGGTGGGCGGGGAAGAGCGAATGTCAACCGGACTTATGGCAGGAAAACGCGGGCTGATCATGGGCCTTGCGAATGACAAATCCATCGCTTGGGGCATTGCCCAGGCCTTGGCAGCTCAGGGCGCTGAAATTGCCTTCTCCTATCAAGGTGATGCGCTGAAAAAGCGCGTGCTGCCGCTGATCCAGTCAATTGGCATGTCGGAAATGGTCGACTGCGATGTCGCCTCCGACGAAAGCATCGACGCGCTGTTTGCGCATCTGTCCAAGATCTGGGGCAAGATCGACTTTCTGGTCCATGCCATCGGTTTTTCCGATAAAAACGAGCTGCGCGGCCGCTATGTCGACACCAGCCGGACGAATTTCCACGTGACGATGGATATCTCGATCTATTCCTTTACCGCCGTCTGCCAACGCGCAGCCGCGATGATGCCCGAGGGTGGCTCGATGCTGACGCTGACCTATTACGGCGCCGAAAAGGTGATGCCGCATTACAATGTCATGGGCATCGCCAAAGCCGGGCTTGAGGCAAGCGTAAAATATCTGGCCGAAGACCTTGGCAAAGACGGCATCCGCGTCAATGCAATCTCGGCAGGCCCGATCAAAACCCTTGCCGCCTCTGGCATCGGTGATTTCCGCTATATCATGAAGTGGAACGAGCTGAACTCGCCGCTGCGCCGCAATGTGACGCAAGAAGAGGTCGGCAAGGCCGCGCTTTATCTGCTCTCCGATCTGGGGTCAGGCACCACGGGCGAGAATTTGCACGTCGACGCCGGCTATCACGTCGTGGGCATGAAAGCCGTTGATGCGCCCGACATCGATGTGGTGACAGGCCGCAAAGAATGACACTTGCCGCCTTCCTGACCGTCGCGCTGCTGCATTTGCTGGCAGCCATCAGCCCCGGCCCCGCCGTGCTGATGTCGGCGCGCACCGGCGTCACGGAAGGCCTGCGCACCGGCGCATTTCTGGCGATCGGCATCGGCGCAGGCGCCGTGGTCTGGGCCACAGCCGCGCTCTTTGGCCTCGCAGTTTTGTTCCAAGCAGCCCCTGCCCTGCTTTGGGCGCTGAAAATTGCAGGTGGGCTTTACCTGATCCATATGGCTTGGGGCATGTGGCGCACGGCCGACACCCCGCTCGATATGTCAGCCAGCAGCCGCACCCCGCGCAGCGCGGCCTCGGCCTTCTGGCTTGGCCTTGTCACCCAACTCTCCAACCCCAAACCCGCCGTGCTGTTCTCGGCCATCTTCATCGGCACCGTGCCCAAAACCACCCCACTTTGGGTAATCGCCGCCCTGCTGCTGGTGGTGTTTTTAAACGAGGCTATCTGGAACACCCTTGTCGCCCGCCTCTTCTCCTTCCACCGCTCCAAAGCCGCCTATATCGGCCTGAAATCCTCCATCGACCGCAGCTTTGGCGGCCTGCTGGCGCTTTTGGGCGTCAAAATCGCCGTCACCTGAGCTTCATCTGTCCCTAAATATCCCGGGGGTGCGGGGGCTGGCCCCCGCTGCACTGCCAAACAAAGGAACCCACCATGACCGATCGCCTGCCGCACGAAAAAGGTTTCCACGTCTCTTGGGACCAAATGCACCGCGACAGCCGCGCGCTGGCTTGGCGCCTTGATGGCAAGGGTCCCGAGGCTGGCGGCGCTTGGCGCGCGGTTGTGGGCATCACCCGCGGCGGGCTGGTGCCCGCGATGATCGTGGCGCGCGAGCTTGATATCCGCACCGTCGACACCATTTCAATCAAAAGCTACAACCATCAGAACCAAGGCACAGCCCAGGTGATCAAATCACCGCAGGCCGAACTTATGGGCGACGGCAGCGGCATCTTGATCGTCGATGATCTGGTCGATTCGGGCAAAACTCTCGAAGTTGTGCGCAAACTTTACCCCCGCGCGCATTTTGCCACTGTATACGCCAAGCCATCGGGCAAACCGCAGGTCGACAGCTATATAACCGAGGTCAGCCAAGACACTTGGATCTTTTTCCCTTGGGATATGGCGCTGCAATATGTCCAACCTTTCCGCGGACAGGACTGAACCCAGGCTTATGAAAACCCTCGCACGTATCGGCCTTGCGCGTATTTTGCATTGGCTCTTCGAGATGAGCCTCGCGATCAAGGCCGTGCTTACCAGCGCCGAGGCCCTAACTGGCCTTGGCCTGTTGCTGACCCCCAATCCGCTGGTCGCACGCCTGCGCTATTTCATCACCCATTACGAGATTGCCGAAAACTCGACCGACACCATGGCGCAATGGACCCAAACCGCGATTTCGCAGTTTCCGCTTAGCACGCAGAATTTCTACGCCTATTATCTCATGTTCCACGGCGGGCTTAAGGTCTTGATGGTGGTGATGCTCTGGCTGCGGGTGCTTTGGGCCTATCCTGCGGCCATGGTGGTGCTGTCGGGCTTTGTCAGCTATCAGCTTTATGAATTTCACCACACCGGCTCGCCTATGCTCTTGCTTTTGGCGTTTTTCGATCTGTTTATGATCGGATTGATCTGGCAGGAATACAAAGCCCTGAAAGCCCGGATCGCCCAAGCAGCAGCCTAAGGAACGCGCATGACCCTTCCGCTTAACCCGCATATGGCCGCCACCTTTCCGCCTCCGGTGATGGAGGCGCGGCGCTGGTTGGCAGGCGTCAGCTTTCCGCCCGAACGCCCGTTGATCAATATCTCGCAGGCAGCACCCGTTGATCTGCCGCCCTTGGCGCTGCGTCAAGCCATTGCCGAGGCCGCAGTGAACAACCCCGAAGTGCATCTTTACGGCCCCGTGCTGGGCCTGCCCGCGCTGCGGGCCGAGATTGCGGCGCAGTGGTCGGCGCAATATGGCGGCCAGATAACAGAGACCCAAACCGCCATCACCCAAGGCTGCAACCAGGCCTTTTGCGCCGTGATGTCAACGCTGGCTGCGGCGGGCGACGAGGTGATTTTGCCGACGCCTTGGTATTTCAACCATAAAATGTGGCTTGATATGCAGGGTGTCAAAACCGTGCCGCTGCCCGCAGGCGCTGGCCTGATCCCCGAGGCGGAGGCCGCAGCCCTGCTGATCACACCGCGCACAAGGGCGATTGTTCTGGTCTCGCCCAACAACCCCGGCGGGGCGGAATATCCTGCCCAGACCTTGGCCGCCTTTCGCGATCTGTGCCGCGCGCGCGGCCTTGCGCTGATCGTCGATGAAACCTACCGCGATTTTGACAGCCGCAGCGGCGCGCCGCATGATCTGTTCACCGATCCCGATTGGGACGACACGCTGATCCAGCTTTATTCCTTTTCCAAAGCCTACCGGCTGACCGGCCACCGTGTTGGTGCGGTTGTGGCCAGCCCCGCGCGGCTGTTTCAGATCGAGAAGTTTCTGGACACGGTCGCGATCTGTCCCAACCAATTGGGCCAGATTGCAGCGCTTTGGGGCATGCAGAACCTTAGCCAATGGCTGGCGGGCGAGCGGGCCGAGATTTTGGCGCGACGCGTTGCGATGGTTTCGGGCTTTGCCGCCCTTCCCGATTGGAAACTTTTGGGCTGTGGCGCCTATTTCGCCTATGTCGAGCATCCCTTTGCCGAAGCCTCTGACGCGCTGTGCAAACGGCTGGTGCGCGAGGCTGGGCTGTTGATGCTGCCAGGCACGATGTTTCAGCCCGAAGGCTCTGCCGCCGGCGCGCGTCAGATCCGTATTGCCTTTGCCAATATCGACGCCGCGGGCATTGCCGAAACCTTCCGCAGGTTGGAAGAGCTGCGCGCCTAACTCAGACTGCGGATGGCCGCGCGCGCGGCAAGGGTCAGCGGCGCGATGGTTTCGGACAACAGCTGGTTGCGGTCAAAGCGTTCGGGGGTTTGCAAAACCGCCGCGCGCAGGGCTTGGCCAAAGGCCATGCGCAGCTCGGTGCCGATATTGACCTTGCAGACAGATGTTTGCCGCACGATCTGGCGGCGCAGATCGGGCGCAAGCCCCGATCCGCCATGCAGCACCAAAGCCAGATCGGGCGCCGCCGCCTGAATGGCGGCCAAGCGCGCCCAATCCACCTCTGCACCGCTTTGCGTCATCAGATGGCTGTTGCCAACCGAAACCGCCAGCGCATCCACCCCCGTCTCGGCCCAGAACTGCGCCACCTCTTCGGGTTTGGTGCCAACCGAGGCCGCGCCCTGATGATAGCCGACATAGCCAAGCTCTGCCTCGACCGAGACCCCCTGCGCCTGCGCGCGTTTGGCGATTTCGGCCGTGCGCGCGATGTTCTCGGCCAAGGGCAGGGCAGATCCGTCATACATCACCGAGGTAAAGCCCGCATCGATCGCGCGCAGGCAAACCGCCAAATCTTCGCCGTGATCCAGATGCGCCACCACTGGAACGCTTGCAGCCTGCCCCAGACTGCGAAACATCGCCCCCAGAACCTCAAGCGGCATATGCGCGCGACAGCCGGGGCCTGCTTGTAAGATCACTGGCCGCGCCTCGGCTTCGGCGGCGGCGACATAGGCGCGCGCATCCTCCCAGCCCAGCACCACCAGTCCCGCCACCGCCGTGCCATCGCGCAGGCAGGGTTGCAGCACCTCGCGCAGCGTCGCCAGCGTCATTTGAACTTGGCGATCATATCCTTGATCCCCGGAATGGTTTCGATCTGATCAGCATGGCTTGGCTGGAAATATTGCACCAAAGACCGCTGGGTTTCTCCGGCCAGAATGGTGAAATAATACATCTCATAACCCGGTAGCACGCAGCAAGGATGATAGCCGCGGTCAATCACCATGGTCGAGCCATCGACCAGATGATAGGCATCGCCCGACAGCCCATCTTCGCGCTGCAACATCTGCAAGCCCGAGCCATGCGGCGGGTTAAAGCGGAAGTTATAGACCTCGTCATGGCGCGATTCCAAGGGCAGGCGGTTGGTGTCATGCTTGTGGCTGGGAAACCCCGACCAGCCGCCCGCCCCCACAGTGTAAAGCTCGGACACTAGCAGACGGCTGACCCGCCCGTGGTATTTGGTGCCAAGGATATGCTTGATCTTGCGATGGGTCTTGGTGTCATCAGATCCGTATTGCACCGGATCAATCTCGCTTGCCGCAATCACAAAGGCGGGAAAGACCTCGTCGGTCAGCGCGCCTGCGACAAAAACCTCGGCCTGAGCGCTGTCGCAGATCAACACCGCCTCGGCGCCAGTGGGGATATAAACGCCCTCGGGATCGGCATCCCAGACGCTGGATGTGCGCTTGCCGATGGGGCCAAAGTCTTGGCCGCTCACCTGCACACGGATGCTGCCCGTTGCGGGCACGATGCAGGTCTCATATCCCGCCACCTGCGAGACAAAGCTTTGCCCGCGTGTCAGTTTGACGATGTTGAAATAGACCAGAGGCACCAGCGCATGGCCCGCAGCAATGATCGGCTGATTTTCGTTGTCATAGGGGGCAATATGCATCGGAACCTCTAGGAATAGGACTGTAAAAAGGCGTCAAGCGCCGCCGTGTCGGGCGAGGCCGGCGCGCAGCCCACCCCTGCCACAATGATCGCCGCTGTGGCGGCTCCGCGGGCGACGGCCGCTTCCAGCATATGGCCACGCGCAAGCCCCGCCAGAAACCCACCCATAAAGCCATCGCCCGCGCCCATCGGCTTTTGCGCGGTAACCTTGAAAATGCCGGTCTCAAAGGCCGCATCAGCGGTATAGCTGACCGCGCCTTCGCCGCCGCGTTTATAGATCGACACCAGCGCCCCAGATGTCGCCAAAGCCTGCGCCAGCGCTTGGCCCTTGGCGTAATCCCCCGCCATCAGGCCAAATTCGTCGTCATTGCCGATAACGATGTCGGCGCTTGCTGCGGCGTCACGGTAAAGCGCGCCGGCTTGGGCATCGGACGCCCAAGAATAAGCGCGATGGTCAATATCCAGCACCACAATCGCCCCCGCAGCCCGCGCCGCCGCGATTGCCGCAAAGCAGGCCGCGCGCGACGGCTCGCGCGCAAGCGCGGTACCGGTGACAACCAAAGCCGCAACCATACTGAAATCCACCGCCGCCACATCCGCCTCGGTCAGTGCGAAATCGGCGGCATCATTGCGGTAAAGCACCGTCTGCGGGCCTTCGGCAATCGTCTCGACCACGGCAAGCGAGGTACGGGCTTCGGCCCTTGCAAAGCCGACATGGCCCGTCGCCACGCCGTAGCGCCCCAGTTCGGCCAAGCAATACCGCCCCACAGCATCCTGCGACACCCGCGTCAGCAATGTGGCCTTTGCGCCCTGTCGCGCCAAAGCCACGGCGATATTGCCCGCCGAGCCGCCAATTGCTGCCGTAAAGCGGCCTGCCGCCTCGATCTGCGTGCCCGGCGGGTCGGCGTAAAGATCCATTCCCACCCGCCCCAAGACCACAAAGCTGTTCATAGCCATACGGCTATAAAGCCGCTGCAGGCTCATTGCCCGACCTGTTGTCGCGGGTTTGACAAGACGCGCATTGCATTCCTTTCGCAGGTTTGCCGAAATCGGATTGACCATATCTTGGGGCTTAGGTTACCTATTTTGCAACCGGTTGCAAACACAAACCAAGGAAGCCAGCCTATGCAAGAAATCGGCATCGGACTTATCGGCGGCGGCTATATGGGCAAGGCCCATGCCGTGGCCATGGCGGCGGTGGGGGCGGTGTTTGACACAGCGTTGCGGCCACGGCTGGAGATGATCTGCGCCAGTTCTGATGCCTCGGCCGAGGGCTATCGCGCCGCCTTTGGCTTTGCGCGCGCCACCGCAGATTGGCGGGTGCTGGTAGCAGACCCCAAGGTGCAGGCGGTGGTGATCGCTTCGCCGCAAGAAACCCACCGCGCGATTGCAGAGGCGGCCTTTGCGTTGGGCAAGCCGGTGTTTTGCGAAAAACCGCTTGGGGCCAGCTATGAAGACAGCCTTGCGATGGTCGCGGCGGCGAAAGCTTCGGGCTGCGTCAATATGGTGGGGTTTAACTACATTCGCACGCCAGCCTCGCGCTTTGCGCGCGACCTGGTAGCGCGCGGCGAGATTGGCGAGATCACCTGGTTTCGCGGCGAACATACCGAAGATTTCGATGCCGATGCCAGCAAGCCCGCCACCTGGCGCAACTTTGGCGCGGCAAACGGCACCATGGGCGATCTGGCCCCGCATATGATCAACGCGGCCCTTGCCCTGATCGGCCCGATTGCGCGGCTGAGTGCCGATATCACCACCGTGCACAGCAACCGCCCCGGCACGCAGGGCCGCGCGGTGAATGACGACATCGGCCAATTCATCTGCCGCTTTGACAATGGCGCGATGGGGCATCTGTCGTTCAGCCGCATCGCCATGGGGCGCAAGATGGGCTATGCCTATGAAATTACGGGCACAAAAGGTGCCATCCGCTTTGACCAAGAAGACCAGAATGCACTTTGGCTCTATCGTGCCGAAGACCCGCCTGCGCTGCGCGGGTTTCGCAAGATCCTGATGGGGCCCGAACATCCCGATTACCTGCCCTTCTGCCAAGGCCCCGGGCATGGCACCGGCTATCAAGACCAAATCATCATCGAGGCCCGCGATTTCCTGCGCGCCATTGAAACCAACACCAGCCTTTGGCCCAGCTTTCACGACGGGATGGAGGTGAACCGCATCATCGCGGCCGCCCATAGCTCGGCGCAGGCCGGCGCTTGGGTCGATCTGTAAAGGACGCAAAAACATGATCAAGATCGGCAATGCCCCCTGCTCTTGGGGTGTCGAATTCGCCAAAGATCCGCGCAATCCTGCATGGCGGCGGGTGCTGTCAGATTGCGCGCAGGCAGGCTATAAGGGCATCGAGCTGGGCCCGATTGGCTTTATGCCCGAAGACCCCGCGATTTTGGCCGATGCGCTGGCCGAGCATGATCTGACGCTGATCGGCGGCGTGGTGTTTCGCCCCTTTCACGACCCTGCCGCTTGGGAGGATGTCTGGGATGCCACGCAGCGCACCTGCAACGCGCTTGTCGCCCATGGCGCGCAGCATCTGGTGCTGATCGACAGCATCTCGCCGCGCCGCGCCCCCACTGCCGGGCGCGCGAGCGAGGCCGAGCAGATGCCGCCTGCCGAATGGAACAGCTTTGTTGACCGCATTCGCCGCGCCGCCCAACTGGGCGCTGACCACGGGCTGACGGTAGGCATTCACGCCCATGCCGCAGGCTTTGTCGATTTTGAACCCGAACTGGAACGGCTGTTGTCCGAGATCGACCCCGATCTGTTGAAAATCTGCTTTGACACCGGCCATCATTCCTATGCGGGTTTTGATCCGATCAGCTTTATGCGCCGCCATATTGACCGCATTTCCTATATGCACTTCAAAGACATTGATCCCGTGGTCAAAGCCCGTGCCGTGGCCAATCGCACCGGGTTCTATGACGCTTGCGGCCAAGGTATTTTCTGCAATCTGGGCAAGGGCGATGTGGATTTCGTCAGCGTTCGTCAGCTGCTGCTGGACGCGGGCTTTGCCGGATGGTGCACCGTTGAACAAGATTGCGATCCGGCGGGGGGCACCTCGCCGATCGACGACGCCCGCGCCAATCGCGACTATCTTTCCTCTATCGGTTTCTAAAAGGGGCCTAAGCATGAAAAAACTGAATTGGGGCATGATTGGCGGCGGCAAAGGCAGCCAGATCGGCCCGGCCCACCGGCTTGCAGCTGGCCTTGACGGGCTTTACAGCTTTGCCGCAGGCGCGCTGGACCACGACCCCGCTGCGGGCCGCGCCTTTGGCCAAGAGCTTGGCCTTGCGCCCGACCGCGCTTACGGTGATTGGCGCGAAATGCTGGCAGGCGAAAGCAGCCGCGTTGACCGGGTTGATCTGGTGACTGTGGCGACGCCAAACGCCACACATTACGAAATTTCCAAGGCTTTCTTGCAGGCGGGCTTTAACGTGCTGTGCGAAAAGCCGATGACCGTGACCGAAGCCGAGGCCGAAGATCTGGTGCTGACCGCGCGCAAGGCGGGGCGGATTTGTGCGGTGAATTACGGCTATACCGGCTATGCGCTGGTGCGCCATATGCGGGCCATGGTGGCGCGCGGCGATATTGGCGGCGTGCGGCTGGTAGTGGCGGAATTTGCCCATGGCCACCACGCCAATGCCGCCGATATGGACAATCCGCGCGTGCGCTGGCGTTACGATCCGGCACAGGCCGGGGTTTCGGCGCAATTTGCCGATTGCGGCATCCATGCGCTGCATATGGCCAGCTTTGTCACCGGCCAAGAGGTCAGCAAGCTTTCGGCGGATTTCGCCTCGTGCCTGTCCGCGCGGGTGCTTGAAGACGACGCCATGGTGAATTTCCGCATGAGTGGCGGCACCGTCGGGCGGCTTTGGACTTCATCGGTCGCCATCGGGCGGCAGCACGGTCTGACGATTCAGGTCTTTGGCGAAACCGGTGGGCTGCGCTGGTCGCAAGAGCAGCCGAACCAGCTTTTCTACATGCCGCTGGGCCAGCGCTTGCAGGTGATCGAGCGCGGCGAGGGCAATCTTTCGCCCGAAGCAGACCGCGCCAGCCGCGTCACCGTCGGCCATGCCGAGGGCATGCCGCTGGCCTTTGGCAATATCTACCGCGATCTGGGCGAAACCATTCTGGCACTGCAGGCAGGCCGCACGCCAGACCCCGCCGCCGCGCTGTTTCCGACGGCCGAGGATGGTTTGCGCTCGATTGCCGCGATCCATTCGGCGGTGGCTTCGGCTGCGGGACACGGCACTTGGGTCGATGCCCGGCCCGGGCTGTTTCGCTAGCCGCGCAGCGTCGCCCGGCTGACAAGGTGGCAAGGATAAATCCGAACCTCGGGGGCAGCCTCGGGGTTCGCAAAGCGCGCGATCAGCAGATCGACTGCGCCACGCACAATCGCCTCGAAGGGCTGATGAATGGTCGAAAGCTTGACATTGGCCCAAGCCGCCATTGCCATATCGTTCAGGCCAAGAATGCCCAGATCCTGTGGCACCCGCACCCCTGCGGCTTGGGCGGCGGCAAGCGCGCCCAATGCCAGCACATCATCGCCAAGAAAATATGCCTCGCAGGGGGATTGCGCCAATAGCCGCGCCATCTCGGCCCGCCCTGCCTCAAAGCTATAAGCGGCGGCAAAGCTGACACTGGCCTGCGCACCAGAGCGCTTGGCCTCGGCCAAGAACCCCGCCATGCGGTCTTGCGTGGTCGAGGCCTGCTCAGGCCCACCCAGAAACCCGATCCGGCCATAGCCGCGCGCGATCAGCGCCTGCGCCGCCATCCGGCCTGCGGCCACATTGTCAATTGCTGCGACCGAAACATCCGGCACCACAGCCGCGCGGCCAAAGGCATGCACCACCGCGATGCCCGCCTGTTGAAAGGCCCGCGCAAAACCCTGCGGCAGATGCGACGAGGCCACAATCACCCCGTCCACCGAATATTGCCGCAGCATCTGCAAACAGCGCTCGGGGTCGGTTTCATCTGACAGGTTCACCAACAGTGGCCGCAGACCCTGTTCTTGCAGCGCGCGGGTGAACAGATCAAAGATCTGCAAAAACACCGGATTTTGAAAGTTGTTCGACACCAGCCCCACCAGCTGCGTCTTGCGCGTGGTCAGGCTGCGCGCCAGCATATTCGGGCTATAGCCCAAGGCGGCGGCGGCTTGCTCGACCTTGGCGCGGGTCTTGGCCGACACCGAAGCCCCTGGGGTAAAGCTGCGCGAGGCAGCCGCCTGCGACACCCCTGCCCGCGCCGCCACATCCTTAAGGGTAATCGCCATCGTCCTCTTCCAGTTGTTTCGGCCAAAGCCTAGCCCAGACCGCGCGGCTTGTCACCGCGGCTTCACATCTGGCGGCAGGTCTGCCCACAGCGCTAGGTTTACACCGCAGGTCGGATCGGCGATAAGTCAGAAGAAAGCTTCGACCAGTCGCGCAGGGTTGCAGAGGTTTCTTGCCAAACAGCAGGCAACCAAGGCACCTTCGGAAAAAGAAGCGAAACAAAACAAACGGTTGTGCCCGCCATGCTGCTTTTGATCGATAACTACGACAGCTTTACCTATAATCTTGTGCATTATCTGGGCGAGCTGGGGGCTGATGTGAAGGTGGTGCGCAACGACGCGATGTCGGTGCAAGAGGCGCTGGCGCTGCGGCCCGAGCTGATTGTGCTGTCGCCCGGGCCTTGTGATCCGGCACAGGCGGGCATCTGCGTGCCGCTGACACGCGCGGCGGCGGCGGCAGATGTGCCCTTGCTGGGCGTCTGTCTGGGGCACCAAACCATTGGCGAGGCTTTTGGCGGCCGCGTCATTCGCTGCCACGAGATTGTGCACGGCAAAATGGGCCTGATGCACCACGAAGGCCAAGGCATGTTCCGCGACCTGCCCTCGCCCTTTGCCGCCACCCGCTATCATTCTTTGGTGGTGGAAAAAGACAGCCTGCCCGATTGCCTCACGGTTACGGCTTGGCTGGAAGACGGCACCATCATGGGCCTGCGCCACCGCGAAAAACTGATCGAAGGCGTGCAGTTTCACCCCGAATCCATTGCCTCGGAACATGGCCACCAGTTGTTGCGCAACTTCCTTGAGGCCGCGCGGGCAAAGGTGGCGGCATGAGCGATATTCTGCGCCCACTGATCGGCATTGCCGCCACCCGCGCGCTGACCCGCGCCGAGGCAGAAGCGGCGTTTTCGGCGCTGTTTGAAGGGTCTGCGACGCCTGCACAAATGGGCGGCTTTTTGATGGCGCTGCGCACGCGTGGCGAGACGGTGGACGAATACGCCGCAGCCGCCAGCGTGATGCGCGCCAAATGCAACCCCGTGCGCGCGCCCGAAGGCGCGATGGACATCGTCGGCACCGGCGGCGATGGCAAGGGCACGCTGAATATCTCGACCGCAACCGCCTTTGTGGTGGCCGGTGCGGGGGTGGTGGTGGCCAAACACGGTAACCGCAATCTGTCGTCAAAATCAGGCGCTGCCGATGCGCTGACCGAGATGGGCCTGAACGTCATGGTCGGCCCTGCGGTGGTGGAACGCTGTCTGGCCGAGGCGGGCATCGGCTTTATGATGGCGCCCATGCACCATCCAGCCACGCGCCATGTGATGCCGGTGCGCGCCGAACTTGGCACCCGCACGATCTTTAACATCCTTGGCCCGCTGACCAATCCCGCAGGCGTCAAACGCCAACTGACCGGTGCGTTTTCGCCAGCCCTGATCCGGCCGATGGCCGAGATTTTGCAGCTGCTGGGGTCAGAAAAAGCTTGGCTTGTGCATGGTGGCGATGGCACGGATGAAATCTCGATTGCCGAGCCAACCGCAGTGGCAGCGCTTGAAGCCGGCGCGATCCGCGAGTTTCAGATCCACCCCGAAGACGCGGGCCTGCCCGCGCATCCCTTCAGCGCCATCATGGGCGGCACGCCTGCCGAAAACGCCGTGGCGTTTCGCGCGCTGCTGGGCGGGGCCAAGGGCGCGTTTCGCGATGCGGTTTTGCTGAATTCTGCGGCGGCGCTTATCGTTGCAGACCAGGCCACCAGCCTGCGCGAAGGCGTTGAAATCGCAGCGCATTCCTTGGATTCCGGCGCTGCCAAGGCGAAAATCGAGGCGCTTGCCCGTCTGACCCATCTTTAAGAAGGCTGCCGCTATGCCCACGATCCTTGACCGCATCAAAGCCTATAAGCTGGAAGAAATCACCGCCCGCAAAGCCGCGCGCAGCCTGTCCGATCTGGCCGAGGCCGCGGCCCATGCCCCCGCCCCGCGCGGCTTTGCAAAGGCCTTGTCCGAAGCCGCCGCCGCAGGCTATGGCTTGATCGCCGAGATCAAAAAGGCCAGCCCCTCCAAAGGCTTGATCCGTGCAGACTTTCACCCTGCCGATCTGGCGCGGGCCTATCAGGCAGGCGGGGCGACCTGCCTTTCGGTGCTGACCGATGCGCCCTCGTTCCAAGGCGACGACAGCTTTTTGACCGCAGCCCATGGCGCCACCAAACTGCCCTGCCTGCGCAAAGATTTCCTTTATGACACCTATCAGGTGGTCGAGGCCCGCGCGCTGCATGCCGATTGCATCTTGATCATCATGGCGTCTTTGTCCGATGCCCAAGCCGCCGAACTGGAAGCGGCCGCTTTCGAGCTGGGGATGGATGTTTTGATCGAAGTGCATGACCGCGCCGAATTGGACCGCGCCTGTGCGCTGAAATCGCCGCTGATGGGGATCAACAACCGCAATCTGCACAGCTTTGAGGTGACGCTGGACACCACCCGCGCGCTTGCCCGCCATGTGCCGGAAGACCGGCTGATCGTTTCGGAATCGGGTCTGTTCACCCCTGCAGATCTGGCCGATATCGCCGCCTATGGCGCGCGCTGCTTCCTGATTGGCGAGGCTTTGATGCGCCAAGACGATGTCGCCGCAGCCACCCGCGCGATTTTGGCCAATCCGCTGACCGCAGGGGGGCGGGCATGAGCCTGACGCATTTCGACGATCAGGGCCATGCGCATATGGTCGATGTCTCGGACAAACCGATAACGGCGCGGATCGCAACTGCGGTGGGCGCTGTGCGCATGGGGGCCGAGACTTTGGCGCTGATCACCGAAGGCCGCGCGAAAAAGGGCGATGTTTTGGGGGTCGCGCGGCTTGCGGGCATCATGGCGGCCAAGAAAACCGCCGATCTGATCCCGCTATGCCATCCGCTGCCGATCACCAAGGTAACGCTTGATCTGACCCCTGATCCCAGCCTGCCCGGCATTCGCGTTGCGGCCACCGTCAAGACCGGTGGGCAAACTGGCGTCGAGATGGAGGCGCTGACAGCCGTCTCGGTCGCATGTCTTACGATCTTTGACATGGTCAAGGCGGTCGAAAAATCCATGGTGATCGAGGCCATTCACGTCACCCTGAAAGACGGCGGCAAATCTGGTCGCTTTGAGGCCGCGCCATGATCTCGGTTGCCGAAGCGCTGGCGCGCTGCCTTGCCTTGGCAGCACCGCTTGGGCTTGAAACCCTGCCGCTGCGTGCCGCAAATGGCCGCGTGATGGCCACGCCTGCGGTGGCAAAACTGACCCAGCCGCCTTTTGCGGCCTCGGCGATGGATGGCTATGCCTTGGGGGCCGAAGCCGCCATTGGCGACAGCTTTACCGTGATCGGTGAGGCGGGCGCGGGCCATGGCTTTGCAGGCGCGCTGACCGCCAAACAAGCCACCCGCATCTTTACCGGCGCGCCCTTGCCAAAAGGGGCTGTGACGATTGCCATTCAAGAAGATATCAGCATAACAGGCGATCAGATCACCCTGAATGCGGCCGCGCGGGCGGGCGACAACATTCGCCCGAGAGGCCAAGATTTCGCCCTTGGTGACAGCCTGCAGCCCCGGCTTTTGCGGCCCAATGACCTTGCCCTGCTGGCTGCGATGAATGTGGCCAAGGTGCAGGTGCGCAGGCGCCCCATCGTGGCGCTGATCGCTTCGGGCGATGAATTGGTGATGCCGGGCGAAGACCCCGGCCCAGATCAGATTATTGCCTCAAACACCTTCGCCCTTGCCGCCATGGTCGAGGCCGCAGGCGGCGAAGCGCGGATGCTGCCGATCGCGCGCGACACCGAAGCCAGCCTGCGCGCGGTCTTTGCGCTGAGCGAAGGCGCCGATCTGATCGTCACCGTTGGCGGTGCTTCGGTTGGTGACCATGATCTGGTGGGCAAAGTCGCAGCCGACCTTGGGCTTGAGCGGGCGTTTTGGAAAATTGCCATGCGTCCGGGCAAGCCGCTGATGGCGGGCCGGGTGCTGGGTATTCCGATGCTGGGTCTGCCGGGCAATCCGGTTTCGGCCATCGTCTGCGGCCATCTGTTTATGGTGCCGATGCTGAAAGCGATGCTGGGTCTGCCCGACCCCGCGCCGCAAACGCTGCGCGCCAGGCTGGGACGCGATCTGCCCGCCAACGGCCCGCGCAGCCATTACATGCGCGCGCGGATCTCGACGCCCGATGGCACGCCCACCGTTACCGCCTTTGAACGCCAAGACAGCGCCTTGTTGACGATTTTGACCCAAGCCGATGCGCTGATCATCCTGCCGCCCAACAGCGCCGCCCTGCCTGCCGGCAGTCTGGTGGAGTATATCGCGATTTGACGCGAAATTCGCAAAACAGTTGACACAAAGCAAGAACACGGGCAGAACATAGCGACAACAACCGCCACGGGGGCCCGCCATGTTGACGCGAAAGCAGTTGGAACTTCTGGATTTCATCAAGACGCGGATGGACATTGACGGCGTGCCCCCCTCGTTTGACGAGATGAAAGACGCGCTGGATCTGCGCTCGAAATCCGGCATTCACCGGCTGATCACCGCCCTGGAAGAACGCGGCTTTATCCGCCGCCTTGCCCACCGTGCCCGGGCGTTGGAAATCGTGAAACTGCCCGAATCGATGGAACGCGCGGGCTTCACGCCCAAGGTTATTCAGGGCGATAAGGTGTCGCCCCCCGCAGCGGCCATCCCGATAGAAGCGGTCTATGCCACCGAAGTGCCGGTGATGGGGCGCATCGCTGCCGGTGTGCCGATCGAAGCGATCAGCCATGTCTCGCATCATGTCGCGGTGCCAGGCTCGATGCTCTCGGCCAATGCGGAGCATTATGCGCTGGAAGTCAAAGGCGATTCGATGATCGACGCCGGCATAAATGACGGCGATATCGTGATCATCCGCGAACAAAGCACGGCCGAAAATGGCGAGATTATCGTCGCCTTGGTCGAAGACGCCGAAGCGACGCTGAAACGCTTTCGCCGCAGGGGCAATATGATCGCGCTGGAGGCTGCGAACCCAGCCTATGAGACCCGCATGATCCCAGATCATATGGTCAAGGTGCAGGGCCGCTTAGTCGGGCTCATTCGCAGCTATTGATCGCTGCGGTTTGGCGATGTGCAGATCGCGCAGCGCGGGCCGTGGCGACATCCAGATCCGCGCGCCAAAGCGGGATGGGGTGATCTGCAGATAGTCTGGGTGCAGCGTCAAGGCCAGCGCACCGCTGGCGTCTAGGATATTGCGCCCGATCAACACGCAGCCTTGGGGTGGTGCAACTGGCGGCGGGATCGCCGCAGGCAAAATCACCAGATCGGCCTCGGCACAGGCACTTTGCATCAAAGCCTCTGCCGCCTTGCCGCGCAAGGCGATACCGCGCCAGCCCGCAATCTGAAAGTGGCGCGCGCTGGGTGGGCCGTCAAACCCCTGCCGCGTCGCAGCGCTTTGCTGATCAGCCAAATCACCATCGCCCTGCAGCCAGTTTTGCGCGACAAAGCCGCCGCCCTTGGCCACTGACAGCGCCCGCCCCTGCGCGCCCATCAGCCCCACCAGCCCGCCATCCGAAGCGATCAGCAGTTGCGGTCGTGTCGCCAAGCTCCAGCCGCCAAAGGCCAGAGCCAGCGGCAAAACCGCCAGCCAACGCCAAATCCCCCGCCAGACCAACAGCCAAATCCCCGCCAGCGCAATCACCGGCATCACCCAATCCTGCGGCTGGATGATCGGCGTGACAGCGCCCTGCAGCCCCGCAACCCAATGCGCCACAAACAAAATCCAGCGTGCCGCCAGCTCCATCACCCAAAGCGCAGGCCCAGCCGCACCCAAAGGGGCCAGCAGCGCCGCCATCGCCCCCGCAGCCATCAGCACCGACATCGACGGCGCGGTCAAAACATTGGCGAGCAGCCCATAATCGGTAAAACGGTTAAAGGTCGCTGCCGCAAAAGGTGCCGTCGCCGCCCCGGCCAGAACCGAGGTCAGCACCATCGTGAACACCGGAACAAGCCAGCGCGGCAGCTTTTCCCGCAAAATCGCGCGATCCAGCGCCGCAAAGCCCGCAATCAGCACAATCGTTGCGGCGAAAGACAGCTGAAACCCCGGCTCGCCCAAAGCCTCGGGTTCGCGCAGCAGCAAGATCACTGCCGAAAGCGCCACCGACCGCATCGTCAACGCGCGCCTGTCCAACAAAACAGCCCCCAACATGACGCAGACCATCAAGAACGCGCGCTCGGTCGCCACATTCGCGCCCGACAACAGCAGATAGAAAAACGCAACGCCCAAAGCCACCAGCGCCGCCAGCTTTTTCGAATTCACCCGCAGCGCCACCACTGGCAGCAAAGCCACGCCATAGCGCAGCAGCATAAAGACAAATCCGGTCAAAAACGCCATATTCATCCCCGAAATCGCCAGCAAATGCGCAAGATTGCTGTCACGCAGCGCCTGCACGGTCGCAAGACCAATGCCCGAGCGATCCCCCGTCATCGCGCCTGCCGCAAAGGCCCCCGCCTCGGAAGGGACGGCCGCCATCATCTTGGCGGCCAAATAGCTGCGCAAACGGTCGATCCTTTGGCTGCCCGCCTCGGGTTCCTGCCACAGCAAAACCGGCGCGCGGCTGTATCCAACTGCCCCCAATTGGCGAAAAAAGGCCATGCGGCGAAAATCAAATCCCCCCGGATCGGCCGGGCCATCGGGGGCCGACAGAAAGCCGGTTAGCAAGATCACCTGCCCTGGAGTTGCGCTAAAGTCCTGATCATGCAGGGAAACCCGAACCCGCAGCGGCGTGCGCGAAGGTGCCAGATCTGACAGGACAACGCGGTCAAGCGTCAGGCGCAGCGCGTCTGATTGCGAGCGGTCGATCTCGACAATCCGGCCCTGCACCGGTCCGTAATAGCGAAAATCAAGCATGGGTGCAGCGATCTGATGCGCCCGCACCCCCGCCGCAACAAAGCCCAAAGCCACACAAGCCGCAGCCAGGCTCAAAGGCCGCAAAGCCCCCAGCGGCGCCAGTGCTGCACAAATGCCAAGCCCCGCAACCGCGAGATAAAGCGGCAGCCCAGGCTCGAACGGCAGACCAAACCACAGCGCAATGCCCAGCCCCATGAAGACCGGAACCCAGACAAACAGCTGCCCCCGCGCAGCCTCTAGCGCATCCAAGATGGCCAATGGCCCCCGCACCTTGTTTTGCCCTCCGCATTTGCCTAAAGCTGCGCCCAGACTAGCTCTGTCATGGTTTCCGAAAGGTTAACGTCAATGTCCCGTCCCGTCGTCACCCGCTTTGCGCCCTCGCCCACGGGCTATCTTCACATTGGCGGTGGCCGCACGGCGCTGTTCAACTGGCTTTACGCGCGCGGGCGTGGCGGTAAATTCCTGCTGCGAATCGAAGACACCGACCGCGAGCGGTCCACCCCAGAAGCCACGGCCGCGATTCTGCGCGGTCTGACTTGGCTGGGGCTGGATTGGGACGGCGACCCGATCAGCCAGTTTGAACGCCGCGACCGTCATGCCGAGGTCGCCCACGAGATGCTGCGCCGTGGCACAGCCTATAAGTGCTTTTCCAGCCAAGAAGAAATCGCAGCCTTCCGCGAAGCCTCGAAAGCAAGCTATGCGGTGTTCCGCAGCCCTTGGCGCGATGTTGCGGCCGAAAATCACCCCGATCTGCCCTATGTTATTCGGATGAAAGCGCCACAAAGCGGGCAAAGCGAAATCAAAGACGAGGTGCAGGGCAGCGTCATCATTCAAAATGACACTCTGGATGATATGATTTGTTTACGATCTGATGGTACACCGACCTATATGCTCGCGGTTGTGGTCGATGATCATGACATGGGCGTCACTCATGTCATTCGGGGGGATGACCATCTGAACAATGCCGCGCGCCAGCAGATGATTTATGATGCCATGGGCTGGGAGATTCCGGTTTGGGCGCATATTCCGCTGATCCATGGCCCCGATGGCAAGAAATTGTCCAAGCGCCACGGCGCGACGGGGGTCGAAGAATATCAGGCCATGGGCTATCCGGCTGCGGGCATGCGCAACTACCTGACCCGCCTGGGTTGGGCCCATGGCGATGCCGAGATTTTCAGCACGACCGAAGCGCTTGCGATGTTTGATCTGGCGGGAATCGGGCGCGCGCCTGCGCGGCTTGATTTCAAAAAGCTGGAAAACACATGCGGCCACCACATGGCGGCGATGGAAGATGCTGCACTGCTGCATGAATTGGTCGCCTTTATGCAGGTGGCAGGCTTGCCTGCACTGACCGATGCGCAAAAAGACCTGATGTCGCGCGGGCTTTACTGCGTCAAAGATCGCGCGAAAACTTTCCACGAACTTCTTGAAAAAGCTCACTTTATGTTGGTTTCGCGCCCTATAGTTGCCGACGAAGCCTCGGCGAAATCACTTGACTCGGTATCCCGTGGTATACTGAATTCATTGACGCCGCAGCTGCAAAATGCTAGCTGGACAAAAGCGGATTTGGAGCAGATCCTGACCAATGCAGCTGCAGAAAACGGGATTGGCTTTGGCAAGCTGGCTGCTCCGTTGCGCGCGGCCCTGGCAGGGCGCAGCGCCACGCCAAGCGTTTATGACATGATGCTTGTCATCGGTCAGACTGAGACGATCACACGGCTGAACGACGCAACTGTGTAAGCTGCGCCTTTCGCCAATCCGGAAACGACCCTGCCCGCATTTGGCGGCGCAGCGCACCATACTGGGGATGTTAGATGGCCGACACGACCAAAACCGCGACGCTAAGCCTTGATGGAAAAACCTATGACCTGCCGGTGATGTCGCCGACGCTTGGGCCTGATGTGCTTGATATTCGCAAACTTTATGCCCAAGCCGATGTGTTTACCTTTGACCCGGGCTTTACCTCGACGGCGGCCTGCGAAAGCGCGATCACCTACATCGACGGCGATAAGGGCGAGTTGCTATATCGCGGCTATCCGATCGAACAGCTGGCTGAAGAGTCGAGCTTTATCGAGGTGTGCTACCTGCTGCTTTACGGCGAGCTGCCAAATGCCACCCAATTGAAAGATTTTGAAGACCGCGTGACGCGCCACACTATGGTGCACGAACAGATGCACAATTTCTTCCGCGGCTTCCGCCGCGATGCGCATCCGATGGCGACAATGGTCGGCGTTGTTGGCGCGATGTCGGCGTTTTACCACGACAGCCTTGATATCAATGACGAATGGCAGCGTGAAGTTGCAGCTATCCGCATGATCGCCAAGCTGCCAACAATTGCGGCGATGGCCTTTAAATACTCGATCGGCCAACCCTTTGTTTATCCAAAGAATTCGCTGTCCTTCGCTGGCAACTTCCTGAATATGTGCTTTGCAGTTCCCGCCGAAGATTACGAGGTGAACCCGATTCTGTCCAAGGCGATGGACCGGATCATGCTGCTGCACGCTGACCACGAACAAAACGCCTCGACCTCGACCGTGCGTCTGGCGGGCTCTTCGGGTGCGAATCCCTTTGCCTGTATTGCGGCCGGCATCGCCTGCCTTTGGGGCCCTGCCCATGGCGGCGCCAACCAGGCCTGCCTTGAAATGCTGCGCGAAATTGGAACCGTTGACCGGATTCCGGAATATATCGCCAAGGCCAAGGATAAGAATTCAGGCTTCCGCCTGATGGGCTTTGGCCATCGTGTCTATAAAAACTTTGATCCACGCGCCAAAGTGATGAAAGAATCGGCGGACGAGGTGTTGGAGCTTTTGGGCATCCATAACAACCCCACCCTGCAAGTCGCCAAAGAGCTGGAGCGTATCGCTTTGGAAGACGATTATTTCGTCTCGAAAAAGCTTTATCCAAACGTCGATTTCTATTCAGGCATCATTCTGGATGCGATGGGCTTCCCGACCTCGATGTTCACGCCGATTTTCGCGATTTCGCGCACTGTCGGCTGGATCTCGCAGTGGAAAGAGATGATCGCCGAGACGAACCAAAAGATCGGTCGCCCACGTCAGCTTTATGTTGGTGAAACGCATCGCAATTATGCGGGCGTGGCACAGCGCTAAAGTTTTGCGGCGGCTCGAAAGGGCCGCCGTTTTCATATCGCCTCAGGTCTCTCTTTGTGCAAAAGGCCCGCCGTGCAGCAAAGCCGTATTGATCTGCTTGACCTGATCCGCAGCCTTGCTTTGCTGGGCATGGCCAGCTTTCATTTCAGCTATGATCTGGTGATGTTTGGGCTGATCTCGCCCGAATATGCCTATAGCGCGGTGTTTTACTATCACGCCCGGCTGGTTGCGGGCTGTTTTTTGGGACTGACGGGGATTGCGCTTTACCTGTCGCATGGGTCTGAGATCCGCTGGCCTGCCTTCTGGCGACGCTTTGGCAAAATTGCGGCGGCAGCGGCGCTTGTCACCTTGGCGACACGGCTGGCAATGCCCGAATATTACATCTATTTCGGCATCCTGCATGCCATTGCGCTTTACAGCCTGCTGGGGCTGGCGGTGCTGCGCCTGCGCAGTTCTGTCACCGCGCTGCTGGCGGCGGCAGTTATAGCGGGGGCCTATCTGCTGCCCGGGCCTGCCTTTGACGCCACCTTGCTGCGCTTTATTGGCCTCTCCACCCTGCCCGCCTATACGCTTGATTTTGAACCGATTTTCCCTTGGTTTGGCGCGGTTTTGGCGGGCATC
Organism: Cypionkella sp.; assembly: GCA_023255415.1. Taxonomy (GTDB): domain Bacteria; phylum Pseudomonadota; class Alphaproteobacteria; order Rhodobacterales; family Rhodobacteraceae; genus Cypionkella. Next base: position 5,184 of record JALRIN010000019.1, on the reverse strand, counting down.
AGTCTGGGGCAATTCGGCACCAGCCTTGGGCTTTGGCGCGGGCTGTCGCAGATCACTTTGCCCGCTTGGTCAACATGGGCGGGGCGCCACAGCCTGCCGATCTATCTGATCCATCAGCCGATTTTGCTGGGGCTTGTCTGGGCCTTCAGCCAGCTGCTTTAGACCCGTCGAGCCCCGCCAGCGCGCCATAGGTTTCTGGGCGGCGGTCGCGAAACAGGCCCCAACTACGGCGCAAATCGGCAATCGCTGCCAGATCGAATTGCGCCAGCACCACGCCCTCTTCGGCGCGCCCAAGTTCGGCAACAACGCCGCCCTGATGATCGGCGATAAAGCTTGATCCGTAAAACGTCACCTCGCGCCCATCAGGTGCAATCTCGCGCCCAATGCGGTTAGCAGCCACCACCGGCAAGATATTGGCCGCCGCATGGCCGCGCATGCAGATCTGCCAATGCGGCTGGCTGTCATAGTCGGGTGCGGGGGGTTCCGAGCCGATGGCAGTGGGATAAAGCAAAATCTCGGCCCCCATCAACGCCATGGCGCGGGCGCATTCGGGAAACCATTGATCCCAGCAAATCCCAACGCCGATGCGGCCAAAGGCGGTATCCCAAACCCGATAGCCGGTGTCGCCCGGCGAGAAGTAGTATTTCTCTTCATAGCCCGGGCCTTGCGGAATATGGGTCTTGCGATAGCAGCCCAAAACCCGCCCATCGGCATCAATCATCGCCACCGAATTGAAATGCGCCTGACCTGCGCGTTCAAAAAACGACAGCGGCACAACCACGCCCAGCGCGCGCGCAAGCGCTGCAAAGCGGGCGATCAGCGGGTGATCCGCCATAGGCTGGGCCAGATCAAAATACTGCGGATGCTGTTCGATACAGAAATAGGGAGTGGCAAAAAGCTCTTGGATCAGAACAACTTGCGCGCCGTTCGCCGCTGCGCGCCGCGCCAAAGCCTCGGCCTTATCGGCATTGGCAGCCAAATCCCAACTGCAGGCAAATTGCGTCGCCGCCACAGTCACCTTACGCATCTGTCATCCCCTTTTTTGTCAAAGCCGAAATCCACCCAAAAGTCGCCCGCGCCTGCTGCACACTTGGATGCACCGCCTCGGATCGGTCGCGCAGCATCCTCCGCCTGCGCCGCAACAAAAACAGCGCCCCCCAGCCGCGCAGCGTCCCCACCATGGGCGCTGCCGGATCACAAGGAAAGCGTGCGTGCCAATTTTCGGGCAGATCAAGCCCCAAACTCTGCGCCTGCTCCAGCATCCAAACCAAGGGGATATTGGCCAAGGGTCGGGCGGCCGCGTCATCGCCGATCATGCCGCCAATATCGCCATGCGCGCCGCGAAACCACATCTGTTGCACATGGCTCCCGTCCGTCTCGGCGCTATCCCAAAGCACCGGTTCAAACACCGAGCGCGTCTCGTGGATCGCCAGCGCCTGAAAGCCGTGGCGAATGCTATTGCCCAAGTGATGGCTGTGAAAGGCATGTTTGCGCAGGGTGCCAAAGCCAAAAAGCGGCAGGCCCAGCGATTTTACCGTATCCCAAACCCCGATCATCTCGATCATGGGTTTGGCGTGACAAAAGCGGCGGGCAAAGGCGGCAGCGGCGACTGTGTCGGGGCCGTTTTGATAGTGGCGATAGGCCAGCTGCACGCCGCGTTCCGTTGCATGTTCGCGCCGCAGCAGCCCAACGCGGTCGATCACGCCGGCCAGACTGCGCACCGCATAGGCGCCGCGCGAATAGCCAAACAGGAAAATCCGGTCGCCTTCGCGGTAGTGGCTGGCAAGCCAGCCATAGGCACGGCGGATCTGTCGGTTCAGCCCGCGCCCCTCGACAATTGCCATCACCTGTCTCCAGCCCTGCCATTGCAGCCCTGGCTCGTAGTAAACAGTGCGATGGGCTTTCTGACCATCTTCGATCAAAAGCTTGTAAAGTAAGCCACAATTGCCTTCTTGGCCCGGCGTCAGGGTCGAAAGCGTGCCATCCAGAATGATGATATGATCAACAGAGCCGCGCGCGCGCCCCGGTTCGGGCGCTGCGGCAGGCGCGGTTTGGGCGTGGGCTTTGCCGCGCCACCAGGCGCGAAGACGGTTAAGCAGAGCCAGCCTGTGCCTCCTGCAGCCAGGTCCAGATGCGCGCCGGCGTGAAGGGCATATCCACCGATGTCACGCCGCGCGGCGCCAGCGCATCCAGCACCGCGTTGGAAATCGCGCCACAAGAGCCGACGGTGCCCGCCTCGCCGCAGCCTTTCATGCCCAAAGGGTTGGTCTGGGTGATGGTGGGGGCGTGGTGAATGTCGAAATAGGGCAGATCGGTCGCGCGTGGCAGGGCGTAATCCATAAAGCTGCCGGTCAAAAGCTGGCCCTGATCATCATAGACCGCCAGCTCCATCACCGCTTGGCCGAAGCCTTGGGCAATGCCGCCATGCACCTGACCTGCCACCAATTCGGGCGAGATCAGCGTGCCGAAATCATCGACAACTGTGTAGCGGTCCATCACCATCGCGCCGGTTTCTGGGTCAATCTCGACCTCGACCAGATGGCAGCCATTGGGATAAGATCCGGCTTGCAGTTTAATGGTTTGAGCTACATCCAGCAGATCGTCGCGCCCCTTTTCGCGCGCCCATTCCGCAGCCTCGGCCATGGTCAGGCTCATGTTGGAATTGGGGGCCGAAAACACAGTGCCGTCAAAACTGACCTCTTTCACCCCGACATCGCTTTGCAAAAAGTCGATCATGCCTGCCACCAGCGCGCCCACGGCCGCCTTTGTCGCCGTGCCCTGCACCGTGACCGAGCGCGAGCCGCCGGTGCCGCCACCGGTGGCAATGGCATCGCTGTCGCCCTGCACAATGCGGATCAATGCAACATCAATGCCGGTTTGCTCGGACAGCATGCGGGCGTAAACCGTCTCGTGGCCCTGCCCGTTCGACTGGGTGCCGACATAAAGCGTCGCCCCGCCATCAGGCTGCAGCACCACCCGCGCGGTTTCAACCGGCGAGCCCAAGATCGCCTCGAGATAGCTAGCCACCCCCAGCCCGCGCAGCTTGCCGCGCGCCGCGCTTGCGGCCTTGCGCTTGGCATAGCCCGCCACATCGCCGCGCGCGCGCGCAACCGCCAGCACATTGGCAAAATCGCCGCAATCGACCTGTGCGCCCGACAAAAGCGGATAGGGGAAATCCTTGATCACATTGCGCATCCGCAGATCAAAGCCGTCCACGCCCAGCACGCGGGCGGCGTGATCCATCACCCGCTCGATGGTCAAATTCGCCTCGGGCCGCCCCGCGCCGCGATAGGCATCAACCGGTGTGGTGTTGGTATAGACCCCCAGCACGCCCATATGGGCGGCTTTGATGTCATAGATGCCGGTCAGCACCTTGGAATAAAGCTCGGTCTGGATCATCTGCGCGAATTGCGAGTTATAGGCGCCAAGGTTCGAAACAATGTGCACCCGCAGGCCGGTGATTTTTAGATCGGCGTCAAAGCCAATCTCTGCCCGTGCCAGCAAATCGCGGCCTGCGTTATCGGTCAGCATCGCCTCGGATCGGTCCGACATCCATCGCACCGGCCGCCCCAGGGCCCGCGCCGCTGCCGCGATGACGATATATTCAGGATAGGCCATGCCCTTCATGCCAAAGCCGCCGCCGACATCGGGGTTGGTCACCCGCACCGCTGCAGGGTCCAGCCGCAATTGCCGCGCAAGCTCGGCCTTTTGCACCCAGACGCCCTGCCCGTTCACCGCAAGATGCAGCCGCCCGTCTTGCCATTCGGCAAAACAGCCGCGCGGCTCCATAGAGGCCACGATGATGCGGTTATGCACCACGTCCAAAGCCACCCGATGCGCAGCGCCTTCCAAGGCAGCCGCCACCGCCGCCTCGTCGCCAAGGCTGTAATCAAAGGCCAGATTGCCGGGGGCTTGCGGATGTATGGCCTCGCCTCCGGGCACCAAGGCGGTGATCACCGGGCGCTCTTCGACATCAAGCCCGATCAGCTCTGCCGCATCGCGCGCTTGTGCCAAGCTATCGGCCACCACCAGGGCCACCGCCTCGCCGGCATAGCGCACCGCATCGCGCGCCAGCACCGGGCGTTCGGGGCCAGCGCCCTTGCCACCCTGCCGCGTGCGCACCTGCGCGCCGGTCATGCCTAGGATCACGCCCATCGCCTCTAGATCGGCCGCCGCCAGCACCAGATGCACACCATCCGCCGCCCGCGCCGCCGCCAGATCCAGCGCCGTGATCCCGGCATGTGCCATCTGCGCGCGCAGGAAATAGCCGTGAAGGGCTGTTTTAGGGGTGATATCATCGACATAGCGGCCCTCGCCCGTCAGCAGCCGGATATCTTCCAGCCGCCCCACACCCTGCGCTGCGCCAAATTTCGACATGCCACCCTCCAAGATCGCCTTGTCAAAATAACTACGCCCTTGGCTGGTTTTGTCCAGCCAAGGGCGCATGAAGTTTTTGTTTCGGCGAAATTAAACCGTTTGGGTCAGCACCGTCACCATGCTCAGCTCGCCAAAGCCGTTAAAGCGGCTGTTGGTGACTGTGGAATAGGCACCCATGCCATGCCAGATCACGAAATCCCCCTCGGCAATGTCAGAGGGAAACGGCACATCGCCCGGCAGCCGGTCGACCGAATCGCAGGTCGGGCCAAAGCAGATCCGCGGCAGGCTTTCACCATGACGCAGCACACCTTCGGGTGAAATCACCTCGATGCGGTCGATGATGCCGATCTGGCCCATCTCGAACAGCGCGCCGTAAAGCCCGTCGTTCAAAAACACATGCATGTCGTCGCGCACGGCTTTAACGCGCGAGGCCAGCGTGAAGGCATCACGCTCTGAGAGATTTGAAGTACTTGCGCAAAAGTTAGAAAGATTGTGGTTAGACAAGAGCGGAGTTGAGAGTTGAGACAGATCCTGATTGCCGGTGCTTTTGCACTGGTCTTTGCGCTCTTTGGAACGCGAGTTCTGATTCGCCTACTTGCCAGCAAAGGATATGGACAGATCATTCGTGATGATGGTCCAAGTAGCCACCACATCAAGCGTGGAACACCAACCATGGGTGGAATCATCTTCATCCTGGCAGCAATTCTTGGTTACTTTGCCGCTCACCTTGTAACAGGTAATTCTGTTACCGCCTCTGCGCTTTTAGTAATGGGATTAGTAGTTGCATTGGGATTTATCGGTTTTCTC
>JALRIN010000018.1 GCA_023255415.1 Cypionkella sp. | reverse complement strand
GTATCAAATCGGCCGTCCTTCGGGGCGGCCGTTTGCATTTACGCGCTGGCTTTGCGTGTTTCCCCCCTTGCACCCTTCGCGAGTTTCCCCTATTGCCTCAAGACGTTGAGGCGGGTGGGCAGGCAGGCTATGCGCTGGATTGCAAATCCATGTAGATCGGTTCGATTCCGATACCCGCCTCCAATTACTTGACGTGGCTCGCAGTCTTCCACATCAATGGTTTAAACTTTCAGTTGTCGCAAAGGCTCGCCCCTGACCGCCAAAGTCTTAGGGGATTTAACCGTTATAGAAGCTGATCTTAGCCGACGCGCTGGCCCTGCACCCAGGTGCCCAGCAGGCGGGCGCTGTCGGCAAAAGGTTTGATGCGGATGACATCGCCGCGTTGGCCAAGACCAAGCGCACCGCGGTCGCAAAGGCCAGTGGCAGCCGCCGGGGCCGCTGTCACCGTGCGGATTCCCCGCGCCAGATCGCCCCAGATATCGCCCAAGCGCAGCGCCGCCGACAACAGCGCCGAGGGCACATAATCGGACGAGACGATATCCAGCAGATCGGCTTTTGCCAAATCCTGGGCCGCGACATTGCCCGAATGCGAGCCGCCGCGGATCAGGTTGGGCGCGCCCATCATCACAGCGATGCCGGCGGCACGGCAGGCGCTTGCGGCCTCAAGGCTGGTGGGGAATTCGGCAAAGCCTACGCCGTGGCGGGCCGAGGTTGCGACCTGATCTGCGGTGGTGTCATCATGGCTGGCCAGCACCGCACCAAAGCGGCGCGCCGCTTGCACGGCTGCGGCCTCGTGTTCGACCCCAAGCCTTTGGGTCAGCGCGATTTGCCCCGCGACATGGTCTTGGAATTCATGCTCGGACAGGCCATGCTTGCCGCAGACATAGGCGCGCAGCTGGGTCATGTCGCGAAACTGCCGCTGGCCGGGGGTGTGATCCATCAGGCTGACGATGCCGATGCGGTCTTCGGGGCCAAATTTCGCCAGCTCTGCCGTCAGGGTTTCCGAGCAGACCTCGGCGCGCAGATGCAGAAAATGGCTGATGCGCAGCGCGCCTTTGTGGCGCAGATCCAAGATCTCATCGGCCAACAGGCGGGCATATTCGCCGTAATTGGCCTTGGTGTTTGACACCACCGACCCCACCCGCAGCGCGTCATAAACCGTTGTAATACCGACACTTGCAAGTTCTGCATCATGGGCGATGATAGCGCTTGTATGCGGCCAGCTGACCTTGGGGCGCGGTTCGATATGGCGTTCCAGATTATCGGTGTGCAGCTCGATCAGGCCGGGGCTGACGAAATCGCCATCACAATCCATAGCACCTGCCGGCACGCCAGCGCCCTGATCTAGCGCGGTGATCACGCCGCCTTCAATCCGCAGGCTGCCATGGATCACTTCGCTTGGCAGGATAAGTTTGGCATTGGCGAGAATGGTTTCGGTCATATCAGGGGCCTTGATTGAGGTGGTCGCGCATCTGCGCAAATGGGCATAGAAGCGTCACAGGAATGTGACGAAAGCGGTTTAAAGGGCAGGTTATGGACCAGATGAAACGCTATGCGATCTATTACGCCCCGCGCGAGGGGGCTTTTGCCGATGCCGCCGCAGCTTGGCTGGGCTGGGATATGCCGCGCGGGCAAAGGGCTGCGCAAGCTTTGCCCGCTGCCTTGGCCAAGCTGACCGAAGATCCGCGCAAATACGGCTTTCACGGCACGTTGAAAGCGCCGTTTCGGCTGACCGAGGGGCTGGGACTGCAAGATCTGACCCAAGGTCTGCGCGCGCTTGCGGGGCAATTGGCGCCGCTGCGGCTGGCTGGGCTGGAGCTGAGCCATCACCACGGCTTTCTGGCGCTGACGCCGCTGGGGGCGCAAGATCAGTTGCAAGCCCTGGCAAGCGAGGTTGTGCGCGCGCTGGAACCCTATCGCGCTGCACTGACCGCCGCCGAATACGCCCGTCGCCGTCCCGAAAGCCTGAGCCATCGGCAGCGTGAATTGCTCGATACCTATGGCTATCCCTTTGTAATGGAAGAGTTTCAGTTCCATCTCACGCTTTCGGGCGCGCTGACGCCGCCGCAAGCCGAAGTTTTGATCCCCGCCGCGCGCACGCATTTCACGGGCCTGATTCCACAGCCCTTTGAGGTGCAGGATCTGTGCCTGTGCGGCGAGGATGCCATGGGGCGGTTTCATCTGTTGCACCGCTATCCCCTGAGCGCCTGAGACAAAAGCGCGATGCCTGCCTCGGGGGTGGTGTCATTGGCAATTTCGACAGCCCGCACCCCCTGCGGCAGCGCGGTATCGGCGCGCGCCAGACGGTCGGTGATTTCGGCCAGGCTTTCGCGGCCACGCGCAGCAAGGCGCTGCGCCAAAAGCGGCAGCGGCACGGTGATGTGCAAAACGATCAGGTCAGGATAGGCCGCAAGCCCCTTCGCCAAAGCCCGACGCGAGCCGTTCAGCACCACAGACCGCCCGTCTTGCAAGGGCGCAAGCTCGGTTAATGGCACGCCATAGTGCAGCCCATGCGCCTGCCAGTGCAGCGCAAAATCGCCGCGCGCCAAGCGTTGATCGAACTGGGGTCTGGAAACGCCTTCAAAGGGTTCCCCTCCCGCCACCTCGGGGCGTGTGATCACCCGGCGCGCCCAATGCAGCGCGGGGTTTGCAGCCATTGCCCCCGCAATCAACGTGTCTTTGCCCGCGCCCGAAGGCCCCACCACGACAAAAAGCCGCCCCGTCATGCCGCCTGCACCGCAAAGTCGCGCACATCGACAACGCGGTCACAGACGCGGTCGCGCGCGGCCTCGTCGTGGAAAATCCCCAAGATCGCCGCACCGCGCGCCTTGGCCTCTTCGATCAGTGCCAGCACCACCTCGCGGTTGGCCGCATCAAGGCTGGCGGTGGGCTCGTCCAGCAACAGCGCCGGATAGCTATGGGCAAAGCCGCGCGCGATATTGACGCGCTGCTGCTCGCCGCCCGAAAAAGTGGTGGGCGACAGCGCCCAAAGCCGCTGCGGGATGTTCAACCGCGCCAGCAAGGCTGCGGCACGCGCGCGGGCGGTATCTGCTGGAATGCCCAGCGCCAGCAAGGGTTCTGCCACCACATCCAGCGTCGCCACCCGCGGCACCACCCGCAAAAATTGGCTGACATAGCCCAAAGTCTCGCGCCGCAGGGCGATGATCTGGCGCGGGGCTGCTTGGGCCACATCCAGATCGCCAACCCGAATAAAGCCCGAAGAGGCCAGATAATTGCCCCAAACCATCCGCATTAGCGTCGATTTCCCCGCCCCCGAGGCCCCGATCAACCCCACGCATTCGCCAGCAGCCACCCAAAGCTGGGCGTTGTGCATCACCTCAATAACCGCCGAGCCTTGGTTGTGCAGGGTAAAGCTTTTGCAAAGATTGCCAATTTCGATCATAGCCAGCGCTTCCATTTGAAGAAAAGATAGGTGCCCACCGCCGAGGCAAGCATCAAGACAAGCGCCGCAGGATAGCCCCAAGGCGATTGCAGTTCGGGCATGGCGACGAAATTCATGCCATAAATACTGGCGATCAGCGTCGGCGGCAGGAACAGGGCTGCGACCACAGACACAATCCGCACCGTGGCATTCTGCGCCAGATTGATCATGCCCAGCGTCGCATCAGAGGTCAGCGCCAAGCGCGAGGCCAGAAAATCTGCATGCACCTCCAGTGCTTGCAGATCGCGCATCAGGCCTTTTACCAAGGGCCGCAGGGTTGCGGCATTGTCGCGGGCTGCAAGTGTTTGACCAAAAAAGCTAAGAGCGCGCTCTACCGTTAGCAGGCCAAGCCGCACCCGCCCCAACAGATCACCCTCGCGGCCCACCCGCGCCAGCGCCTCTTGCAGCATCTCGCCGCCCAAGCCCTGCGCACCACCCTGATAGATGCCAGCGGCGACCTCATCCAGACCGCGGCCGATGCCTTCAAGGATATCAGCCATGCGTCCGGTGATTTCTTCGATCAAGCCCAAAAACAGCTTCTCGGGCCGATCATAGCCCGCCCCCACCTTTTCGGCACGCTCGGGGTAGGTGTCAAAGGGGCGCGGCGCATGGTGGCGGACCGTCAGCAGACGATCTGGCGTGACGATAAAGCACACTGGCCCGGAGATCGGGGCTTTGGTGGCAGACAGCCCCGGCAAAACCACCGTCATGTAATCGACCCCGCCCTCGCGATAAAGCCGGTTCGACAGCTCGATCTCTTCCATATCGGCCAGCGTGGGCACCACCAGCCCCAGATCCGCGACCGCTTGGGTCTGTTCGGGCTGCGGGCGGTAAAGATCAATCCAGATCGCCGCCGACAGATCAGCGTCAACGGCCAGTCGGGATAGCTTTTCCGCTTCGGGACGATAGGCAAACAGCATCGCTTACACCTGCAAAACAGAGGAGACCAGCAGCTGGGTATAGGCGTGTTGCGGATCGTCCAGCACCTGATCGGTCAGCCCCTGTTCTACCACATGTCCGTCTTTCATCACCATCAAACGGTCGGCCAAAAGCCGCACCACCGCCAAATCATGGGTGACGATGATCGCCGAAAGCCCCATCTCGCGCACCAGCCCGCGCAACAGATCCAACAGCCGCGCCTGAACCGAAACATCCAGCCCGCCGGTGGGCTCGTCCATGAACACCAGACGCGGGCCCGTCACCAGATTGCGCGCGATTTGCAACCTTTGCTGCATGCCGCCCGAAAAGGCGCGCGGGCGGTCGTCGATGCGGTCGGCGGCAATCTCGACCCGGCCCAGCCAATCGGTGGCGGTTGTGCGGATGTCGCCGTAATGGCGCGCGCCCACTGCCATCAGCCGCTCGCCGACATTGCCGCCAGCCGAGACCCCCATCCGCAAACCATCACGCGGGTTTTGATGCACAAAGGCCCAATCGGTGCGCGCCATGCGCCGCCGTTCGGCCTCGGCCATCTGCACTGTGTCGCGCGGGCCGGTGGCGGTGTCAAAAATCACGCGGCCGGTATCGGGAGCCATATGCCCCGCCATGCAAGACAAAAGCGTTGACTTGCCCGACCCGCTTTCGCCCACGATCCCCATCACCTCGCCGGGGAAAAGGTCAAAGCTGATATCCGCGCAGCCAATCCGCGTGCCGTAATTTTTGCTTAGGCCCTGAACCGACAGCAGCGGTTGATCTTTGGCCAAGCTTTGCAAGGTCATGCTCATAGCGTCTCCTCGCCCAAACGCCCGACATGGCCCGCAGCCCGCCTTGCGCCACAATAATCGGTGTCCGAGCAGACAAACATTCGCCCGCCCTGATCGTCGATGATCACCTCGTCCAGATAGCTGTCGCTGGCATCACACAGATCGCAGGCATGATCGGCCTTGCTGGCCACGAAGGGATGATCGTCGAAATCCAGACTGATCACTTGGGTAAAGGGCGGCAACGCATAGATCCGCTGCTCGCGCCCCGCGCCAAACAGCTGCAAGGCCGGGCTGTTGGAAAGCTTGGGGTTGTCAAACTTGGGGATCGGTGACGGGTCCATCACATAGCGGTCTTCCACCTTGACCGGATAGGCATAAGCGGTCGCAATCTGCCCGTGCCGCGCGATGTCCTCGTAAAGTTTCACATGCATCAGGCCATAGTCTTCCAGCTCGTGCATCTTGCGGGTCTCGGATTCGCGGGGTTCCAAAAACCGCAGCGGTTCCGGGATTGGCACCTGATAGACAAGGATCTGGCCCTCGCTTAGGCTTGTGTCGGGGATGCGGTGTCGGGTCTGAATAAGCGTGGCCTCTTGCGTGGCCTCGGTCACGGCGACCCCCGCAACCCGTTGAAAGAACTTGCGGATCGACACGGCATTGGTGGTATCATCCGCGCCTTGGTCGATCACTTTCAGCCGGTCTTCGGGCACCAGACAGGCGGCCGTGACCTGCACGCCGCCCGTGCCCCAACCATAAGGCATCGGCATCTCGCGGCTGGCAAAGGGCACCTGATAGCCGGGCACGGCGACGCCTTTCAGGATCGCGCGACGGATCATCCGCTTGGTCTGCTCGTCCAGATAGGCAAAGTTATAGGCTTGATCGGTCATTCTGCGGCCTCCGTCCTTGCCATTACTTCGGCACGCAATTTGCGCACCAGTTCCAATTCTGATTGGAAATCAACGTAATGCGGCAGTTTGATATGTTCCAAAAATCCGGTGGCTTGAATGTTATCGGCATGCATCAGCACGAATTCCTCGTCCTGAGCCGGTGCGCCGCTGTTCTCTTCGCCAAGCTCGGCCCAGCGCAAAGACCGATCCACAAGGCTCATCGCAATTGCCTTGCGCTCGGTCTGGCCAAAGACCAGACCATAGCCGCGGGTGAACTGCGGCGGTTCGGTTTTGCTGCCTTTGAACTGGTTGACTGTCTCGCATTCGGTCAGCTCGATTTCGCCGATTTCGACCGCAAAGCCCAGCTCTGGGATCTCCATCTCGACCGCCACCATGCCGATGCGCAATTCGCCGACAAAGGCATGAGTGCGCCCGTAACCGCGCTGGGTCGAATAGGCCATCGACAGGATAAAGCCCTCGTCACCGCGGGTGATCGCCTGCAGGCGCAGCGCGCGGCTGGCAGGCAGCTCCATCGGTTCGCGCGTCAGATCGGCGGGCTGGGCCGCACTGCACGGATTGGCCTCGATCAGCCCGTCACGGTTCAAAAACCCCGTGACATGCGGCACAGCGGCCAGATCGGCGTCAGCGGTAGCGGGGGCTGCGAGAGCCTCGCCCTCGGCGGCCAGTTTGAAATCAAGCAAGCGGTGGGTATAGTCAAAGGTCGGCCCCAGAACCTGCCCGCCCGGCAAATCCTTGAAGGTGGCCGAGACCCGCCGGATCACCGCCATCTGCGCAGTCTCGACCGGAACCGAAGCCCCAAGCCTTGGCAAAGTGGTGCGATAGGCGCGGATCAGAAAGATCGCCTCGATCAGATCACCGCGCGATTGCTTGATCGCCAGCGCCGCCAGATCGGCATCATAAAGCGAGCCTTCGGCCATCACCCGGTTGACCGCCAGCGACAATTGCTCGCGGATCTGGGCCAAGCTTAACGCGGCCACCGCCACATCGCCGCGCCGTTCGGCCGTCAACCAGCTATGGGCATTGTCAATTGCCCGCTCGCCGCCCTTGACTGCGACATACATCAGAGGTCCTCCACATGGGTCGAGCGCGGCAGGCCCGCGATCTGGTTGGCCGCAGTGAAAAACGCGTCAAACCCCAGCGGGAATTGCGCGCGATTGGCTTGAAAGGCTGCCACTTCGGGCAGGTTCAGCCGCGCGTGATCGGCAATGCCCGGCCCCGTCAGCCGCGCGCCGCTGTTAGACAGCGCCGCCATTTCAACGATCAAGGTGCAAGACCGGTCCGGATAATCGGGCAGTCCCTGCGCAAAGCGGCCCACTGGCGACAGATCGGCCCAAGTGCCCAGCGCAAAGTGGGCGGCCTGCGGCGCAACCAAAGGCGCGCCGGTGTGAAAGGTCAGCCAATCGCGCAGGGCCGCACAATCATAGCCCCCCGCCAGATGCACAGGCGTGGTGCCATCCACCAGCGTCAGCAGCAAAACCCCCGCCGCCACCGACACAGGCGCGGGTGGCGCAGCCCCCGTCACCGACAAAATCTGCCCCGGTTGTGACAGCGCGGTCAAAGCCGCGCGAAAAGCATGGGCCGAAGCGATCGGCGCATCGGCAAAGCCGCCTTGTAAAGCCAAAAGCGTCACGGGTCTTCTCCTCGCACCAAAGTGAAAAACTCGACGCGGGTTGCTGCGGCCTTTTCGGCCCGCGCCAGACGACGTGCGGCCTCTTCGGCGCGCAGGGTCGTGATCACCTCGCTGGCCTGACCACCTTGCAACAGCGCATCTAAAACAGCGGCGCGCAGCGCGTGGGTCTTATCGCGGCCCTGCACATGCGCATGGCCGACCCTGCCGTCTGGCAGCGCCAAAGAACAGCGTGTCACCGTCATCTCGCCCAGATTAAAGGCGCTGCCATCGCCTCCGATCCGCCCCCTGACCATCACCGCGCCCACTTCGGGCGCGCGCAGCAGGCTGTGGTCGGGCAGATCAGGAAACAGTGCAGCCAGCCGTGCAGGCTTGGCCCGCGCCAGCAGCCCCATCCAGTCTTTGCGGTGATTTTCTGCGGTCATGGCTCTCTCGACATCTTGCGGATTTGTCTAGCTTACTATACAACTAGATAAATCTTAGCGTCTCCCCACCCCAATTGCACATGAAGTTTTCGTAACAATGCCGCGCAGCCCGATCTGGAAATCCATCACCACCACGCTGAGCGCCGAAATCGCGGGCGGGCAGTATCGCGCGGGCGACAAACTGCCGACCGAAACCGAGCTGTCGCAGCGCTTTGGCGTCAACCGCCACACCGTGCGCCGGGCTTTGGCCGAGATGGCGGGCGCAGGGCTGGTGGTGGCGCGGCGGGGGTCTGGGGTCTTTGTCCAAGGCAGCCCGACCGATTACGCGCTTGGCCGTCGCACGCGGTTTCATCAAAATGTGCTGGCCTCGGGACGCACGCCGTCGCGCCAAACCCTGCGTCTGGAAACCCGCAAGGCCGATGCGCGCGAAGCCGAGGCGCTGGCGCTGCCTTTGGGGGCCATGGTGCATGTGTTTGAAGGCCTGTCGCTGGCCGATGGTGTGCCTTTGGCGATGTTTCGTTCGGTGTTTCCTGCCGCGCGCTTCGCCAACCTGCTCAGCGTGCTGTCCAAATCACCCTCGGTGACCGCGGCCTTTACCGCCTGCGGGCTGCAAGATTACACCCGTGCCGCAACGCGGCTGACCGCGAAAACCGCCGATGCCCTGCAAGCGCTGCACCTGCGCCTGCCCGAAGGCGCGCCCTTGTTGCGCTCGGTTGCGGTCAATGTCGACGGCGAAGGGCATGCGGTGGAATATGGCATCACCTGGTTTGCCGGCGACCGTGTGACCTTAACGGTGCAATCTGACTAAAGCTTTGGAAACTGTCACATTGGCGTTGCGAAACAGGTTTATCCACAGGCAACGCGCATTCCCCTTAGCCTTGGACCTTGCCAGATGACATCGCTCCTGCCCCCGCTTGCCCTCAAGGACGCCCTGGTTCTGCGAGGTGGCGCGCTGCAAAGCGGCAGCGTAGCGCTGGCCGAGGGTCGCATCGCGCATGGTGCTGTGACCGAGGTGGATCTGTCGGGCTATCTGGTCTTGCCCGGCATCATTGATCTGCATGGCGACGGCTTTGAACACCACATCGCCCCCCGCCCCTCGGCGCGGTTTACGGTGGCCGATGGCCTTGCCTCTTATGACCGCGAGGCGGCAGCGCATGGCGTGACCACCGCCTATATGGCGCAAGGCTGGAGCTGGGAAGGCGGGCCGCGCGGCCCCGACAAGGCCGAAGAGTTCATGCAGGCTGTGCAGGCCTATCGCCATCAGGCGATGACCGATTTGCGCGTGCAGATCCGCGCCGAAACCCATCTGGTGGCCGAAGCCGACCGGCTGATCGAAGCGGTGCGCCGTTTTGATGTGGATTATGTGATCTTTAACAACCATTTGGCCGAAGCCCGCCAAATGGCGCGGCTGGCCCCTGCCGATTTCACCGCTTGGGCGCGCAAGATCGGCCGCACCGCCGCCGATCTAACCCGCGATGTCGAAGCCGCCACAGCCTTGGAAAAATCGGTGCCGCGCAGCCTGCGCAAACTGGCCGAGGCGTTTGACGCCATGGGTCTGCATTATGGCAGCCATGACGACCCCGACGCCGAGACCCGCAGCTATTACGCGATGATTGGCGCCAAGATTGCCGAATTTCCCACCACGCGCAGCGCTGCGGCTGGAGCGCGGGCGATGAACAACCCAGTTCTGATGGGCGCGCCGAATGTGGTGCGCGGCGCATCGCAGGCGGGCAATGTCTCGGCCAGCAATCTGGTGCAAGACGGGCTTTGCAATGTGCTGGTGTCCGATTACCACCTGCCCGCGCTGCCGCTGGCGGCTTGGGCCTTGATGGATCGCGGGATTCTGGATCTGGCACAGGCTTGGGCGCTGATCTCGACCCATCCGGCTCAGGTGATGGGCCTGCGCGACCGTGGCGAAATCGCGCTTGGCCGCCGCGCCGATCTGGTGGTGGTCCATGCCGCCAGCCGCAAGATCGAGGCCACGATCTGCGCTGGACGGCTTACGCACCTGTCGGGTCAGGCGGCGCTGCGGTTTATGGGTCTGGGGCGCGCGCAAACCGCCTTGGCTGCGGAATAGACCAAGGCGCGGTCAGCCGTGGTATTTCTCTAAAAACGCTTCGGCTGGCAGGGCGCGAAAATCGGGCAGGGCTCTGCGCAATTCCGCGTGCGACCAATCCCACCAGGCCAGCGCCAACAGCCGATCGGCCACGCCATTGCCAAAGCGCGGTTGCAGCGGCGTGGCAGGCAGGCCTGCGACAATCATATAGGGCGGCACATCTTTGGTCACCACAGCACCCGCCGCAATCACCGCCCCTGCCCCTACTGTGACATCGGGCTTGATAATCGCGCCATGACCGACCCAGCAATCGGGGCCCAAAACCGTGCGCCGCGCCGCGCGGGCCGCGAAAAACGCCGCGTCATCTTTAATATTATCCCAATAATAGGAACTGCGATACAGAAAGTGGTGCAAGGACGCATTGGCCATCGGATGATCGGTCGGCCCAATCCGCGTCATCGCCGCGATATTGGCGAATTTGCCGACGCTGGTATTGGCAATATCTGCATATTGGTCGCAATAGGCGTAATCGGCAAAGCTTGACTGCACCAGCCGCGATCCCCGCCCAACCTCGCAATAGGCGCCAAAATCGCTGGCGGTAATCTGGCAGCTGTCATGGATCAGCGGCTGGCTGGCCGAGAGTTTTGGCATGTCTTATCCTTTGATAAAGCGGCGGCGGATCCAGCCTGAAAAGCTGTCCATCAGCATCACCATCAGCACGATCAAGATCATGTAATAGGCGACATCTTCCCAATCTTTCTGGGTCTGAATGGCTTGGGTCAACAACAGACCAATACCACCGCCAACAATCGCGCCGATCACCGTGGCACTGCGGGTGTTGGATTCAAAGAAATACAGCACTTGGCTCAGCAAGATCGGCGCGATCTGCGGGATAACCCCAAAGCGGGCGCGCAACAGCGCATTCGCCCCAGTGGACCGCAGGCCCTCGACCTGCTTTTCATCAATATTTTCCAAGGCTTCCGAGAACAACTTACCAAAGCTTCCGGTGTCGGTTGTCACAATCGCCAGCGCCCCCGTCATCGGCCCCGGCCCAAAGGCGCGCGACAGGATGATCGTCCAGATCAGCGCATCGACCCCGCGCAAAAAGTCAAACACCCGCCGAAAAGCAAAGCGCATCGCCTTGAACGGCGCAAAGTTCGAAGCCGCCATAAAGGCCAAGGGCAGCGCCACCAAAGCCGCGCCAAAGGTGCCCAAAAAGGCCATCAGCACGGTTTCATACATCGCCCAAGCCACATCGGCGTGATGCCACAGCTGGTTGGTCCAGAAATCATGCGCCATCAGCGCCAGATTGCTGCGCGCAGGATCAATCCGCGGCCCCATTAGCATTGCGGTCAACTGGCCATAGCTTTTGCCGTAAAACGGGCTGTCGAGGGTAAAGAAAAACATCTCCCACCCCGGCTGATATCGAAAGGTTTCCACCTTCGAGCGTGAATAAGAAAACCGCCCCTGCGCCGTGGTCACTGAAATGCGGGTATCGGTGACATTGATCCATTTTGGCACCGGCTGCGGCGCGGTCAGCGTCAGCTTGGATCCATCGCTTTTGATGTCGATCACACCGTAGCCGGGCACCACATAGCGCGCGGCATCAGGGCTATAGGTGACGATATGCCCGCGCCCCAGATCAATCGTGGTGGTATCACCGCTTTGGCTGACCCAGTCGGGCAGATGCGCGGGCGGATAGGTGCCCTTGGCCTCGCCTTCAATTGCGACCGTCACCACGCCGTCGCGGTTGTTGCGGGTGACATGGGTTTTGTAACTGACGAAATCTGACAGCAAAATCTTGGCGTTATCCAAGTTTGCCTTTTGCACAAGCCCCAGAACGTCAAAGCTGATCGCGGTATAGATCAGATAAAACAAGATCAAAACTGGCACCGCCAAAGCCGTCAGGCGGCGGCGACGAAAGCTGGTTTGCAGCGACATAAGCGCGGTATCAGACATCTTTGCGACCTTTCACAAGCCGGTTGCGGGCAGCGCTGGAAATCTGGTCAAAGGTCACAATTGCCAGAAACAGCAGCAGGAAAATCGCCACCACCTGATCATATTTGCCACCCCCCCATTGCATCGCCAGCTTTAAATCATAGCCAATGCCACCCGAGCCCACAAAGCCCAGAATGGCCGAGGCCCGCACATTGATCTCGAACCGCATCAGTGCATAGGACAGCCAGTTTGGCGCCACCTGCGGCAGCACCCCCAGCCAAATCTGTTGCGACCAATTCGCGCCAGTCGAGGCCAAACCTTCGACCGGTTTCAGATCGGCGTTTTCGGCGGATTCCGAAAACAGCTTGCCAAAGGCCCCCGCCGAGTGAAAGGCAATCGCCAGAACCGCAGGCACCGGCCCGCTGCCCAGAATAAAGATCAGCACCAGCGCGATCACAATCTCGGGGACAGCGCGCATCACATCGGCCATGCGACGAAACAGCGGCGTCAGCGCCGGCCAGCGCGCCAGACCGCGCGTCGATAAAATCGCCATCGGCGCGCCCAGCAGCACCCCGATCAGGGTGGCGGTTGCGGCGATATTGATGGTCTCGATCAAGGAGGGCAGAAATTTCAAAAACAGCCCCGGCAGATTGGCGCGGTTGGCCCAGGCTTCGGAAAACACCTCGCGCGGGAAATCATCCAAACGGTGCAGACCTGCCAGAAAATCGCCCGCATTACGGTCTTGGGCGGTGTGAAACCCCGAGGCCATCAGCGCGACAAAGAACACCAGCAAAATCGTGCCATAAAGCCGCTTGCGACGGGCTTGCAACAGATAGGCCCCCTCCAGCGTCGTCGGATCATGCCGCTTGCCGCCGCTTGGCCCAAAAGAAACATCAACCATGCTGGCTCCCGCAGATATTGGCGTTCGAAATGAAAGTGCCGGACCCTTTCACAAGGGTCCGGCAAAAGGTGCTTAAATCTTAGTTGCCCTGGAGTTGGCGTGCGGCGATGATGCCCAGATACATGTCGTGGGTTGCAGGCACGAAGTCTTTCGCGTCACCCGCAGCCACGCCATAGGCGCATTTGGCATCGGTTTCCCACAGATCGGCGGTCACTTGGGTGACTTTGTCCTTCACGTCAGCGGGCAGTGCTGCGCGCACAACCATCGGACCTTCCGGGATCAGTTTCGAGCGCCAGATTTCCACCAGATCGTTCATGTCGACCAGACCCGAGTCAGCAGCCTTGCGAAACGCGCCTGAAGAATAGCCGTCTTCCCAGTTGCCAACGCCGTCAGCCCAAGACACGCCCGCCGCGAAGTCGCCATTGTTGACGCCAACGATGGTCTGCTCGTGACCACCCGAGAATTTCACCTCAGAGAAGTAGTTCTCCAAAGGGCCGTATTTCGCGATCAATTCCGCACCGGGAACCAGATAGCCCGAAGTCGAGTTCGGCTCGCCAAAAGCGAAAACCTTGCCCTTGGCATCGTCCATCGAGGTGATGCCGCTGTCTTTGCGGGCAAAACCAAAGGAATAATAACCGGTCGAGCCGTTCAGGTTTTCTTTGGTCAGGCGCACTTCAACCGCATTGGCATCGGTCAGATAGGTTTTGGCATAGCCCGAGGCGCCCAGCCAAGCCATGTCGATGGTGCCGCCCAGCAGGCCCTGAATCACACCGTCATAATCGGCGGGGGTGAAAACCTGAACCGGCACACCCAAGGCTTCTTCGATCTTTGCGCGATAGCATTCGTTCGACGACATACGGTCTTGCGCGTTTTCGCCGCCCAGAATGCCGATGTTGAACTCTTTGATCTCTTGCGCCTGAGCGGTGCCGATGCAGGTGGTGGCAGCCAAAAGGACTAGCAGCTTTTTCATGGTCGTCTCCGAATTGCGCCCCAGCTTGGGGGCTTTGGGTTAAGTCAGGACAGCATCGCCTCGGCATAAGCGCGGTCGGCGGGCAAAGCGGTGGAGGTTGTCGCCTCGGAAAACGAGGCATCTGCGCCGTAGATGTCGCGGGCGACACCTGTGGTCAGTTGATCAGGCGTGCCGTCAAAGACGATGCGCCCGTCGCGCATTCCGATCACGCGGTCGCAATAGCGCCGCGCGGTGTCCAAGGTGTGCAGGTTGGCGATGACCATACGGCCGTCTTCCTCGTGGATACGGCGCAGCGCATCCATCACCACTTGGGCGTTCATCGGGTCAAGACTGGCGATGGGTTCATCGGCCAGAATGATCTTGGGGTCTTGCATCAGCGCACGCGCAATCGCCACGCGCTGTTGTTGGCCGCCAGACAGCGCTTCGGCGCGCTTGGGGGCCTGATCGGCAATGCCAAGCCGGTCAAGGATCGCCAGCGCCCGGGCAATATCGGCATCCGACCAAATGTTGAACATCGCAGCCAGGGTCGAGCGTTTGTTCAAAAGCCCGTGCAGCACATTCGAGGCCACATCCATCCGCGGCACCAGATTGAACTGTTGAAAGATCATCGCGCATTGGCCTTGCCAGTGCCGCTTGGCAGCCCCGGTCAGCGTCGAGACAACCCGACCCTCAAAACTGATCTCGCCGGAACTGACGTCCGTCAGCCGGTTGATCATCCGCAACAGCGTTGATTTGCCAGCACCCGAGCGGCCAATGATGCCGATGAACCCCGCCCGATCCAAGCTAAAGCTGGCGCGGTCCACGGCGGCTTTCGCGCCGAATTGGCGCGACAGGTTCCGGATTGTCAGCATGCACTTGGCCCCGCTTTTGGTGTCAGCGCCACCATGGGCTGTGTTCGTGACGCTTAGATTTCAGCGATGTGAAACTTCAATGACAAGAAGAACGCACCGCAACACTCTGAGATCGCTTAAATAATTCGCAAATCCGTTACAGAGCCGTCACAAAGCAAGCCTAGCTCTGCCGCCAGCAGGCCCCGCCAGAACCGCTTGTGATTCTGGCTCATCACGCCGTGCAATATAGGAGAGTCCCGATGACCCTGATGAAAACCCTTGCAACCTCGGCCAGCCTTCTGGCGATGGGCGTCTCGATGGCGGCTGCCCAATCGATGGACGATCTGGTTGCCGCTGCCAAAGCTGAAGGCAGCCTGACCACCATCGCTTTGCCGCACGACTGGTGTGGCTATGGCGCCGTGATCGAAGGCTTTAAAGCCAAGTATCCAGAGATCACTGTCAATGAATTGAACCCAGACGGCAGCTCGGCTGACGAATTGGAAGCGATCCGCGCCAACAAAGGCAACACCGGCCCACAAGCGCCAGACGTTGTTGACATCGGCCTGTCGTTTGGCCCCGCTGCCAAAGACGAAGGTCTGATTCAGCCTTACAAAGTCTCGACCTGGGACAGCATCCCAGACAGCGCCAAAGACGCCGATGGCTTTTGGTATGGCGATTATTACGGCGTGATGTCCTTTATCGTGAACACCGATCTGGTGGCCAATGTGCCAACCGATTGGTCCGATCTGATGAAGCCAGAATATGCAAACGCTTTCGCTTTGTCGGGCGATCCGCGTTCGGGCAACCAAGGCCTGATGTCGGTGATGTCGGCAGGTATGGCTGCAGGCGGCGCACCGGGTGCTGATTCGGCTGCGAAAGGTTTGGAATTTATGGCGGGTCTGAACAAGGCCGGTAACTTCGTTCCTGTCAGCGGCAAGACTGGCACCATCGCACAGGGCGCCACCCCAATCGTCGCCGCTTGGGACTATAACGCGCTGGCATGGCGCGACACGCTGGCTGGCAACCCCAAAGCCGAAGTCGTGATCCCGGCTTCGGGCGTTTTGGCGGGCGTTTATGTGCAGGCAATTTCGGCCTTTGCACCGCATCCGAATGCCGCGAAACTTTGGATGGAATACATCTATTCCGACGAAGGCCAACTGGGCTGGTTGAACGGCTATTGCCACCCGATCCGCTTTAACGATCTGGCAAAGCGCGACGTGATCCCTGCCGCGATGATGGCAAAGCTGCCACCAGCCGCTGCTTATGAAAAGGCCGTGTTCCCAACTTTGGAACAGCAAGGCGCGCATAAAGAAGGCGTGACCGCTGGTTGGGAAGCTGTCGTCGGCGTTAAAGTCGAGTAATCAACACCCCAAGCCCGCCCCGATACCAGTCGGGGCGGGCTTTTTCTATGATCGGATGAATGATGCCAAAGCTGCGCCCGCTGCTACGGGGACGGTCCTTGAACTGGCTTGGGGTTGTGCCGTTTTTGGCCTTTGCCCTGCTGTTTTTGATCCTGCCGACCATGAACATCGTCACGGGGGCGTTTTTTGACGCCGAGGGCAAGCTGACGCTGCAAAACATCGGCAATCTGTTCACCCCTGAAATCACCAATGCGTTTTCCTTGTCGATCCGGCTAAGCCTTGCCTCTTCGGTCATCGGCTGCTCGGTCGGCTTTGCCATTGCACTTGCGGTCTGTCTGGGCGGGCTGCCCCGCGGCTTGCGTGCGGTGACGATGACGTTTTCGGGCGTGGCCTCGAACTTTGCCGGAGTGCCGCTGAGTTTTGCCTATATGGCGACGCTGGGAAGGGTGGGCTTTGTCACCATGCTGCTGCGCGATTGGTTTGGGGTGAATATCTACAGCATGGGCTTTAACCTGATCGGGTTTTGGGGGCTGGTGATGACTTATGTGTTTTTCCAGATCCCGCTGATGGTCTTGATCATCACCCCTGCCGTGGACGGGCTGCGCCGCGAATGGCGCGAGGCGGCAGAGGTTTTGGGCGCAAGCACCGCACAATATTGGCGGATGGTGGCGCTGCCGGTGCTTTGGCCGTCTTTGCTGGGGACTTTGGCGCTGCTATTTGCCAATTCTTTCGGGGCTGTGGCCACGGCGATTGCGCTGACCGGATCGCTGTTGTCGATCGCGCCGATCCTGCTGTTCAACCAAATTCGCGGCGATGTGCTGCAAGACCCGCATCTGGGCTATGCGCTGGCCTTTGGCATGATCGTGATCACCGGCCTGTCAAACGGCGTCTATATCGTGATGCGCAGCCGCGCCGAAAGGTGGATGAAATGAATCGTTTCTGGTCTTGGGCCGCCTTTGGCTTTGGCTTTTGCTATTTCTTTTTGCCGATGGTCGGCATGGTCGAGTTTTCGCTGCGGATGCGGCGCGGCACCTATAGTCTTGACGCCTATCGCTCGGTGCTGGGGGATCCGCAGTTTCAGGCCACCTTTGGCTATTCTGCGGTAATGGCGCTGCTGACGATTGTCTTTGGCGTGTTTGTGGTGGTGCCCACGGTCTATTGGGTGCGCCTGAAACTGCCACGGCTGCGGCCGCTGATCGAGTTTATCACCCTGCTGCCGTTGGTGATCCCGCCGATTGTGATCGTGTTTGGCTATATCCGTCTGTTCAACACCTCGAGCCTGTTGCCGATGACCGGCAGCGCCTTTGGCACTGATGTGCTGTTGATGCTGGGCTATTCGGTGCTGTCGCTGCCCTATATGTACCGCGCCGTCGATACTGGCCTTGCGGCGATCGACATCGCCACCCTGACCGAGGCCGCGCAAAGCCTTGGCGCAAGCTGGCCGGTGATCTTGCTGCGGGTGATCTTGCCCAATGTGCTGGGGGCGGTGCTCTCGGGGGCGTTTTTGACCTTTGCCATCGTGATAGGCGAATACGTCTTTGCGGCCTTGCTGAACCGCCCCGCCTTTGGCCCTTTCATGGTCTGGGCCGGCGGCAACAAGGCCTACGAGCCCGCCGCACTGGCGGTTATGACTTTTGCCCTGACCTGGGGCTGTATGGCGCTGATCCAACTGGTCCCGCGTCTT
Source organism: Cypionkella sp. (assembly GCA_023255415.1). Lineage (GTDB taxonomy): Bacteria > Pseudomonadota > Alphaproteobacteria > Rhodobacterales > Rhodobacteraceae > Cypionkella. The sequence goes on along the minus strand of JALRIN010000018.1, from coordinate 34,180 downwards.
TTCAAACATCAAAGGGCGCATCGCTGATGGCATTTCTTGATCTGAGCAACCTGCAAAAATCCTTTGGCGGCAATCATGTGGTGAAATCCTTTGATCTGGGGATTGGTCAGGGCGAGTTTGTGTCCTTGCTGGGGCCATCGGGCTGCGGCAAAACCACGGTGCTGCGCATGGTGGCAGGCTTCGAGACGCCCTCGGCGGGCGCGATTGTGATTGACGGGCAAGACATCACCACCCAGCGCCCCAATCAGCGCAACATCGGCATGGTATTTCAGGCCTATGCGCTGTTTCCCAACCTGACCGTGGCGCAAAACGTCGGCTTTGGCCTGCGCATTCAAGGCGTGGCTGCCGCAAAGGCACAGGCCCGCGTGGCCGAGATGCTGGCGCTGATCGGCCTGCCGGATCTGGGCGCGCGCTATCCCTATCAGCTGTCGGGGGGCCAGCAGCAGCGCGTGGCCTTGGCCCGCGCCTTGGCACCCCGGCCAAGGGTCTTGTTGCTGGACGAGCCGCTTTCAGCGCTGGACGCGAAAATCCGTGTCAGCCTGCGTGCCGAAATTCGCGAGATCCAGCAAAAGCTGGGCATCACCACGATTTTCGTCACCCATGATCAGGAAGAGGCGCTGTCGATGTCAGACCGCGTGGTGGTAATGAACGATGGCCGCGCAGAACAAATCGGCACACCGTTTCAGATCTACAGCCAACCCAGCAGCCGCTTTGTCGCCAATTTCGTCGGCACCCTGAACACCCTGACCGCCACCATCCTTGACCCAAGCGCGGGCGAGGTTGGCATGGCAGGCCAAGCCCTGCGGCTTTCCACCCCGATTCAAGGCGCAAAGGGCAGCCAGATCGCGCTTGCCCTGCGCCCCGAAGCCCTGCACCTGCAAGGCCACAAAGGCGCGGCTACGGGCGAAATCACCACCCTGCCCGCCGAAGTGACGGCAGTTGAATTCATGGGCGCGGTCATCCGCTTGCGGCTGCAAGCGGGCGGGCAAGCACTGGCGCTGGATACCTTTAACCGCTTTGATCATGCCCCACCGATGGTGGGCGATCATGTGGCGATTGAATTTAACCCGCGCGATCTGATTGTCTTGGCGGCCTAACACCGCCAAGCCGCTATTTCGCTTGGCTCCAGATTTGGTCTTTCAGCAGCGCGCGTTCGCGTTTCAGCGCCTCTTCCTGCGCTTCGGTCAGCAGATCAAGCCGGTTTTCGGCGCGGTAAACCTTGTGGTTGATGTCGTTATAGCTTTCGACCAGCTTGGCAAAATGCGCATCGCTGTCCTTCAGCGCGGCGATTTTTTGCGCAAGTTCGGGAAATTCTTCGGCCAGGGCGTGGGGGGTATGTGACATGGTCTGCTCCTTCTTCCTTGGATCAGATTAGCCGCATTTCCCACCTAACACCTTGATCTTGATCAAACTCAGCGCTGTGCCTCGCGCCAATTTTGCGCCAGCACCGGGGCCAGATTGGATTTCGCCAAGCGCCGCCCCAAGATGTGATCGGCGGCTTTTTCGCCGGTCATGATCGAAGGCCCGTTCAGATTGCCATTGGTCACCTGCGGAAAGATCGAGCTGTCGGCAACCCGCAGCCCCTCGACCCCAATCACGCGGCATTCAGGATCAACCACCGCCAGCGGATCATCCGCCCGCCCCATCCGGCAGGTGCCGCAGGGGTGATAGGCGCTTTCGGCATGATCACGGATAAAGCTGTCCAGCTCTGCGTCGCTTTGCAAATGCTCGCCGGGCTGGATCTCGGTTTTCACATGCACGGCCATCGCGGCTTGGGCAAAAATCTCGCGCGTCAGCCGCAGCGCTTTGCGGAAATCGCGCCAATCGCTGGCCTGCGACATATAGTTGAACACGATCTTTGGCGCGACCTTTGGGTCGGCCGAGGCCAGCGTCACCGCCCCGCGTGAGGCCGAGCGCATTGGCCCAGTATGCACCTGAAAGCCATGGCCGCCCGCCGCCACCTTGCCGTCATAGCGCACCGCGATGGGCAAAAAGTGATACTGAATGTCGGGGTATTCCACGCCCTTATCGCTGCGAATAAAGCCGCAAGCCTCGAACTGATTGCTGGCGCCAAGGCCCTTGCGGGTGAACAACCACTGCGCGCCGATCAGGGCTTTGCCAAGGATATTCCAGTATTTATAAAGCGTTATCGGCAGTTTGGCCTGAAACTGCATATAGACCTCCAGATGGTCTTGCAGATTAGCCCCCACGCCCTTGCGGTCGGCAACCACAGGAATGCCCAATGGTGCAAGCTGGGCCGCATCGCCAATGCCCGACAGCATCAAGATCTTGGGCGAATTGATCGCCGAGGCCGCAACGATCACCTCAGCGCTGGCGCGGATCACCTCGATTGCGCCCGCGCGCTCGATCTCGACGCCGACAGCCCGACCGGCCTCGATCACCACCCGGCGGGCAAAGCCGCGCACCAGCGTGACATTGCCCGCCTTGATCGCGGGTTTCAGATAGGCATTGGCCGCCGACCAGCGCTGACCCTTATAGATCGTCGCCTCCATCGCGCCAAACCCCTCTTGCTGGGCGCCATTGTAATCGGGGGTAACGGGGTAGCCCGCTTGCTGACCTGCCTTGATAAAGGCGTCAAACAGCGGGTTGTTGCGCGGCCCGCGGGTGATGTGCAAGGGCCCCTTGCGGCCGCGAAAGCCTGCATCGCCGCCCGCATCTTTGGCGCCGTGCCAATGCTCCATGCGCTGGAAATAGGGCAACACATCGGCATAGGACCAGCCCTGCGCGCCCATCGCTTCCCAAGTATCGTAATCCTTGGCATTGCCGCGCACATAGACCATGCCGTTGATGCTCGAGGATCCGCCCACCACCTTGCCGCGCGGCGTGGCCAGCCTGCGCCCGCCCAAATGCGGCTCGGGTTCAGACTGAAACCCCCAATCGTAGATCGGCATGTTCATCGGATAAGACAGCGCCGCTGGCATCTGAATAAATGGACCCCGATCACTGCCGCCCTGTTCGATCACGATCACCGACTTGCCGGCCTCGCCCAACCGATAGGCAATCGCCGAGCCTGCCGAGCCCGAGCCAATAATCACATACTGCGCCTGCATCTTCTCTCCAGTTTTCCTTCACACCGCCTGCCGCCCCCCAAAGACGCGGGGTGGGCGGGCGGGAGCGTCTTTGGGGGGCCTTAGTAAGGTGCGTCCACCGGCCCCATACCGATATAGACGCTTTTGATTTGGCTGTAATGTTCCACCGCCGCATGGCCGTTTTCGCGCCCAACGCCCGAGGCTTTCACCCCACCAAAGGGGCTTTCCACCGGCGTCAGATTATAGGCGTTGATCCAGCAGGTGCCGGCTTGCAGTGCCGCAATCACCCGATGCGCCCGCGTCAGGTCGGCGGTAAACACCCCCGCGGCAAGGCCAAATTGCGTGTCATTGGCCCGGGCCACCACCTCGGATTCGTCGTCAAAATCCAGCACCGCCATCACTGGGCCAAAGACCTCTTCGCGGGCCAAAGTCATGCTATCGGTGACATCGGCAAAAACGGTGGGCTCTACGAACAACCCAGCCTGCGCGCCCTGCCCGCCGCCGCAGACCAGCCGTGCGCCTTCGGCGACGGCACCCTGCACATAGGCCATCACCTTGTCGCGTTGCAACTCTGACACCAGCGGCCCCATCTGCGTGGCCTCATCCAGCGGATCGCCCATCACAATCGCTGCCGCCCGTTCCGCAAGCCGCGCCAAGAACCGCGCCTTGATGCCTTTTTGCACGAAAACCCGGGTGCCATTGCTGCAGACCTGCCCGGCAGAATAGAAATTGGCCAGCATGGCCGCGCCCACCGCATCCTCTAGGCTGGCATCGTCAAAGATGATCAAGGGCGATTTGCCGCCCAGCTCCATCGTAACATGCCGCATCCCGGCGGCAGCTGCGGCATAGACCTTTTGCCCCGTCGGCACCGAGCCTGTCAGTGAAACTTTGGCCACGCGCGCATCGGTGACAAGGCTGCCGCCCACAGCGCCGCGCCCTTGCACGACGTTAAACAGCCCCGCCGGCAGCCCTGCCTCGATATAGATCTCGGCCAGTTGCAAGGCGCCAAGCGGTGTGACCTCCGAAGGTTTGAACACCATGGCATTGCCCAAAGCCAGCGCCGGAGCCGATTTCCAGCAGGCAATCTGGCTGGGGTAATTCCAAGCGCCAATGCCGACGCAAACTCCCAAAGCCTCGCGGATGGTATAGACAAAATCGCGCCCCAAGGGGATGGTCTGACCGGTGATCGTGGGGGCAAGACCTGCGAAATATTCCAGCGCATCGGCCCCCGAGGGCCAATCGGCCACCAGCGTTTCCTGCAGCGGTTTGCCGGTGTCCAAGGTTTCCAGCCGCGCCAGATCGGGATTGCGGTCTCGGATGATGTCAGCCGCCCGCCGCAGGATCCTTGCGCGCTCCACCGGGCGCAGGGCAGCCCAAGCGGTCTGGGCGCGCGCGGCACTGGCCAAGGCGGCCTCGATCACCGCAGGGGTTGCCTCGTGAAGCCGCGCGATCACCGCCCCCGTGGCCGGATAGATCACCTCGATCACAGCTCCTGCGGTATCTTCGATATAGGCGCCATCGACAAAATGGCTCGCTTTTGGTTGCGCAATCATCACGCCCCCCTTTCCAGTTTAGAATTCAAATAATTCAACGCGGTCTTGACCGCCGCCGCCCGATCAGGCGCGCCCGATTTCAACACTTCGCGCAGATAAAGCCCGTCAATCAACGCGCCCAAGCCATCGGCAATGCCGCCCGCCCGCGCGCCCGCCAAAGGCCGCAGTTCCGCCATCAGGTTCGAGCGTAACCGGCCCTGATATATCTTCAAAAGCCGTTTCGCCTCGGGCACGGTCTGGGCCAAGACCCAAAAGTTCAGCCAAGCCCCCACCGCCTCGCGGCGGAAATTCCCGGCACTGAAAGAGGCCGCCAGAATCGCTGCCAGCCGCGCCTGCGGACCCTGTGCCGCCGCAAGCGCGCCGCGCACCTCGGCGCCGTAAAGCGTCAGGATATTGCGCATCGCGGCCAAAAACATCTCTTCCTTGCTGCCAAAATAGTGGTGCGCCAAAGCGCTAGACATGCCGGCACGCTTGGCGATCTGGCTGACCGTCACATCCAAAGACCCCGCCCGCCCGATTTCTGCAATCGTGGCTTTGACGAGGGCCGCCTTTCGGATAGGCTCCATTCCAAGCTTTGGCATAGTTGCGCCTTTTCAGGAAAAACACTTGCTTTCTGCAGCTATCTTGAAGTTTATTGACTCGTCAATCAACAAAAAACAGGGATACCGAAATGACCCTTCGTTCTGCGCTTCTTGCTTCTACCGTGACCTTTGCCATGGCCGGTTCCGCCTTTGCTGCTGGCTGCGATAAAGTGACCTTCTCGGATGTGGGCTGGACCGACATCACCGCCACCACCGCCGCGACCAGCCTTGTGCTAGAGGCTTTGGGCTATGAGACCGAAACCAAAGTGCTGTCGGTGCCGGTGACCTATGAAGGCATGGCCTCGGGGGATGTCGATGTTTTCCTTGGCAATTGGATGCCAACCATGGAAAGCAATATCGCCCCATACCGCGACGCTAAAACCGTTGACACCGTGCGCGCCAACCTTGAGGGGGCGAAATATACCCTTGCGACCAATGCCAAGGGTGCCGAACTGGGCATCAAAGATTTCGCAGATATCGCAGCCCATGCGGCCGATTTGGGCGGCAAGGTTTACGGCATCGAGGCCGGCAATGACGGCAACAAGCTAATCCTTGATATGATCGACCAAAACGCCTTTGGCCTGAAAGACGCAGGCATCGACATTGTCGAAAGCTCGGAGCAAGGCATGCTCGCGCAGGTTGAGCGCGCCGATAACGCAGGCGAGGCGATTGTTTTCCTTGGCTGGGAACCCCACCCGATGAACGCTAAGTTTCAGATGAGCTATCTGACAGGCGGAGATGATTTCTTTGGCCCAAATCTGGGCGGTGCGACCGTGTTCACCAACACCCGTGCGGGATATGTGTCTGAATGCGCCAATACGGGCAAGCTGTTGTCCAACCTCAGCTTTACGCTGGCAATGGAAAACGAGATCATGGGCGCGATCCTGAACGATGGTGCGGATCCAAAGGCTGCCGCCAAGGCTTGGCTGGCCGCGCATAGCGACGTGCTTGGCCCATGGCTGGACGGTGTCACCACCAAAGACGGTGGCGATGCCATGGCGGCTGTCAGCGCTGCCTTGAAATAAACCAACAGGGCCCCGAAGCCATCTTCGGGGCCTTTTCTTGTCTAAAAGGGGCACCACATGGATTGGCTTACGGCCTATAAACTCCCGATCGGAGCATGGGCGAATACGATCTTTCTTTGGATGAAAGTCAATCTGGTCTGGGCCTTTAACGCGCTTGCCAAGGCGCTTGAATGGCTGATCGAGGGGTTTTTGTGGCTGCTGCAAACCCCCAATCCTTTGGTGATCATTGCGGTGTTTATGGCCATCGCCTGGGCCATGCAGCGCAACTGGAAAACCGTGATCGGGGTTGGGCTTGGGTTCTTGTTCATCATCAACCAAGGCTATTGGAAAGAAACCACGGAAAGCCTGACGCTGATCGTCTCGGCCTGTGCGGTTTGCATGGCTTTGGGCGTGCCAATAGGCATTGCCTGCGCGCATCGCCCGCGCCTGAACGAAGCGCTGGCCCCGGTGCTTGATCTGATGCAAACCCTGCCGACCATGGTCTATCTTATTCCGGCGGTTGTGTTTTTTGGGCTTGGCATGGTGCCGGGCCTTGTCGCCACCGTGATCTTTGTGCTGCCCGCCCCGATCAGGCTGACCGAACTTGGCATCTCATCCACCCCGATTGCGCTGAAAGAGGCCGCAACCGCCTTTGGCGCCACCCCCAGCCAAAAGCTGTGGAAGGTCGAACTGCCTTGGGCCTTGCCGCAAATCATGGTCGGGCTGAACCAAACCATCATGCTGTCGCTGTCGATGGTGGTGATTGCAGCCATGGTCGGCGCAAATGGTGTCGGCATTCCGGTGCTGCGCGCCTTGCAAAGCATGAATATCGCTAAGGGTTTCGAATCTGGCATGGTCATCGTGGTCATCGCCATCACCCTGCGCGCAACCTTCCAGCGCAAGGGCTAAGTGATGAACGCTATTGAATTTGACCGCGTCTCGATTGTTTTTGGCGATCACCCCGACCGCGCTTTGCCGCTGATGGATCAGGGCCAAAGCCGGTCCGAGATTCAGGCCAGCACCGGCCAGATCCTGGGCGTGCATGATTGCAGCCTTTCAGTGGCAGAGGGCGAAATTTTGGTGCTGATGGGGCTGTCGGGGTCGGGCAAATCGACGCTTTTGCGCGGGGTGAATGCGCTGAACCCGGTGGTGCGTGGCGAGGTGCGGGTGAAAGACGGCGATCAGATGACCTCGGTCACCAATGCCGATGCGGCCACCCTGCGCCGGCTGCGGCTGTCAAACATTGCGATGGTGTTTCAAGCCTTTGGCCTGCTGCCGTGGCGGTCGGTGCGCGACAATGTCGGGCTGGGGTTAGAACTGGGCGGTCAATCGCCCGAGGCGCGCCGCGCCAAGGTGGATGAACAACTTGCGCTGGTGAACCTGTCACAATGGGCCGAGCGCAAGGTGGGCGAACTGTCGGGCGGCATGCAGCAACGCGTCGGCCTTGCCCGCGCCTTTGCCACCGATGCGCCGATCCTGCTGATGGACGAGCCATTTTCAGCGCTGGATCCGCTGATCCGGGCGCGGCTGCAAGACGAGCTGCTGGATCTGCAAGCCAAGCTGCGCCGCACCATCATCTTTGTGTCGCATGATCTGGACGAGGCCTTTAAGATCGGCAATCGCATCGCCCTGATGGAGGGCGGGCGCATCGTGCAGATCGGCACCGCGCGCGAGATTATTGCCAATCCGTCATCCGACTATGTCGCGGATTTCGTGGCACATATGAACCCGATGGGGGTTTTGACCGCGCGCGATGTTATGCAGCAAGGCGTGGGCCAAGGGCCAGAGATTGACGCCGAAATGCCGGTGAAAGCGGTGATGGAGCAGCTTGCCACCGCGCCAGAGCTGACGGTCACCCAAGCTGGGGCCGCGATCGGCGTGGTCAATGCCGGCGGGTTGATGGCCAAACTGATCAACCCGCGCGGCTAAGGCCTATTCCGTAACATCATCGACAGCGGCGGCCTTCGCTGCGGTTTTCTTGGCGGATGGTTTTTTCGCAGCAGCGGTCTTGGCAGGGGCCTTTTTCGCCGCAGGCTTTTTCGCAGCCGCAGGCTTGGCGGCGGCTTTTTTCGGCGCGGCCTTCTTGGCAGGCGCTTTCTTTTTGCCGCCTGACTTGCCCGCCTTTTCGGCGATCAACGCCAAAGCCTCTTCCAGCGTCACCGCTTCGGGGGCGATGTCTTTGGGCAGCGTGGCATTGACCTTGGCCCATTTGACATAAGGCCCGTATTTGCCCGGCATCACCTGAATAGGTCCGCCATCCGGATGCTCGCCCAGCTCGCGCAGCGGTTCGGCCGCAGGGCCACCGCGACGCCCTGCCAGTTTCAGCGCCAGCACTTCGACCGCGCGGTTCATGCCGATGGTAAAGACCTCTTCGACATCGGGGATATTTGCGTAAACACTGCCATGTTTGACATAGGGGCCAAAACGCCCGATCGCGCTTTCGATCATCACGCCGTCATCGGGGTGCGGGCCAATCTGGCGCGGCAGGCTTAACAGCTCAATCGCCCGCTCCAGCGTCAGGCTTTCGGCAGGCCAGCTTTTGGGCAGGCTTGCGCGCGGCGGTTTCGGGGCCTCTTCGCTGGCCTCGCCTTTTTGCACATAGGGGCCAAAGCGGCCAGCGCGCAGCGAAATTTCTTGGCCCTCGGCATCCAGCCCCAAGATCCGGCCATCGACCGAGCCCCCCTCTTCGCCCGAAATCGGACGGGTGTAGCGGCATTCCGGATAATTGCCGCAGCCAATGAAAGCCCCGCCCGAGCGCGAGGTTTTCAGATGCAAACGCCCGGTGCCGCAGCTGGTGCAGACCCGCGGATCGCTGCCATCTTCGCGCAAGGGGTAAAGATGCGGCGACAGAAAATCGTCGATCTTGGTCAGCACTTCGCCAATGCGCAGATCGGCTGTCTCGGCAATCGCAGCTGAAAAGTCGCGCCAGAACCGCGCCAAGACTTCCTTGTAATCGCGCTCGCCCGCCGAGACATCGTCAAGCTGGCTTTCCAGATCGGCGGTGAAATCATATTCGACATAGCGGCGGAAGAAATTGGTCAAAAACGCGGTGACCAAGCGGCCTTTGTCTTCGGGAAACAGCCGGTTCTTGTCTTTGCGTACATATTCGCGGTCAACAATCGTGGTCAGCACGCTGGCATAGGTCGAAGGCCGCCCGATGCCCAGTTCTTCCATCTTTTTGACCAAGGTGGCTTCGGAATAGCGCGCAGGTGGCTGGGTGTGGCTTTGGTTGCCCAAAACCGCGCCATCGGCACTGATCACCGCCGAGGCAATCGCGCGCGGCCCCAGCGGCGCGCCTGCGTCGATCAGATCGAAATCGTCCTTCGACACCGCCTCGGCCTGCTTTTGAAACGCCGCTTCAAAGCCGCCCTTTTTGGGGCTGACGGCTTCGGATTGCATGATCTGCGGCAGCTTGCCTTCGTCTTCATCCTCGTCGTCGCGGCCCTCTTCATAGACCTTCAGAAAGCCGTCAAACAGCGTCACCTGACCCGAGGCGCGCAGCCCGACTTGGCCATCCGCACTGCCAATATCGACCGAAGTGCGTTCAAGCCGCGCCGAGGCCATTTGGCTGGCAAGCGTCCGCTTCCAGATCAGCTCGTATAATTTGCGCTGGTCAGCCTCGGTCAAGCGCAGATCATCCGGCCCCGCCGTCATATCGGTCGGGCGGATACATTCATGCGCCTCTTGCGCGTTCTTGGCCTTGTTTTTGTAAATCCGCGGCGCGTCGGGCACATAGGCTGCGCCAAAACGCGCGCCAATCGCTGCCCGCGCGGCGGTCACCGCTTCGGGAGCCATGTCGATGCCATCGGTCCGCATATAGGTGATGTGGCCCGCCTCATAAAGCCGCTGTGCTGCGGACATGCAGGCCTTGGCCCCCATGCCATATTTGCGGCTGGCCTCTTGTTGCAGCGTCGAGGTCATGAAGGGCGGCGAGGGGTTGCGCATTGCAGGCTTGGCTTCGACCGATTGCACTGTCAGCGCGCGCGAGGTCACCGCCTGCACTGCCAATTCGGCAGCAGCGGCGGTGGCAATGTCGAATTTATCCAGACGCTTGCCGCCCATCTGCACCAGGCGGGCGGTAAATTCTTGGCCGCGCGGGGTCAGCAGAACCGCCGAAACGGTCCAGAATTCGCGGGCGCGAAAGGCCTCGATCTCCATCTCACGCTCGACGACCAACCGCAGGCAAACCGATTGCACGCGGCCGGCAGACCGAGAGCCGGGCAGTTTGCGCCACAGCACCGGCGACAGGGTAAAGCCCACCAGATAATCGAGCGCACGCCGCGCAAGGTAAGCGTCCACCAAGGGCTGATCAACCTGACGCGGATGCTTCATCGCCTCGGTCACCGCCTCTTTGGTGATGGCGTTAAAGGTGACGCGGCTGACCTTTTTGCCCTTCTTCAGGCTGCTGGCCAGCGCCTCTTGCAAATGCCAGGAAATCGCCTCGCCCTCGCGGTCAGGGTCGGTCGCCAGAATCAACTCGTCATCGGTTTTCAGCGCGTCTTTGATGGCGTTGATATGCTTTTTGCTATCAGCCGCCACCTCCCATTTCATCTCGAACTCATGTTCGGTATCGACCGAGCCATCTTTTGGCGGCAGATCGCGCACATGGCCGTAGGATGCCAGAACGACATAGTTCGATCCAAGATATTTGTTGATTGTCTTGGCTTTAGCGGGCGACTCTACGACGACAACGGGCATGGAATTCCCTTGAAAACACTTGCGAGGATAGCGGGGCACCATGTGGGCCATATCGCTGCGTTGTCAACAGGGCGGAACAGATATGCCCCAGATCAGGGTGAATTCACCCCCCGGCACTGCCTGTTTTTGCGGCAGACGGTTTGCCACCCGCAGGCGCAAAGCCGCTAATCACTGCGGCTCAGCAGCCCTCCCGCCTGCCGGGTGATCCGCCCTTCCAACTCCAGCGCCATCAGCGCTTGGGCAAGCCCCGCCGCAGGTAGTTCCAAATCGCGGATCAGTTGATCTTCGGCCAAGGGGCTGGGGCCCAGCCGCGCAAGGATCTGGTCATGCAGGGCTGCAACCTCGGCCAAGGGGCGGCGCTGCGGCACCGGACCTGGCAAATCGACTACAGCCGCCCGCTCTGCCGGCGCTTGGGCGCGAAACGACCCGCGCAGGCCAATCGCCTCCAGCACATCGCCGGCCGAGCGCACCAAGGTCGCGCCATCGCGCAAAAGACTGTTGCAGCCCGCCGCACGCGCATCAAAGGGATGCCCGGGCACCGCCAAAACCTCGCGCCCCTGATCCAAGGCATTGCGCGCCGTAAGCAGGCTGCCCGATCGCGCCGCAGCCTCGACCACCACCACCGCCCGCGCCAGCCCTGAGACGATGCGATTGCGCTGCGGGAAATGCCGTGCTTGCGGTGCCAAGCCCATGGGTTGCTCTGAAATCCTGCAGCCTTTTTGCGCAATCTCTGTCGCCAAGGCAGCGTTTTCCATCGGGTAAATCACATCGACCCCGCCCGCCTGCACGGCAACAGTGCCGCCCTGCAGCGCCGCCTGATGCGCCTCGGCATCAATGCCGCGCGCAAGCCCCGAAACCACCACCTGCCCCGCCTCTGCCAGCCCCAAGGCCAGCCGCCGCGTCATCCTCAGCCCCAAGGACGAGGCATTGCGCGCGCCCACCAGCGCCACCATCGGCCGCGCCAGCAGCGTGACATCGCCCTGCACCCATAAAACCGGCGGCGCATCGGGCAGATCCATCAGCGACAACGGATAGCCCGCCTGCCCCCACAGGACCAGCTGCGCCCCCAGCGCGCGCCCTGCAGACCATTCGTGGCGCACCACTTCAATCGGGCAGAGCGCATAATTCTCAACCCCAGCCGCCCGTGCAATCTGCGGCAGGGCTGCAAGCGCCGCCTCGACATCGCCATGTTCGCCCAAAAGCTTGTGAAAGGTTGCAGGCCCAACCCTACGCGAGCGGATCAGGCGCAGCCAAAGCAAGGGATCTTGCGGCTCTGCCTCGGCAAACCCCTGCCGCTGCGCCTGATTTTGACAAAATGCCATCACCGCCTCACACTCTTTACATGGCTCAGTTTGCACCCGGCAGGGTTAACAATTGGTAAACGTCGCCGGGAAAATCGCTGGACTAAATTTCGTTTAAAACTGGACTTATCGAAACCATGGCTGGGCAGATTGCGGCAGGCCAGCAATTCGATCAGACTGTGGCAAAGCTTTTCAAGGATGCAAGCCATGCAAAACGTCGAAGTCGCCCGTCGCCGCACCGATGCCATCTCGCGCGGGGTGGGGGTGCAAACCGAAATCTATGTCGATCACGCCCTGAACTCCGAGGTTTGGGATATTGAAGGCAAGCGCTATATCGACTTTGCAGCCGGCATCGCGGTGGTCAACACCGGCCACTGCCACCCGCGCGTGATGGCAGCGGTGACGGCACAGCTGTCGAAATTCACCCATACCTGCCACCAGGTGCTGCCCTATGAAAATTACGTCCGTCTGGCCGAACGCCTGAACGCCGCCGTGCCCGGTGAATTCGACAAGAAAACCGTCTTTGTCACCACCGGCGCCGAAGCGGTTGAAAACGCTGTCAAAGTCGCGCGCATCGCCACGGGCCGCAATGCCATCATCGCTTTTGGCGGGGCGTTTCACGGCCGCACCATGATGGGCATGTCGCTGACCGGCAAAGTCGACCCCTATAAAAAGGGCTTCGGCGCGATGATGCCCGATGTCTACCACATCCCCTTCCCACAAGAGGTGCACGGCATCACCACCGAAGAAGCCCTTGCCGGCATGACCAAACTGTTCAAAGCCGATCTCGACCCATCCCGGGTCGCGGCCATCATCTTTGAACCGGTACAAGGCGAAGGCGGCTTCTACCCCGCACCAAAAGACCTTGTCGTCGCGATCCGCAAACTGTGTGACGACAACGGCATCGTGATGATCGCAGACGAGGTGCAAACCGGCTTTGCCCGCACCGGCACCATGTTCGCGATGGAACAATATGGCGTCGCGGCCGATATCACCACCATGGCCAAAGGCCTTGCAGGCGGTCTGCCGCTTGCAGCCCTGACCGGCCGCGCCAGCCTGATGGACGCAGCCCACCCCGGCGGCCTTGGCGGCACCTATGGCGGCAACCCGCTGGGCATCGCCGCCGCCAATGCGGTGCTCGATGTGATCGAAGACGAAGACCTTTGTGCCCGCGCCAATGAGCTTGGCGGCCGGCTGAAACAGCGGCTTGCGGCCATTCGCTCCACCACCCCCGAAATCTGCGACATCCGCGGCCCGGGCTTCATGGTGGCGATCGAATTTGCCAACCCAGCCAACCACGCACCCGACGCAGGCTTTACCACCCGCGTCCGGCTCGAGGCGCAAAAGCGCGGCCTGATCCTGCTGACCTGCGGCGTCTATGCCAATGTGATCCGCTTCCTGGCGCCGATCACTATCCCCGACGCACATTTCGCCGAAGCGATGGACATCCTCGAAGCCGCCGTCGCCGCAGCCCGCACCGCCTAACCAACCCCCAAAGGCGCGCGCCCAGATCAGGGCGCGCCCGAACCCTCCTTTACGCTTTCATCTTGGCCTAAATATCCCCGCCGGAGGCTCCGCCGCCCGCCACAGCCCGCGCCATTTGCAAGCTCGCGCAGACCGCGCTATCACCTGCCAAACAAAGGGGCAGGCGATGGCCGGTATAGAACTGATCAATGCAAGCGTCAGCCTCGCAGGCAAGGTGATCCTCTCCGATATCTCGCTCTGCCTGACCGAGGCCCGCATCGGTATCCTTGGCCGCAACGGCTCGGGCAAGACCACGCTGCTGCGGCTGATCGCAGGGCTGATCCCGCCCAGCACTGGCTCGGTTCTCATCGAAGGCACACCCGCCACAGACCGCCGCAGTCTGCTGCCGCAACTGGGCATCCTGTTTCAAAACCCCGATCACCAGATCCTGTTTCCCACAGTGACCGAGGAACTCAGCTTTGGTCTGCGCCAAATCGGCAAAACCGCAGCCGAAACCGAAGCCGAGGTCGCAGCCCTTCTGGCAAGCGAAGGCCGCAGCCACTGGGCGCGCGCCAATACCCATAGCCTCAGTCAGGGCCAAAAGCATTACCTCTGCCTATTGGCGGTGCTTTTGATGGCACCGCGCACCATTTTGCTCGATGAACCCTTTGCAGGGCTTGACCTGCCAACCCAAGCCCGCTTGGCGCGCCGTCTGGCCGCCCTGCCGCAGCGCCTGATCACCATCAGCCACGACCCCGCCGCCGTGGCCGCCTGTGATCGGCTGATCTGGATCGAGGCCGGCCGCATCCATGCCGATGGCGCGCCTGCGCAGGTCCTGCCCGCCTTCACCCAAGCCATGGCCTTGATCGGAGAGCGCGATGCTGACACTGACCTCGCCGATTGAAACCTGGGCGCATCCCTGCCGCGCGGGTGCCAAACTGGCAGCGCTTTGCGGCTTTACCCTAATCCTGTTCGCGCTCGACTCACCGCTTTGGCTTGGCCTTTGCGCGCTGCTGACCGCTGGCGTCATCGCTTCGGCAGGCAAACGCTTTGGCCTTGAAAGCGCGCGGATGCTGCGGCCTTTGCTGCCCTTTGTCGCGCTGGTCGCACTTTGGCATCTGATCACGCGGGATGCTTTGGGTGTGACGATTATTCTGCGGATGACCACGGCTGTCGCGGCCGCCAATTTTGTCACCATGACCACGCGGCTCAGCGATATGATCGCGGTGATCCAGCGACTTGCAAAACCGCTTAGCCCGCTGATCGCCCCAAAGGCGCTGGCGCTGGCCATTGCGCTGACGCTGCGCTTTATCCCCACCATGCTGGCGCGCAGCCAAACCATCCGCGAAAGCTGGCAGGCGCGCGCGGCCCGCCCACCGCGCTGGCGGATCTTATTGCCCACCACACTCGCCGCGCTTGATGATGCCGAGCAGGTCGCCGAGGCCTTGCGGGCGCGCGGCGGAACAGAGTAGATGGGCGCGTAGCAGGAGAGCACGCCCTTGGAAAAGAACCTGACCCATATCGCCCTTTTTGCCGCGCTGATCGCCGTGCTGGGCTTGGTGCCAAAGATCGACCTCGCCTCGGGCGTGCCGATCACGGCGCAAAGCCTTGGCATCATGCTCTGTGGCACGGTGCTGGGGGCAAAGCGCGGGGCTTTGGCGGTGCTGTTGTTTTTGGGCCTTGCGCTTGCCGGCCTGCCGCTGTTGTCGGGCGGACGCGGCGGCTTGGGGCTGCTGGCCTCGCCCACCGTTGGCTATCTGATCGGCTTTCCGGTGGCGGCCTATGTGACCGGCGCTGTCACCACGCATCTGAAAACCAACATCGGTCTGGCCGCAGGCCTTGGCGCGGCCCTTGGCGGCGTCTTGGTGCTGAATGGGCTTGGCGTGATCGGCATGTCGGTGATGCTGGGCAAAACCCTGCCCGAAGCCGCCCTGCTGGCCGCCCCCTTTCTGATCGGCGACAGCATCAAGGCTGGGCTTGCAGGCCTGCTGACCCAATCCATCGCCAAAATGCGCCCGCAGGCCCTGCTGTCGCGCGCCTAAATCTGGCCTTGGGCCTCGCGCTTTACCACCAGTGCCGTGCCCAAACCGCCCGCCGCCGCAATCGCCGCAAGCCCCAGGCCTGCGCCCAGCTCGTAATAAAGCCGCACCGCCAAAATCGCCCCCGAGGCGCCAATCGGATGGCCGCGCGCCAAAGCGCCACCGCCGATATTGACCGGCACGCCAGCCAAACCCGCCCCTGCCACACAAGCCATGGCCTGCACCGCATAGGCCTCCATCACCTCGGCCAGCGCCAGCTGATCCGGCCGTAGCCCCAGCTGCGCCAAGGCCCGCGCAATGGCTGCCACCGGCACCAGCCCCGGCTCTTCAGGATCGCCGCCCAGCGTCACCCCGCCCAATATCCGCAAGCCGCGCCCTGCGGCAATGCGGTCCGAAACCACAAGCACAAACCCCGCGCCATCCGCGGCCACTGCCGCATTTGCCGGGGTGATGCTGCCCACCAGCGGCCTTGCGCGCGCCGCCACCGCAGGCGTCAAACCGCGCGCAAAAACGTCATGCGCAACGCCTGCCAAAGCCACGATCTCGCCCGGCGCGACCCGCGCTTTGGCATGGCTCGCCACCGCCCAAGCGTCTTGCGCGCCACGCGCAATCCCCAGCCGCGCCGCCAAAGCCGCCGCCGCCGCCGACATCTCGGGGTCGCGCTCGGGCCAAGGCGTAAACGGCGCTTGGGTATAGCGTCGCGCAGGCCCACCGTCGGGGTCGGTGGCAAAACGCTCTGGCGCGCGCGAATAGCTTTCCACCCCGCCCGCAATCACCACCTCGGCCAAGCCCGCCTGCACCATGGCATGCGCCAGCAAAATAGCATCCAAGCCGCCCGCGCATTGCCGGTCAATCGACAGACCCGCCACCCGCTCGGGCAACCCCGCCGCAAGCGCCAGCCGCCGCGCCGGATTGCCCCCCGCCCCAAGCGCATTGGCGCAGATCAGCTCGTCCACCGCCTCCGGCGCAATCCCCGCCTGATCCAGCAAAGCCCGCAGCACCGGCGCGCCCAGATCCTCGATCCGCAGCCGCGCGAAAGCCCCGCCACGTGGCACCACCGCCAAACGCTTTGCAGCCAAAATCACGCTCACAGCCCGGCCTCCACCGCCAGCCGCTGCAGATCGGTCTTGCCCGAGGCCAAAATCGGCCAATCCTCGCGCCATAGCACCGCCCGCGGTGCCTTCAACGCGCCAAAACGCTCGCGACAAGCCGCCAAAATCGCCGCCTCCTGCCCCGGATCCCCCTGCAAAACCGCCAGCAAAACCGATCCGCGCAAAGCATCCGGCCTTGGCAAAACCGCCGCCTGCGCCACGCCTGCAAGCCCTAACAGAAACCCCTCGATCGCCTCAGGAAACACATTCTGATCCGCGACCGTCACCATCCGCCCCTTACGCCCTGACAGATAAAGATAGCCGTCGCGCAAATATCCCATCTCGCCAACCGAAAGCCAGCCCTCCCGCCACACTGCCCCCCCCGGATCAGCGCCCGCATAGCCTTGAAACAGATAGGGGCTGCGCAGCCAAATCTCGCCTGCGCGCAGCGCGATCTCAACCCCGGGATAGGCGCGCCCTACCGAGTCTTCAGGCGCATCGGGCCCTGCAAGCGTGATGAAACTTGCCTCAGCCGCGCCATAAAACTCGCAGACCTCGGCCCCCGCCAAGGCTTGGCGCAAACCATGATCCAGTTTTGATCCACCCACCAAGATCCGCCCCTCAGGCCGCCAGCCCGCCTCCAACAGCAACCGCAGCTGCGCAGGCGTGGCATAGATCAGATCCGCCGCCAAAATCGCCGCCTGCCGGTCCGGCCGCATGCCGCCCAAAAGCTGCAAACTTGCGCCTAGATGGATCGCCTCCAGCGCGCCATAAAGTGCCAGCGACTGCACCAGTTCCCCCAGCACCGCCACCCGCCGCCCCGGCCCAATCTGAAACATCTGCGCATTCACCGCAAAGCTCGCGGTCCAACTGGCCATGCTGCGCAAAATCCGCCGCGGCGCCCCCGACGAGCCTGAAGTCAGTGTCTCAAACACCGCCTCGCCCTCGGGCTGCGGCCCCGTCCCGCCAATCCGAAACGCCCCGCCGCGCGCCAAAATACCGCGCAAACCCGCATCATCGCCCCAAACCTGCGCCTCAGGATGCCATGCAAAGGCTTTCATCTTGGCCCAAATATCCCCGCCGGAGGCTCCACCACCTCAGCTCGCGACCAAGCCACGCATCCGGCGCAGCGCCAACTCATAGCCCTCGGTGCCAAAGCCCGCAATCACCCCCTCGGCCCGCGCCGAGACAAAGGAATGATGCCGAAATGCTTCGCGCTTGTGGATGTTCGAAATATGGACCTCCAACACCGGCCCGTCAAAAGCGTTCAACGCATCCAAGATTGCCACCGAAGTATGCGAATAGGCCCCAGGATTGATGATAATCCCCGCCGCCTCGGTACGGGCGCGGTGGATCATCTCGACCAAGTCGCCCTCGTGATTTGACTGCATCGCCGCAAGCGGCAGGCCAAACTCTGCTGCAAGGGCTGCAACCTTCGTCTCGACATCGGCCAGGGTCTCGGATCCATAGATCTCGGGCTGGCGCAGTCCCAGCAGGTTCAAATTCGGGCCATTGATCAGAAAAATCGGCTTCACGGGACATCATCCTTCGCAGTTTTGCCCTTGATAGCGCATCATGTCGGTGTCGCCATAGAAAAAACGCGCCCTCCTGATCGGGAAGGGCGCGCAGGGGTCTCTGGGCGCAAGCGCCCCTGTCAGGGAGACCGACAGCTCAGGCGACTTTGCTTAAAGCCAAATCCGGAACAATGCCCAGCGCGCGCACCACATCGCGGGTCAGTTCGGGCCGGTTCAGGGTGTAGAAATGCAGATCCTGCACGCCTTCCTCGATCAGCCTTGTGCAAAGCGTGGTGCAATGGGTCAGCGACAGCAAAGCCTCGCGCCCGTCGCGCGCGGCGGCTGCAAAGCCTTCGTCCAGGCGCTGGGGCACCTGCGCGCCGCAGCGGGCGGCAAAGTTTTTCGTGCCCTGCCAGCTTTGAATGGGCAAAATCCCTGGGATGATCGGCGCCGTGATGCCTGCCGCCGCGCAATCATCGCGAAAGCGCAAAAACGTATCGGCCTCAAAGAAAAACTGCGTGATCGCCGAAGTTGCCCCCGCGTCGATCTTGCGCTTGAGCCAAGTCACATCGGCCCGCGCAACGGCAGCGTCAGGGTGACGTTCGGGATAGGCCCCGACCCGCAGCTTGAACTTGCCGGTTTTCGCCAAGGCCGCCACCAGATCCACCGAAGAGGCAAAGCCCTCGGGGTGCGGCGTAAAGCGCGCAGCCCCTTTTGGCGCATCACCGCGCAGCGCCACAATCTCGGTGACACCTACAGCGGCATAGGCCTCGGCGATCTCCAGCGTCTCGCTGCGGCTCGCGTCTACGCAGGTCAGATGTGCTGCCACCTTCAGCCCATAATTGCGCTTGATGGTGGCCACCGCCTCATGTGTCAGCTTGCGGGTGGTGCCGCCCGCGCCGTAAGTGACCGAGACAAACTCGGGCGTCATCGGTGCCAGCACCTGCACAGTTTCCCAAAGCTTGAACGAAGCCTCAAGGCTTTGCGGCGGGAAAAACTCGAAAGAAATGCGCGGTGCGGTCATGGAAGCTCTCCTTTTACTTGCCTCTTTATGCCGCAAGACGATAAATGAATCCAATTCATAGTTTTCAACAACAATATGATAACCCCGCATGTATATCGAATTACGCCACCTGCGCACCATCCGCGCCATTCAGCAGGCGGGCGGCTTGGCGCGTGCCGCCGATATGCTGAACATGACGCAATCGGCGCTCAGCCACCAAGTCGCGGGGCTCGAGGCGCAGGTGGGGATGGAATTGTTCGTGCGCCGGTCAAAGCCGATGACGCTTTCGGCGGCAGGCATTCGGATGCTGCGCACCGCCGAGCGGATTTTGCCCGAAATCACCGCGCTGGAAGACGAATTTCGCGCGCTGCAATCGGGCAAGACCGGGCGTCTGCACATCGCCATTCAGTGCCACGCTTGCTTTGACTGGCTGTTTCCGGTGCTGGAACTTTTCCGCCATGCCTGGCCCGAAGTCGATGTCGATATCCGCGCGGGTCTGGCCTTTGACAGCTTTCCCGCCTTGCTGCGCGAAGAGGTGGATCTGGTGATTTCTTCCAACCCCGAACCGCTGAGCGGTATCACCGCCAATGCGCTGTTTGATTATCATCCGATGTTTGTGGGGGCGGCGCAAAATCCGCTGGCCGCCAAGGCGATGATCGAGGCCGAGGATTTTCGCAATCAGACCCTGATCACCTATCCGGTGGCGCGCGATAAATTGGATGTGTTTACCGAACTGCTGACCCCGGCCCGGGTCGAGCCGCTGGCCCAGCGCCCGGTCGAATTGACCGCCGTGATCCTGATGCTGGTCGGATCAAACCGCGGGGTGGCGGTGCTGCCCGATTGGGTGCTGCGCGAGGTGAAATCCAATGCCGATTACATCACCCGTCCGCTGGGGCCGCATCAGGTGACCAAGCGGCTTTACGGTATCACGCGCGATGAAGACGCCGCCCGCCCGTTTATCGCGCATTTTCTGCGGCTTGCGCGCGTCGAGGCGGTGAAGTTGCAGCGCAATTTGGCATAGCGGCCTTGCCATCCACGCATGGCTCAGGCACGGGGCGGCAATTGCATTCATAAGCAGGCTTATAGTATACCGCGCTTATGAAAACCGATGCCCCCTCGCTTGGCCCTTTGCTGCATGATGCCGCCCGCCTGATCCGCCGCCGTTTTGAACAGCATACGGCAGATCTGGGGCTGACCTCGGCGCAATGGCGCTTGCTGATCCATGTCTTGCGCGAAGAACGTGTGACCCAAGCGCGCTTGGCCGAACGGCTTGAAATTGAACCGATTTCCGTCTCGCGCTTGCTGGACCGCATGGAACAAGCCGGCTGGATCGCGCGCGAAGCCTGCCCGCAAGACCGCCGCGTGCGCCAAGTGGTGGCCACCCAAGCCGCGCTTGATATCAAAGCCTCGCTCTACCGCAGTGCCGACGAGGTCTACGGCGAAGCCATGGCGGGCCTTGACCCCGGCTTGCGCCAAACCCTGATCGACACCCTTATTACCCTGAACAACAATCTGTCAGACGCGATTGCCGCTGGCAGCAAGGACCCATCATGACCGCCACCAGCACCAACGCCCCCGCCCCCGCTGCTGCCGCCAAATCGGCCCCAAAATCGAAACGCCCTGTGCTGATGATTGCCGGGCCCTTGGTGCTTTTGCTCGCCGCTGGCGGCTATTGGCTGAGGGGCGGGCGCTATGAGACCACCGAGAACGCCTATCTGCACCAAGCCCGCATTGGCGTGGCAACCTCGGTCAGCGGGCGAGTTGACAAGGTGCTGATCGCTGACAACCAGATCGTCAAGGCCGGTGATGTGCTGTTTGAACTGGATCAAACCCCGTTCCAGATCGCCTTGGCCCAAGCCGATGCTGCGGTTGCCGCCGCCCGCATTGGGGTCGAACAACTAAAGCTGAACTACCGCACCGCCCAGAAAACCCTCGCCTTGGCCGAGGATACCGCCGCCTATAAAACCCGCGCCCGCGCAAGGGTTGAAAGCCTGGGCGATAAGGGCGTGTCGTCAGATGCGGCCTTGGATGACGCGCGCCACGAAGAAAGCGTGGCCCTGGATCAACGCGATTTGGCCAAACAATCACTGGCGATGGCGCTGGCGGCTTTGGGGGGTGCAGCCGACATCGCAGCGAATGATCACCCAAGCGTCAAGGCAGCCTTGGCCGCACGCGATCAGGCCGCCTATAACCTTGGCAATGCCAGCCTGCGCGCGCCTGCCGATGGCGTGATCTATCAAGCCGCCTCTTTCAAGGCGGGCGAGATGGTGGCCGCCGGGCAAAGCCTGTTCACCTTGGTGCAAACCGATGATGTCTGGGTCGAGGCCAATTTCAAAGAAACCCAGCTGGAATTTGTTCAGTCAGGTCAGCCCGCCGAGATCAGTATTGACCTGCAAGGCGGCCAAAAGCTGGCCGCTGTGGTCGAGGCGATTGGCGCAGGCACTGGGTCGGAATTCTCGCTTTTGCCCGCACAAAACGCCACGGGCAATTGGGTTAAGGTCACCCAGCGCGTGCCAGTGCGTCTGCGCCTGACCAATCCGGCCGAGGCCGCGGGGCTTGCCTCGGGTCTTTCGGCCAGCGTCTCGGTTGATACCGGCCAAAGCCGTAGCCTGTCAGACCTGCTGCCCGATTTTCTGAAGTAAACCCATGACCTCCGATCCAACCCAAGTGCCCCATAAAGGCCTGATCACGGTCTCGATCATGCTGGCCACGATCATGCAGGTGCTGGACACCACCATTGCCAATGTGGCGCTGCCGACGATGACGGGCGATTTGGGCGCCAGCCAAGACACCATCACTTGGGTGCTGACGTCTTATATCGTCGCCTCGGCGATCATGACGCCTGTGACGGGCTGGGTGTCAGACCGCATCGGCAAGCGCGAGTTCTTTATGATCTCGATCACCGGATTTGTGATCTTTTCGATGGCTTGCGGTGTGGCCTGGAACCTGAATTCCATGGTGCTGTTTCGCCTGATGCAGGGCATCTTTGGTGCGGCCATCGTGCCGCTGTCGCAGACCTTTCTGCTGGATATCAACCCGCGTGAAAAAGCAGGCTCGGCGATGGCGCTTTGGGGGGCTGGCATCATGGTGGGGCCGATCATTGGCCCAACCCTGGGCGGCTATCTGACCGAAAGCTTTAACTGGCGCTGGGTGTTTTTCATCAACCTGCCGGTGGGGATTATCGCTTTGCTGGGTTGTGCGGCCTATCTGCCGAAATCTGTTACCCGCATCCGCCGCTTTGATTTCTTTGGCTTTGCCATGCTGTCCATCGGCATTGGCGCGCTGCAACTGATGCTGGACCGTGGCGCCGAGGTTGATTGGTTTTCGGCCACCGAGACTTGGATCTATCTGTTTTTGTGCCTGACCGGCATGTGGGTCTTTGTGATCCATATCTTGGGCGCCGAGAAACCCTTTCTGGAACCGCGGATGTTTCTGGATCAGAACTTTGCCACGGGTTTGGTGTTTATCTTTGTGATCGGCATCATTCTTTTGGCCAGCCTTGCGCTGTTGCCGCCGATGCTGGCGCGGATCTATGGCTATCCGACGATCACCACCGGGCTGGTGATGGCGCCGCGCGGCGTGGGCACCATGGTGTCGATGATCGTGGTGGGCAAATTGGTGCGCTCGGTGGATGCGCGGCTTTTGGTGACGCTGGGGCTGATCCTGACGGCGGCGTCTTTGTATTTCATGACTGGATTCACGCCGCAAATGGACAGATCGCTGATCATCTGGACGGGGGTGTTGCAGGGGCTGGGGCTGGGGCTGGTGTTTGTGCCCTTGTCAACGATTGCCTTTGCCACCATCGACCCCATCTTTCGCGCCGATGCCACCAGCCTGTTCAGCCTGGTGCGCAATATCGGCTCGTCTATCGGAATTTCGATCGTGACATTGATGCTGACGCGCAATCTGCAGATCAACCATTCGGTGCTGGGGGCCGAGATTTCGCCCTTTAACCCCAACTTTACCAATGCCCTGCCCGGCGCCGCGCGCAGCCTTGTGACCATGTCACAGGTCGAAGGCTTGGTGACGGTGCAGGCGCTGATGATCAGCTATATTGACGATTTCAAGCTGATGATGATCGTCACGCTTTGCGCGATGCCGCTGGCCTTGCTGCTGAAAAAGCCAGATCTTAGCCCAAAACCCGCCGTGGCCGCCCCCGTGGCGCATGACTAAACCGCCTTGGCGGCAGGCGATGCTTTTGCCTGCCGCCCCCCCTTCACATACCGCGCTTGCGCGTGTATGCCCCAATGCTTGAACCGACCGGAGATTTCCCATGCAGGGCAGCGCAAACCTTAATATCATGATCAAGGCCGCACGCCGCGCGGGCAAAGCCCTTGTGAAAGACTTCCGCGAAGTCGAAAACCTTCAGGTTTCGACCAAAGGCCCCGGCGACTTTGTCACCAAGGCCGACCGCGAAGCCGAACGGCTGATCAAAGAAGACCTGATGGGCGCGCGCCCTACCTATGGCTGGTTGGGCGAAGAAACCGGCGAAACCGAAGGCGTCGACCCAACCCGCCGCTGGATCGTCGACCCGCTGGACGGCACCACCAACTTTTTGCACGGCATGCCGCATTGGGCGGTCTCGATCGCGCTGGAGCATAAGGGCGAGATCGTCTCGGCCGTGGTGTTCGATGCCGCCAAGGACGAGATGTATTGGGCGGAGAAAGGCTCGGGTTCTTGGATGAACGACCGCCGCTTGCGGGTTTCGGGGCGGCGTCAGATGCACGAGGCGGTGTTTGCAACCGGCGTGCCTTTTGGTGCGAAAAAGACCCTGCCTGCCACCTTGGGCGATCTGGCGCGGTTGATGCCGACCTGTGCTGGCGTGCGCCGCTGGGGTGCGGCTTCGTTGGATCTGGCCTATGTGGCTGCAGGCCGCTTTGATGGCTATTGGGAGCGCGAGCTGAACGCTTGGGACATCGCGGCGGGCATCTTGTTGGTGAAAGAAGCCGGCGGCATGGTGGCCCCTGTTCGTGAAGGCTATGACATCTTGGAAAAAGGTGCCTTGATCTGCGCCAATGATCCGCTGTTCGAACCGCTGAAAAAGATCATCCGCGACGTTTGATCGGCCCTTTGCCTGCAAGACCCAAGGCGCCCCCAGATTGTGGGGCGCTTTTTTATGGCGTTATTTGCGCGGCACGCGGGGGATCTGGCTGGGGACCAGTCGATATTTCGCCTGCGGGTGCGGCGGTTGACCATGATTTTGCCGCCAAAACTGCACCCCACCACGGCGGATAAGTGCTGGAAAAGTCAGCACCGCCCCCGCCACAAAGCCGCCCACATGCGCAAGATAGGCCACCCCGTCTTGGGTAGCACCCAGACCGTTCATCAGCTGCAAGCCAAACCAGATCCCCAGCACGATCCAAGCCTGAATCGCAAAGATCCGAAAAAACACGATAAAGATGATCAAGACATCGACCTTGGCGCGCGGGAACAGCAGCAGGTAGCCGCCCAAAACCCCCGCAATTGCCCCCGAGGCCCCCACCATCGGCCCATTCGAGCTGGGATCGCCCGCAATCTGCAAAGCCGCCGCCGCCAATCCACACAGCAGATAGAATCCCAGATAGCGCAAATGGCCAAAGGCATCCTCCATATTGTCGCCAAAAATCCACAAAAACAGCAAATTGCCCAGCAAATGCATCCAGCCGCCGTGCAAAAACATATGGGTGATCAGCGTCAGGCCACCCCGGCCCGACAGGATCTGGTCGGGCACCAAGCCCCAAGTGTAGAAAAACGCATCCAACCCTTGGGCGGAAAACTGGCCCCAATAGCCAAGAAACACCAGCATATTGATCGCAATCAAAGCATAGGTGACAAAGGGTTTGCGCCCCGAAGGGTTATGGTCGCGAATTGGAAACATGCAGCCATCCTGCCGATGCCGCAGCTTTCGTCAAGCACGAAGGGGGGCAGATCGCCCCCCCCTGCCTGCTTAGGTGTCAGAGACTTCGGCCAAAAGCTGTGCGTTGCCGCCCGAAGCCGTGGTGTCGATGCAGACATGGCGTTCCAGCAGCACATAGCCCTTGTCCGGCATGCCGCCAATCAGCGGCAGGATCGGGCCTGGCCGTGCCGCCAGGGCTTGCGCGCGCTTGCGCCCGCCCTCGGCATCGCCCCACCAGAGCGCGCCCGAAAAGCCTTGCAAGCGTGTCAGCGCAGCGGCGGCAAGCCCAGCCGCTTCAATCGCATAGCCGCCCAGCGCGCGCACCGCTTCGGCCTGCGCTTGGGCCGCTTGCGGGGTTGGGCCAAGGCATAACAGCGGCGAGCGCGGCATCAGGGTCAGTCGGTTGCTTTCTCCGGTGGGGCCGGGCAGCAATTGTTCCTGAACCGCGGCCTTGCTGTGCGGTTGAGCCAGCTTTGCGGCAATCCCCGCCTCGTCAAGCGCGGTATCCTCGCCCGACACCACATCACGGCTATGCTGGACAAAGCGGTGCAGATACTCGGGGCCGCCCGCCTTCGGGCCGGTGCCCGAAAGCCCTTCGCCACCAAAAGGTTGACTGCCCACCACCGCGCCGATTTGGTTGCGGTTGACGTAAGCATTGCCGACCTGCAGTGCCTCGACCACGCTTTGCACGCGGTCGTCGATCCTTGTGTGCAGACCAAAGGTCAGCCCGTAACGGGTGGCGTTGACCTCGGCGATCACCCGATCGACCTCGCCTGCCTTAAAGGTGGCGATATGCAGCACGGGGCCAAAAATTTCGCGCGGCATATCGGCGATACTGCCCACTCGAATGACAGTGGGCGCAATGAAATGCCCGCCCACCGGCGCGACCATTTCGCGCAAAACCCGACCCTCGGCGCGCGCGGCGGCGATATAATCGGCAATGCCGGCTTGGGCCTGCGCGTCAATCACCGGCCCCACATCGGTGGCCAGATCCCAAGGGTTGCCCAGCGCCAATTCATCCATCGCGCCAAACAGCATATGCTGCACCACAGCTGCGACGTCTTCTTGCACGTAAAGGCAGCGCAGCGCAGAACAGCGCTGACCCGCCGACTGAAAGCTAGAGGCCAGAATGTCGCGCACGGCTTGTTCGGGCAGCGCGGTGCTGTCAACCAACATGGCGTTCAAGCCCCCGGTTTCGGCAATCAGCGGCGCGGTTGGAGCCAGATGTTCGGCCATATGCGCCCGAATGCGCAACGCGGTCTGGGTCGACCCGGTAAAGGCAACACCAGCCAGCCGCGCATCGCCCGTCACTGCCGCGCCAACGCTGGCATCGCCGGGCAACAGCTGCAGCGCCTGCACCGGCACGCCGGCCTGATACAGCAGCCGCACCGCCAAACCCGCAATCAGCGGTGTCTGCGGTGCGGGCTTGGCCAGCACAGCATTGCCAGCCGCCAAAGCCGCCGCAATTTGCCCCGAAAAGATCGCCAAAGGAAAATTCCAAGGGCTGATGCAGGTAAACACCCCGCGCGGCGGATGCGTCAGCCTCTGTGCCTGATCGGCGTAGTAGCGCAGGAAATCCACTGCCTCGCGCAGTTCCGCGACCGCATCAGCCAAGGATTTGCCCGCCTCGCGCGCCAAAATTGCAAAGATCTGGCCAAAGTTTTCCTCGTAAAGATCAGCCGCGCGGCGCAGCACAGCACCACGCGCGGCGGCATCGGCCGTCCAGACGCCCGCCGTGGCCAGCGCCACTTCGACATCGGCAGGCGAGGCGTGCTGAACATGGCCCACCACAGCGCCAGTGGCGGGGTTGAACACCTCGACCCGCTCGGTCGAGGCAAGCGGGCCCGCCAACATCGGGCCTGCCTCGAACAAAACCGTCTCAAAGGGCATGCGGGCAGCCGCGATGGCGTCCAGATCGCCTGCGTCGGTCAGATCCCAGCCGCGCGAATTTGCGCGCGCCCCGAAAAGCTGCGCCCCTGTCGGGATTGCCGGACTGGGCAGCAGATCCATCGCCTCAATCGCCGTCAGCGGGCAGGCCGCTACCTGCGCGGGGGCGACATCTTCATCGACGATCTGATTAACGAAAGACGAATTCGCACCGTTTTCCAACAGCCGCCGCACCAGATAGGCCAAAAGATCACGGTGCGCGCCCACCGGCGCATAGATGCGGCAGCGGGTGGATTGCGCGGTCAGCACGATGTCATGCAGCCTTTCCCCCATGCCATGCAAGCGCTGGAATTCAAAGGCGGTTTTATCGGTTGCCATATTCAGAATAGCGGCCACGGTATGGGCGTTATGGGTGGCAAATTGCGGATAAATCCGGTCGGTCATGCCCAGCAGTTTGCGGGCATTGGCGATATAGCTTACATCCGTGGCTTGCTTGCGGGTAAAGACCGGAAACGAGGTCAGCCCCAAGACCTGCGCGCGCTTGACCTCGGCGTCCCAATACGCGCCCTTGACCAGCCGCACCATGATGCGCCGATCCAGCCGTTGCGACAGCGCATAAAGCCAGTCGATCACCGCCCCCGCGCGGCGCCCGTAAGCCTGCACCACAACGCCAAAGCCGTCCCAGCCCTTGAGTGCAGGATCGCTGAGCACCGCTTCGATCACCTCGAGCGACAGCGCCAGACGGTCGGCCTCTTCGGCGTCGATGTTAAAGCCCAGACCTGCGGCCTTGGCCAGGCCTGCCAGCGCGCGCACACGCGGCACCAGTTCCTCCATCACACGGGCGCGCTTGGCGACCTCGTAGCGCGGATGCAGCGCCGAAAGTTTGACCGAAATACCGGGATTGGTGCGAATGTCGCCGCTGGTTGCGGCCTTGGCAATCGCGGTGATCGCGGCGGAATAGCTTAGGTGATAGCGGCGCGCATCGGCTTCGGTGCGCGCGGCCTCGCCCAGCATGTCATAGGAATAGGTATAGCCCTTGGATTCGAGTTCGGTGGCGCGCCTCATCGCCTTTTCAATGGTTTCGCCCAAGACAAAGTTGCGCCCCATCTCTTTCATCGCGCGCGTTACCGCACTGCGGATCACCGGCTCG
Organism: Cypionkella sp.; assembly: GCA_023255415.1. Lineage (GTDB taxonomy): Bacteria > Pseudomonadota > Alphaproteobacteria > Rhodobacterales > Rhodobacteraceae > Cypionkella. Next base: position 5,970 of record JALRIN010000018.1, on the reverse strand, counting down.
CCCAGCCGTTTGACCGCCGCTTTCAGATGACCCACCACCGAAGTGCTGCCCTCGTCCAGCACCTTGCCGGTCAACATCAAGGCCCAGGTCGAGGCATTCACAAGGCTGGATGTCGATTGCCCCAAATGCTTGCCCCAATCGCTGGGCGCGATTTTGTCTTCAATCAGCGCGTCCATGGTTTCGGCGTCAGGCACCCGCAGCAGGGCTTCGGCCAAACACATCAAAGAGATGCCCTCGTCGGTCGAAAGCCCATATTCGGCCAAAAACACTTCCATCAAACCGGGCTTGGAAGACGCGCGGATCTGGCGCACCAACTCGGCGCCGGCTTCGGTGATCTGGGCGCGGCGCGCATCATCCAGCCCCGCCTCTGCGATCAGATCAGCCACCAAACCCGCCTCATCGCGCAGGCTTTGCCGCTCGATCACATTCCACGCATTTTCGCCTGTCGACATCGCAGATCTCCCTACAGATTTTGCCCTATGTATCGCAAGTTTGACAGGCTGTATTCCCGAAGTTAAAAGCTAAGTCAGCCGTATCTCCTGCCATAATGGGCTTTAACATGCCAAACGATCTTGACCGATTTGACCACGCCATTTTACGCGAACTTGCCTGTGATGGCCGGGTCAGCGCCACCGAGCTGGGCCGCCGAATCGGGCTGTCAAAATCACCGACCCAAGCGCGGCTGAAACGGCTGGAAGAAGACGGCGTGATCACCGGTTATCGCGCCACGCTGAACGCTGCCAAAATCGGACTGGCCCATGTCGCCTTTGTCGAGGTGCGCCTGTCCGACACCCGCGAGGCTGCATTACAAGAGTTCAATCGCGCCGTGGTTTTGGTGCCCGAAGTCGAGCAATGTCATATGATCGCCTCGCGGTTTGATTACCTGCTCAAGGTGCGCACGGTGGATATGCAAGAATATCGTCGGGTGCTGGCCGAGGCGATCTCGGCACTGCCTTATGTGACGGCGACCTCGACCTATGTCGCGATGGAAGCGGTAAAGGACGGCGCTTAGACAGGTGTCTGGACCTTGGCTTGCGCGCGTGCCAAGCTTGGCCAAACCACCGAAGGCCCTAGCTCCATGTCGCACGCCCTGATCGCCGCCTATTACGCCGCTTTTAACGCAGAAGACCCAGCCGGAATGTTGGCCTGCGTGTCCGAAGATGTTGAACACCGCGTCAATGAAGGTGCTGTGCGCCATGGCCGCGCGCTTTTTGCAGAATTTTGCGCGCATATGGGGGTATCTTACCGCGAACGGCTTGAAAAGATTGAAATCTTTGTCAATGCAAGCGGCGACCGTGCCGCGGCTGAATTCGTGGTGCAGGGCGAATATTTGCAAACCGATCCCGGCCTGCCCGCAGCACATGGCCAGCGCTATAGCCTGCCGGCCGGGGCGTTTTTCGACATTCGTGACGGGAAAATCAGCCGCATCACCACCTTTTACAACCTTGCCGACTGGATCGCGCAGGTCTCGGCATGATCAGCCTGCGCGCCCTGAGCGGAGCCGATCTGGAAGCCGCCTTAGACGATGTTGCCGGTCTGCGCATCTCGGTGTTTCGCGACTGGCCCTATCTTTACGACGGCACGTTAGATTACGAGCGCGCCTATCTTGAAAGCTACCGCAACAATCCCGGCGCTTTGCTGGTGGGAGCCTTTGACGGCGATCGGCTGGTGGGGGCCTCGACCTCGACGATGATGGAAGATCACGCGGCGGAATTTGCAGCTCCCTTTGCCGAACGCAACATCGCGCTGACTGATATTCTTTACGGCGCAGAATCGCTGATCCTGCCCGCCTATCGCGGCCAAGGTTTGGGCGGCCAGTTCATTCAATACCGCGAGGCCCATGCTCGCACGCATGGCCGCAGCTATGTTGCCTTTTGCTCGGTGCTGCGGCCCGACGACCACCCGCTCAAGCCCGAGGGCGCGCGGTCAAACGATGCCTTTTGGCGCCGCAATGGCTATGCGCCGCTGGCCGGCGCCTTGGCCGAGTTTAGCTGGAAAGACGTCGGCGACAGCGCCGAAAGCGTGAAACAGCTGCAATTCTGGATACGTCATCTGTAAGGACCGCTATGAAAATCGCCGCCGCCGCCTATCCGCTGACCGAATTCGCAAGCTTTGCCGAATATGACGCCAAGCTGACCGCTTGGGTGGACGAGGCCGCCGGCCAAGGCGCGCAGCTTTTGGTTTTTCCCGAATATGGCGCGATGGAGCTGGCCTCTTTGGGCGGGCGCGCGGTTTCGATGGATATCGAGGCGGCCTTACACGAGGTTGCTCGCCACCAACCTGCGGTCGATGCGCTTTACTCAAAGCTTGCGGCAAAGCATGGCGTTTATATCCTTGGCGCCTCTGGCCCCGCCTTTGACGGCAAGCGCCCCTCGAACCGCGCGGTGTTTTATGGCCCTGCGGGGGTTTTGGGGCATCAAGACAAGCAGATCATGACACGGTTTGAACGGGAAACTTGGGATGTGGTGCCGGATGGGCCGCTGACGCTGTTTGACACGCCCTTGGGCAAAATCGGCGTGATGATCTGCTATGACAGCGAATTCCCGCTGCTGGCGCGTGCGCTGGTCGAAGCGGGGGCCGAGATTTTGCTGGCGCCGTCTTGCACCGACAGTGCCGCAGGCTTTACCCGCGTGCGACTGGGATCCATGGCGCGGGCAATGGAAAACCAATGCATCACCGTGCACAGCCCCACCGTGGGCGATTGTGCCTTTTGCCCTGCGGTTGACCAAAACCACGGTCGCGCCGCAATCTATACACCACCCGATCGCGGTTTTCCGGCCAGCGGCATTTTGGCCGAAACCGACTATGACGCGCCCGGCTGGGCTTACGGCGAGGTTGATCTGGCCGCGATTGCAGATCTGCGCCGCGATGGCGGTGTGCTGAACCATCTGCATTGGGCCGAGCAGGCCCCGCGCCTGGCCCAACCGCTGCGCCAGGTCACAACCCGATGAAATCGCCCTGCATTTTCTGCTTGAAAATCTGACAGAACAGGCGCATATCGCCGCGACGCCTGCGGTTTCCGCGGGCTAAATCCTATTGGAGAGACCATGGCCAAGGAAGATATCCTCGAATTCCCCGGTGTCGTGAAGGAACTCCTGCCCAACGCGACTTTCAAGGTTGAACTCGACAACGGCCATGAATTGATCGCAGTGATGGCAGGCAAGATGCGCAAAAACCGCATCCGTGTTCTGGCAGGCGACAAGGTGCAGGTGGAAATGACCCCCTACGACCTGTCAAAGGGCCGCATCAACTACCGCTTTAAATAAGCGTGCGCGACAAGCGAAATTTGGGGTCCGCGCTGCGGGCCCACCAGCGTGGAGACGCCTGATGCGGTTCATCCTCGGATCAGGCAGCCCAAGGCGGCGTGAATTACTGGCCCAGCTTGGCATTGTTCCCGACGCGATCCTGCCCCCCGACATCAACGAAGACCCGCTCAAGGCCGAGCTGCCGCGCCCCTATTGCGCGCGACTTGCCCGCGAAAAGGCGCTTGCGGTGCAGGCAGAGCCCGATGACATCGTGCTTTGCGCCGATACCACCGTGGCCTTGGGGCGTCGTATCCTTGGCAAACCCGCCAATGCCGGCGAGGCCGCGCGGTTTCTTACCGATCTGGGCGGGCGCAGACATCAGGTGATCACCGCCGTGGCCGTGCGGCGCGGCGACCGGATCTGGACGCGCGAAAGCGTCTCGGCGGTCAAGATGAAGCGTCTGTCGGATGCCGAACTGAACGCCTATCTTGCCAGCAATGAATGGGACGGCAAGGCCGGAGGCTATGCCATCCAAGGCATTGCCTCGGCTTTCATCCCGTGGATTTCCGGCAGCTTTACCGGCATCGTTGGCCTGCCTTTGGCCGAAACAACCGCCCTGCTTACCGCAGCAGGCTATCCGGTCTGGACCCAAAAATGACCCGCCTTGTTCTGCTTGACACCCTGCAAGACCGCCCCGCCGCAGCCCTGATCGTGGACGGGCGGCTGGAAGATCTGGCGATCGACCCGATCACCGATGCGCCGATCCCGGGGGCGATCTATCGCGCCGTGGCCGACCGGCCGATGAAGGGCCAAGGCGGGTTGTTTGTGAAACTGCCGCAAGGCTCGGGCTTTTTGCGCCAAACCGCAGGCATCGCCCCGGGGCAGCGCCTGTTGGTGCAGATCACCGGCCCTGCCGAGGCGGGCAAGGCCTATCCGGTAACGCTGCGGCTGCTGTTCAAATCGCGCTATGCCATCGTTACCCCCAATGCGCCGGGGCTAAATGTCTCGCGCCGCATTCGTGATGAAGAGCTGCGCGCCGACCTCGAGGCGCTGGCCGCCGCCGCCATGCAGGGCGCAGATGAAACCCTGGGCCTGATCCTTCGCTCGGCTGCAGCCGAGGCGGAACCGGAAGAGGTCAGCGAAGACATCACCGCCATGCGCGAGCTGGCCGAGGCCGTGCTGGCCGATCTAACCGGTCCGCCCGAATTGCTGGTCGAAGGCGCAGGCGCGCATGAAACCGCTTGGCGCGACTGGGCAGACCCGGCCCCCGATGATGTCTACGAGGGCGGCTTTGCTGATCACGGCGTGCTCGAGATGATCGATGATCTGCTGGCCCCGCGCGTGGCACTTGGAGAAGGCCATATGATGATCGAGCCCACGCGCGCGCTGATCGCGGTGGATGTGAACACTGGCAATGACACCTCGCCTGCCGCAGCGCTTAAGGTCAATATCGCCGCCGCCCGCGAATTGCCGCGTCAGCTGCGCCTGCGCGGGTTGGGTGGCCAGATCGTGGTGGATTATGCGCCGATGCCCAAGAAAGACCGCGCGATCCTTGATCAAGTCATTCGCGCCGCCTTCAAGGCCGAAACCGAGGTCAATATCGCCGGCTGGACCACGCTTGGCCTGCACGAGATGACCCGCAAGCGCGACCGCCTGCCACTGCGCGAGCTGTTGGCATGAGCTGCCCCATCTGCGGCCGCGCAGCAGATGCGAAATACAAACCCTTCTGCTCGCGTCGCTGTTCAGACATTGATCTGGGCAAATGGCTCACCGGCGCCTACGCCATCCCGGTCGAAGCCATCGACGACGAAAACCCGGTTGATGAGGCTGGCGATAGGACTAAATCGGCCAAATTTCCTAACTAAAGCGTAGGATTTACAAGCTGTTATCAGCCAAATCCCCAGCCGCTCACCGCGGACTTGCGGTGGCGATAAAGGTCAGGCCACGCTTCGCTAAAGCTGCAGCCATCCGCCTGCGCAGCTTTGGCAAAAATCGGAAAACCAAAAGCTGCGACAGTGTCCGCGGGGTCGCTTGCGACGATTTTGCGGCCCTATCTGGCCACTACAAAACCTCCAGCGCCCAGCCCCAGCCAATGCAAACCATCCCCCTACATCCACACCCCAGCAATGACCTGAAAAAGCGCAGAAATTCTGTCAAAACCCTCTGGACAGCCCCGCCCACCTCGCGTATCAGGCCCTCAGAAAGCGAAACAGCTTCGCATCAGTGCCCGGATAGCTCAGTCGGTAGAGCAGCGGATTGAAAATCCGCGTGTCGGCGGTTCAAATCCGTCTCCGGGCACCAATATTTCAATAAAATCAGTCACTTGCAGTTCATGTTGCCAAGATTACTTGAGCCTGCGAAACTTAGACACAGCTAGACATTAGACCTAAGGTATTGGATTGTCTGAAGAATCGCAAAACAGCAAAAAGACGATCAAGCATCTGCGTCGTGGATTGAGCATCTACAAGACTGGCAGTTCCCGTTGGAGCAAGATGGCGGGCGTATTATCCAGCTGAACATGAAACTGCGGCATGAACTCGAGGATTGGCGCGAACACGAAGCAATGCGGCACGGTTTCAATATTGCAACAAGTTAGGTGATTTAGACGGAATGGGCTGGCAAGACATCTGCGCAAGCTATCGTGAACATGTTTTCAGCTTGGTAGTCGAAACTGGGCTTTTCGGGTGAGGCCAAGGAATACGCTCATGATACGTTTTTAGAATAC